>JAVZQA010000060.1:0-8298 GCA_038881315.1 Methanomassiliicoccales archaeon
CTGCCTGAAATAGAGCGAATTGGGAAGCGAATCAATGTCAGGATCTATCTCCCCCACCCTGGGGAGGGGATGCATGACAGACATATCTGATTTTGCAATAGACAAGATCCTCCTGTCGATCCTGTAGCTTCCGGCGACCTTTGCATATTCCGCCGGATCTGCAAATCGTTCCTTCTGTATCCGTGTGACATACAGCACATCGGCATCTGAAACCGCCTCATCCAGTGATGAAATCTGCTCAGGCCTTATGCCGTTGGATTCTATTTGATTCAGCACGTCCCTTGGCATTTCCAGGGAAGGCGGAGAAACAAGTGTGAGTCTTGCACCGAAAAGTGCAAGTGCTTCTGCAAGAGAATGAACCGTTCTACCGAATTTAAGGTCACCCAGTAGAACAACATGCACCCCTTCGAGTCTCTTCTTCGCCTCTAGTATTGTATAGAGATCCAGCAGCGTCTGTGTTGGATGCTGGCCTGCACCATCACCTGCATTGATCACAGGCTTGTTACTCAAGTCTGCAGCAAGCCTGGCAGCACCCTCGAGCGGATGCCTGATGACCAATATATCCGCATAGGATTCGGTTACGCGTATTGTGTCTGATAGGTTCTCCCCCTTTTCAACGGATGTTCCGGTTGCTGAGGTAAAACCTATAACGGCTCCCCCAAGCCTGACCATAGCGCTTTCAAAAGATAGCCGCGTCCTTGTGGAGGGTTCATAAAACAGTGTGCCTAGTATTTTTCCGTTCATCGCGCTAGCACGCTTCTCCCCTCTAGCATATGGCATCATTTCGCCGGCTTTCTTGAGAAGTGACAGCAATTGGTCGCGCGTTAGGTCCCTTACTGACACAAAATCGGTGAATGGAGGCTTCGCCATCGCTCACCTCTCCAGTGCAGGCAGTTGTGGTATTAAATAATGACTAGAAGGTGTATATTACGCTCGGTAACCAGGCGAAGTTTTAATGCATGACATATTAACTGCCTCCCAGATGATAATCCCTGAAAAACGTTACTGTTTTTCAAGAACCGGAGAGGCAGTAGTTTCCGGCAGAAGCTTCCGGATACCTTGCGTTCTGTATGCCTCAAGCAAGGGTATGTCCTTACCCGGATTTTCACCGATACTGGTTGACTCCCCCTCAGACACAGTCGGACTGCAATTTGTATCTGGTAACAATGTGCTGATGGGCGAAAGGAGATTTGAGGGGCGTGACAACACGATATTCCTGCCTGCCTTCATGCCCTATTCATCATACATGGATAATCCTGCTTCAGCACACTCAATGAGCGATAGTGGAAACATCGCACTGTGTTACTCTGGCGCGAAAGGTGTTGCCGATGAACTGCGTAGATACGCCGCAGGTTCTGAGATGGTTATGGCAGTGAACGCTTCCGAACTCTATCCGGATACGGGCGTGTTCTCCTCCTACCTTATAGAGCTCAGACGAGCGTCAGGCTTCTCGAAGGCGGTATATCTTCCAGGTATCGCAACCCCTGAAAATCTGTCCCTTCTCATCTATGCGGGGGCAGATGTCCTGGATTCCGTGTACACCGATTTCCTATCTGCATCGGGTGTTGCCTTCGTCGACGGCATGCGCTCCGATCCATCTGTGCTGCGTGAGGGCGTATGCACATGTGAGAGCTGTGTCAGCGGAGAGTTCGACATAACAATTCATAACAGGCTTCAGCTCAAATCCGAACTCGCAAGATGCAGTGTCGCGCTGGAAGGCGGCTTTATGAGGGAATACGTGGAAGCACGGGCTTCCCTTTCTGCGTGGAATAATGAGATGCTCCGGCACTTTGATTCTTTCTATGATGCTTATGAGTCAGTCGCTCCGGACGCCGCCCATCTCATTAAGTGCAATACATCACATTCATTCAATCGTGCCGAGATCAGAAGGTATGCCCAGCGCATACGTCAGAGGTATCTGCCACCGAAGGCCGGAATAGCGCTGCTTGTGCCGTGTTCAATGGTCAAGCCGTATCAGAAGTCCCGTTCCCACGCTCTATTCGCCAGGGCCGTTGACGCTTCCGGGAGAGCAAATTCAGTGCACATCATTACACTCACCTCACCTCTGGGTCTTGTGCCTTCTGAATTGGAGACCGTCTTCCCTGCGGCTCATTACGATATTCCGGTGACTGGTGTGTGGTCTCACGAAGAGAAAGAAAGAACGCTCGAACTCCTCCGTTATATACTGGAGAAGGGAGGATATAGTCTGATTATTTCCCATTTAGAGGATGAGCGCGATTTTGTGAATAACGCACTCAAAGAATGGGATATGGATTTCGTGGACACATCGGGAGGGAGAACAAGGTCTGAGAATTCACTGCATCAACTCACTTCAGCAATTTCCTCAGCTTCCTTGGGCGGACCTGACAGAAAGGGATGGAATGCGCAACTGCTTCGAAGCATTGTCTCCTTCCAATTCGGAATTCAAGCCGGAACAGTTTTGGAAGGTTGCAGTTATGCTGGGCGCTTCCCCTATCTCAGAATAATGAAAGAGGGGAATCAGCTGGGCATGCTCACACCGGTCAGAGGCTGTGTTTCGCTAACGATTGCCGGTGCGGAAAAGATTGCTCCATTGTCTCCAGGCTATGTGGTTAAGATGGGTGATTTCAGACTTCGTGGCAATCTCTTCGCTTCAGGAGTGGAGGATGCAGGTGCGGAGATTAGGGAAGGAGACGAGGTTGTAATTGTGGATGGTAGCGGTGTGGCAGCTGTTGGTGTCGCTTCAATGAGTTCATCTGAAATGAGGGAAAAGGGCAGGGGGATGGCCGTCAGCGTTAGACATAGGCGCCAATAATGCAAGGAAGATTGAATTTGCACGGTTTCGGCCCTCCCCTTTAGATTTATTTAAATAAACAGTGGAGGGTATTGATTCCAATGACCGCAACGAAGACTGCCCCTACGAAGGAAAAGAGCCTCGAAGATATCCCAGGCATAGGGCCGGCAACTGCTGAAAAGCTCAGGGAAGCCGGATACAACGACCTCATGTCCATAGCAGTTGAGAGTCCTCGCAGTCTTGCCGAGGTTTGCGAAATCGGGGAGGCAACAGCGTCCAAGATAATCAATTCAGCCAAGGAACTGGTGGATATCGGGGGTTTTGAGACAGGCGAGTCCATACTGGAAAGGAGGCGGACGATAGGGAAGCTGACCACCGGCTCACGCGCTCTAGATGATCTTATAGGGGGCGGTCTGGAAACACAGGCGATAACTGAATTCTATGGTGAATTCGGAAGCGGAAAGACACAGATAGCTCATCAGGCAGCCGTCAATGCAACAATGCCAGAGGATAGAGGGGGTTTGAATGGGGAAGTGATAATCATAGACACGGAGAATACCTTCAGACCGGAGCGCATTGTGCAGATGGCTTCTGCGCTTGATCTTGAGCCGGCAGAGACGCTTAAGAAGATACATGTTGCGAGGGCTTTCAACTCTGCCCACCAGATGCTGCTCGTTGAAAAGGCCTCGGAGCTAGCCAAGGATCATCCAGTCAGATTGCTTGTCGTGGATTCCCTCACAGCCCATTTCAGGGCCGAATATGTGGGCAGGGGGGCGCTGGCTGAAAGACAGCAGGCTCTGAACACCCATATGCATGATCTGCTGCGTTTTGGTGATGTGCATAATGCAGTCATACTCTGCACCAATCAGGTTGCAGCCAAGCCGGATGCGTTTTTTGGAGATCCCACCAGACCGATTGGAGGGCATATAGTCGGGCACACGGCGACCTATAGAATCTATCTCAGAAAGAGCAAGGCGGGCAAGCGTATTGCCAGGCTTGTAGATTCACCGAGCCTTCCTGAGGCTGAATGCGTGATCAGTGTCACAGAGGAAGGTATCAGAGACTGAAGATGCCATGGCATCACTCATAGTCGAGCTTTCCTTAGAACACAGGGAATTGCCCTTTCTTGAAGTCAGCGAAGTCGCCAGTTCATTGGGTGATGCGATAGAGCGCTCCGGCTCCTGGACTGCGCTGGTTAGGAGTGAGCGCAATGCACCTCATCTGGATTACTGCAATAGGATGGCTCTCGCGGGAAGTGTTTCCTCACTCCTTTTCGCTGATAAGGACTTGGAGCACATTAAGGATGCACTACATACCACAGATCTGCCCGCAGGAGCATATGCTGTCAGGGTTTCAGCAAGAGACAGGGAGACGAGAAAGGTCGCGCCTGTCATTGAGAGAGAGATGGGAAGTGTGATTGCCGACCGGGTTAGTTTCAATCTAAAATCCCCTGACCGGGTGATTAGGATAATAAGGGATGGGGACTGGTACTGCTGTCTACAGATGTGTTGTGTGGACAGGCGAGGCTTTGCAGGTCGCCACGGTAACAAGCGACCCTTCAATCTGCCTGTTTCTCTTCATCCAAGATTGGCGAGGGCGCTCCTTAATCTTTGCCATGTGGGAAGTGGTACACGCCTTCTGGATCCATTCTGTGGAACGGGAGGCATACTGATCGAAGGCGCTTTGCTCGGTTCAGCCGCTATCGGAGCGGATATCGATGCAAGGATGATACGGGGAGCAACCCTCAACCTTTCTTCGCTAGGTCTCCTTTCAGCCTGCACACTCTATAATATGGATGCGGGGGACATAGTCAAATTGGGTACATTTGATGCCGTAGTCACAGACCCTCCATACGGTAGGAGCTCCTTTCGAACGGAACCCATCTCCTCTTTGTATGCAAGAGCGTTTGCAGCCATAAGCAGCGTCCTGCGTGAGGGGGGAAGGCTTGGCATAGTTTTACCAGATATGTCCCTCCTTCCACGTTCTCAGGAACTCAGGTGTCTCTATCATGCCGAAGTAAAGGTGCACGCCTCTCTCACAAGGCATTTCCTTGTCTTTGAGAAGACTAGTTGAGGTATGATACCTCTACAATCGCTGTCTTTGAACCATGCTCTGTTGCTATGAAACCCACCTGGTATGTGCCTGGTTCAGTTGCGAAAGTTGTCGGTCCTATTGTCACAGATACATTAACTGTCGCATTAACCGGAATTCTGACGTTGGCAAAAGAATGATTGCCTCCAGGACCGAAAAGGGCAACGAAATATTCGTTGGACAACTCTGTGATGTTGATATTTTCAACCGTGTTCCCCTCGTTTTTGAGGATCAGTGTAACATGCGCTGTCCCTGTAGTAGAATTGATCGACACACTCTGCGGAATGGCGCTCATGGAGAAGCTATAGTTGGCGGGTACGGAGGAAACAGGGAAGGGGGTGAATGTTAGCAGAAACATTGCTGCAGCAACAGCCCCAAGCATCTTTCTATTGACCTTTAATTTTGTCACATCATTAAGTGGTGGTGGATGCACGAAACCAAATATGAGCACGAAGAGCGCCATCAGGATCCAGCTGACGAAATAAATGGAGAGGATGACCATCATTATAACCGTCGCCCATCCCAGATACTTTGCCTTGTCTCCAAGCAGTGCTCTTGCAACATGTCCGCCGTCCAGCTGTCCTGCAGGGAGCAGGTTTAATGCAGTGGCAAAAAAGCCCACCCAGGCTGCGAAGGCGGTGGGAAAGATGTTACCCGAGGCTGGAAAGCGGAAAAATGAGATGATAAGACTGTAAAGGAAGGGTACTGAGAACACATCCGAACCAGGAGGAAGGACAGGCACAGGCACAGGATTCATTTGTGTAAGAACGAAACCAACAACTGCAACAGGGATGCTCACGAGGAAACCGGCTATCGGTCCTGCAATTCCTATTTCGAGAAGCGCACGTCTGCTTGGGAATGGGTCCCTGATTGAAATGAATGCCCCAAGTGTGCCTATCGGGGGGATCGATGGTATGAAGAATGGAAGTGAAGCGCTAACGTGATGCTTCCGAGCAACTACATAATGCCCCATCTCATGTGTTCCAAGTATCAGCATCACAGGTACAACGAAGAAAATGATACCGTTGAGTATGTTTGTCGCAGTAAAAATGTTGTTCTCATTGTAGTAGCCTGCCCAAAGGAAGGCACCTGCCACTGTGGTGGAAATCAGTGTAACAGCAAGCAATATGATGTTTGCAACATTCCCCTTATTTCCGAGCGGCCTGCGCTTGCCGACAGTGATTGTCATCTCGCCGGCGTGCTTCTGGAGGAAAGGAATGTAGTCTCGCGGAACAAGCGCTTTCCTAATATCATCGAATGCCTGTTCTTCAGTTCCGGTTTGACACTGGACGAAGAAGACAACCGCATCATAGGTGACGCGGATATCATAGATATCGAAACGTGATGAGATTACGGAACGCAGCATTTCAATCTCTGATGCTAACGTTGCCGGATTCCTTGGTTCTGCGTTCACGATTCTTCTCACTGTTTCCCAGTAGTTAAGCGTTATGGACAAGGTGACGGTACATAGGATTGAAAAATCGACATCCAACTATACTGATGGTAACTACATGATTTCATGGAAATGTGACGCAAGATGGGGGTAAATGACGCGTCGGGTTAAATTTTAGTAATCAGTTCATCCTCCAGTTGAATTCCATGGAGCGTGTCAGGTGACTCCCTATCTGAGCATAATCCGCTACAGAAACTGCGTGACTTCGGCAGTTGCCGTTCTACTTGGAGCCCTCGTTGCAACCGGCTCCTCTTTCCTTCACCATATTATTCAAACAGTTCTGGCAATGGTGGTTGTCTTCCTTTTCACTGGTGCGGGAAACACGCTCAACGATTATCTCGACAGGGATATAGATAAGACTGCCCATCCCGACAGGTCAATACCTTCAGGAAGGATGAAACCGGCTGCCGCAAGACTTTATGCATCTGTTCTCTTCGCTCTGTCTGTCCTGTTAACATTTCCCCTCGGCCTCTATCCGCTTGCGATAGTTTTCCTCTCACTTGCAATAATGCTGCTCTATGAATTCAAAATGAAATCACTGGGTTTGGGCGGCAACCTGTCGATTGCGTGGCTTACCGCGTCCCTCTTTCTTTTCGGGGCTGTTTCAACAGGGCATGTGCTGCCCATCTGGGCCTTCTTTGTGACGTCATTCCTTGCGACGCTTGGAAGGGAGGTCATTAAGGATATTGAGGACATGGATGCGGACAAGGGGAAGCGTAGAACCCTTCCCCTCTCCATCGGTAAATCCAAATCGATGTGGGTTTCAGCAATTGGCTTCGCAGGCGCAATTGTAGTCAGTCCCTTTCCATTCATAATCCACCAGTTTGGTTTGGGATATCTGTTCATTGTGGCTGCAGCAGACATAATATTCATCTACTCAGGTATACTGCAGATCACGGATGCCCATAAGGCTCAGAATGTTTGCAAATATGCGATGTATGTCGCCCTCTTAGCCTTTTTGGCAGGGGCAGCCGGGGGATGATTGGAACGGGCAGGGTACTTGATTACATATTATCCAGACTAAAGGAGGGGAAGTTGCACATGACTCTCATTGACCCTGATAAGCAGTCTCCTGAACGCGCGTCCGAAATGGCGAGGAAGGCTGCAGATGCTGGCACTTCAGCCATAATGGTCGGCGGCTCTACAGGTGTAGATCAGGAAAAGACGGACAGAACAGTTTTATCGATAAAACGTGCAGCCAGTGTTCCAGTTATTGCGTTTCCCTCCAGTGCAGCCGGTCTCTCCAGGCACCTTGATGCTGTGTTCTTTCTGTCCGTCCTTAATTCCCGCGAACCGGAGAATATAATAAGGGCCCAGTCCAAGGGGGCACTCATTGTCAAAAAGCTTGGAATTGAGGCAATAGGGATGGGGTATGTTGTTGTTGCGCCCGGAATGCGAGTTGGTCAGGTCAGCAATGCGGAGGCTGTCGAACGCGATGATCCTGGACTTGCGGTCTCATATGCGTTGGCAGCCGAATACCTCGGTATGAAGCTAGTCTATCTCGAGGCGGGGAGCGGTGCCCCGGCCCATGTCCCCTGTTCGATGATTTCCGCGGTTAAGAATGAGATATCAATACCGCTAATTGTGGGGGGAGGCATAAGAACCCTGCAGGATGCAATTGAAGTTTCGCAGAGCGGCGCGGACATAATAGTGACAGGGACAATCGCCGAGGAGGACAGAACTCTGGCAGCTCTTGAAGCAATAATCAGAGGGCTGCGCGCATCACATTGAAAGGAGCATCTCGTGCACCGCGCTGCTGCCTGATAGTTCAGGGTGAAAAATAAGTGCTAGTATGTTACCCTGTCTCGCCATGGCAATTTTGCTATCTATTCTGGACAGAGGTCTGCATCCGCCCCACGTCTCGGTTATGGCAGGGGCTCTGATGAAGACCCCCCTGAATTTTTCATTGAGACCCTCTATTTCGAGGTCCGCTTCAAATGATTCCCTCTGCCTCCCGAAGTAGTTTCTGTCAACGCTCATG
>JAVZQA010000061.1:0-7987 GCA_038881315.1 Methanomassiliicoccales archaeon
GCATACACGTGTAGTCTATGCTATGCACTAGACTAAGCACTCAAGGGCGCTTCTCCATACAGTTAAAAAGCAGAGGCACCTTTCAATAGAAGGGCGAGCCACCTTCCCGCCTAGCGGGTTCGATGTGATTGATAAAATTGATCGCACTGAAACTATAACGTGGTAGTAGTGCGAAGTGCAAAAAGGTGCAAACTTTGGAAAATATTAAATTAAAGCACAAAATCAGCACCAAAGGAGTTCTGAAATGTTCGTACTTGAACCACTCATACTGTTTGCAGCCGCTGCAGCGCTGCTCTATGCGTTGGTGCAGACCGCCATAATACTCAGGCGTGAAGAAGGCGAACCCAAGATGGTGGAGATTGCAAGAGCGATTCAAACGGGTTCCCGCGCGTTTCTCAACAGACAATATACAACAGTTGCGATCTTTGCTGTCATACTTACGATCATAATTGCTTTCATACCAAAACTAGGCGCGCAGCCAGGTTGGAAAGAAGCAGTGGGGTTTGCAGTCGGTGCGGCCAGTTCTGCCGTAGCCGGTTACATCGGCATGAATGTCTCTGTAAGGGCCAACGTGCGAACTGCAAACGCAGCCAAAAAGTCGCTTAAAGAGGCACTGTCCGTCGCATTCAGGGGTGGCAGTGTAACTGGCATCACAATAGTGGGGTTCGCGGTTCTAGGTCTTGCGCTACTGTTACTCTTCTACAATGGAAACGCAGAGGACATGCTTGGATACATGTTTGGCGCTTCGCTTGTGAGCCTTTTCGCCAGGGTAGGCGGAGGCATATACACAAAAGGCGCGGATGTAGGTGCAGATCTCATTGGAAAGGTTGAGGTGGGTATCCCAGAGGATGATCCACGCAATCCTGCCGTGATAGCTGACAACGTAGGTGACAATGTCGGTGACTGCGCAGGCATGGGAGCCGACGTATACGAATCATATGTTGTGACAATCGTTGCCGCAATGGTGCTGGGCGGAACGTTGCTTGAAGCCATCTACGGCTTGAAGGCAGTTTATTTCCCGCTGACGCTTGCTTCAGTCTCAGTCATAGCGGCAATTGTGGGTGTCTTCTTTGTCAGATTGGGCAAATCCCAAAACATTATGGGAGCACTGTACAAGGGCGTCATTGCGACTGGAATAATTGCAGTTGCAGGATTCTTTGCTGTGACCTATTATCTCTTCCCGAATTCAATAGCGATTCGCTTCTTTGTTGATGCGGTTATTGGTATAATAGTTGTTGCGCTGATCATGGGTATTACTGACTACTACACAGATACGAAATTCAGGCCTGTAAAGTCCATTTCTCGTGCCTCCACGACAGGAGCTGGCACAAATATAATAACAGGTCTTGGGTGGGCACTACAATCGTCATTTTCGCAGGCGCTCACAATTGTAGGGGCGGTGCTTATTTCATACTACATAACCGGTGGCTTTTACGGAAACACTGCCATGGGGCTCTATGGAATAGGCATAACAGCAACTGCAATGCTTTCGCTCACAGCCATCATATTGTCGGTGGATGCTTTCGGACCCATTACTGACAATGCAGGCGGTATAGCTGAGATGTCAGGCATGCCAGAGGAAGTAAGAAAGAGGACTGACCCACTAGACGCCATCGGAAACACAACAAAGGCCATTACAAAGGGCTATGCTGTGGGTTCGGCAGCGCTTGGAGCCCTTGCGCTTTTCGCTGCATACTATGCCTACATCTCCTCGCGCGGCTTTTCAGCTATTGAAATCAATGACCCGTTTGTCGTTGCGGGTCTGTTCATAGGCGCAGTCCTTCCTTTCTTCTTCACCTCCTTCCTGATGGGTGCTGTGGGGCAGGCTGCTCAGTCAATAGTCGTGGAAGTAAGGCGCCAGTTCAGAGAAATTCCTGGCATACTTGCTGGGAAGGATAAACCGGACTATGGAAAGTGCGTGGATGTTGTAACAAGGGAGGCACTGAAGCAGCTGATTGTTCCTGCTATAATAGCAATACTCACGCCTTTGCTAACAGGCATATTCCTGGGACCGCTTGCCCTTGCTGGCTTGCTCATAGGTGTTGTCATTAGCGGCTTTGCGCTTGCAATAATGATGACGGTCGGTGGTGCAGCCTGGGATAATGGAAAGAAACTCATCGAATCAGGAGAGTTCGGAGGAAAGGGCTCGGATGCGCACAAGGCGGCAGTGGTCGGAGATGTTGTAGGCGACGCGACAAAGGACACGGCCGGACCTGCTATCAATCCGTTAATCAAGGTGGCTAACACAATATCAATTCTATTCATCGCAATCATAATAGCGATTCACGCCGCGCTGTGATATGGGAGCAAAACAAAAGCGCTCAAATGGAAAAACACTGCTTGTCGAAGACGGACTCTTTTTCAATGAAGGGATTGAAGCAGCTGCAACTTTGCTTAAAGCAGGGAAGGTGGTGGTATTCCCAACAGAAACGGTCTACGGGATGGGGGGGAACATACACAGTGCAACTGCCATCTCTTCGATATTCAGGATAAAGGGGAGACCATCTGACAACCCACTTATTGTCCACATATTTTCGAAGGATCAGCTTACAGGCTTAGTTGAGTTCACTCCTGATGCAGCACTTCCACTCATGAATCATTTCTGGCCTGGCCCTCTTACACTCGTCATGAATAAAAGATCCTCGGTGAGTGATATGGTCACAGCAGGACTGCAAACCGTTTCGGTTCGCATGCCTTCCAATAGCATTGCACTCAGGTTGCTGCGTTCAGCAGGTGTTCCTGTGGCTGCTCCCAGCGCAAATCTGAGCGGAAGGCCGAGCATTACAACTTTCGAGGAAGCACGGCTTGAACTGGAGGGGAAAGTAGATGCCATAATTGACGGAGGGAAGACACTCTTTGGCGTGGAATCAACAGTTCTTGATGTGAGCAGAGATCCACCATTGCTGCTCCGTCCAGGGGCGGTAACAGTGGAGGAATTGAGAAAGTATGTCAGGAACTTGCAAGTGCATCCTGCTGCACATGGCTATGCGAGTGCAGAATCAGTGGTGCCTTCTCCTGGCATGCGCTATAGGCATTATGCACCTGTTAATGCTCGAGTGATTCTATTCGAGGGAGAAGGTGCAATTGAAGCACTGTCTTCTGCTGCAGAACTGTGCAGAAGGAAGGGTGTTTCGTGCGCCTCGGTTGTCACATCAGAAGCAGATTTAGCTGGAACTGATGTGTTTATATCTGGCTCCGCAGAGAGGCCAGAGACTATTGCGCGTGAACTCTTCCTTCTCCTTCGAAAGTTGGACAGGGCAGGCTACGAATACATTTTGATAGAGGGGATACGGGAAGAGGGCATGGGTTTAGCCGTCATGAATAGAATACGAAGGGCTGCGACAGCAGTAAATCCCGATGTGCGCTCCCTCCTCAATCATAAAAATAATCGTAAGTTACCACCATAGATGGTTCTCATAGTTTCATCTATGAGGGCATCAAGTTCCTCGACCGTGCGAGCGCACAAATTGATATGCCCCACCTTTCTCCTCTTTCTTATTTCTGACTTGCCGTACCAGTAGAGGTGGGCGTCATTCTCCTCCATCAGTGTGCGCAGTTCAGACATTTCGGGCCTGACACCCAGAAGGTTGACTATTCCGCTAGGCATGTACAGAGTTGGTTTCCCGCACGGCATGCCAGAAATAGTCCTTATATGCTGTTCAAATTGTGAGATGCTGGAGCCGTGTAGTGTATGGTGGCCACTATTATGAACGCGGGGAGCAAATTCGTTTATTATTGCTCTTCCATCCCTGATGAGAAACTCAACACCCATTACACCAACGTAATTCAATGACGATGCGAGATGAGCGGCAATCTCTGTCATCTGAGTGTCGTCAACGGGTGCACGATTATGGACTAGTATGCCCTCCATATTGACATTGAGCGAAGGCGTGTGAGCCCTTATGTTTCCAGCTCCATCTCTGGATAATATAATGGAAGCCTCATAGTCATAGTCCACATATTCTTCGACGAGATAATCACCCTCCCTCATCTCCCCTGGCAGGTCTCCACCTGAAATGAACCATATACCTTTGCCATCATAACCACCAGTGCTGTATTTTACCACTGTCTTACCTAGTTCCTTGCACGCACTTCTTACCTCTTGCAGCGAATGACATATCCTAAACTCAGGAACCGGAAGACCGTGTTTATCCAGATACTCCATCTCCCTGATTCTAGAACGTTTGAGTTCCACAGGCAGCAGAGATGGAAAGAGCTTTCCCTGCCGTTCGGCAAAATTCAGCGGTTTCTCATCCACATGCTCGAATTCGTATGTGATCACATCGCATACATCTACAAAGGCACGGAACTCATCCGTATTGTAGAAACCATCTGCAATCTCTGCTGCAGGACCCTTCTCCCTATCACACACATAATAACGGAAGGGTAGCTTCCTACCCTCCATAATAAGCATCCTGCCTAGTTGACCTGAACCAATGATACCCACGTTCATGTTAAACACTCACAACTTCAGAGAACTTTTTTGCGTCTCTTCCGTCTGCTTATACATAAATTTCTCCATTTTCTCCATTAGTTCAGGATGACGAATTGACAGTACGCGTATGGCCAGGAGAGCGGCGTTCTTAGCGGCGCCAATTGCGACAGTAGCGACTGGCACCCCTTCCGGCATTTGGACTATTGAAAGCAACGAATCGAGCCCGCTCAAATGCTTTGAAGGCACTGGAACCCCTATTACAGGCAGAGGAGTGAGAGATGCCACCATTCCTGGAAGGTGTGCGGCTCCTCCAGCACCTGCGATAATTACCTCCAGTCCTCTCTCTGCTGCCTTTGTGGCATATTCATACATCAGCGACGGAGTGCGGTGAGCAGAAACCACCCTATATTCCGTCTCAACACCGAATTCCTGAAGAGTCTCGATCGCGGGCTTCATCACCTCGAAATCTGACTTGCTGCCCATTATTACGCCCACTTGCGGCATAATTGAGGAAATAACATCGGCATTAAAAAGGCAGACGTCAATTTTTACGACTTGCCGGAACATCGCCGGTAATAAGCGCATTGGAGCCTTCCACCGGAAATAGAAGTGTGAATATTGTGCCCAAAGCATAGTTTTCCGGAAAACGGGGCGAAACCTGAATCTCTCCGCCTATTGATCGCATGATCGCCCTTGAAAGTGGAAGGCCAAGACCCGTTCCCGCTGCCCCAACGCTGAATCTCTCGAACACCGAATCGATTCTAGATGGCTCGATACCCCTACCATTGTCCGCTACATCAACTGCAATGAACTGTCTACCATTCCAGGTGTCATGACGCGAAGTGACCACTATCTCAGCACGTTCACTGTCACAATAGCGTAAGGCGTTTGAAATAATGTTTGCAAAAGCCTGCTTAACAAGATGTGTACCTTTGACATTTTGAGTCCCAGGCTCCAACTTAAGCGTAAAGTCTATCTTCCTATCCGGGAACATAGATTTCGCCGAAGCGAAGGCCTCTTCGATAATTTTCCTTAGGTCAAGAACCATAAGGTCTCTTGTTTCCTTTCCTGACCGTGAAATTTCGATCATGCTTGAAACATAATTACTGGCACTGTTGAGGCTTTGCAGGGAGTTGCCTATGAGCTTCCTGAATAGTTGCCCCTCCTCCTCTGTGCTTTCGGATACGAGCAAACGCATTGTATCGAGGCTTAGCAATGCCGGCTGAAGCAGATTCTTGAGATCATGGGCTATTATATCTGCCCTGATAGTCGCTTCTTTTTCCCTCTGCTCCAGTTTTTTTCTCATAACAGAGGAGGTAATTGATAGAGAAACGAGATTCGAAATTACCTGGACAACCCTTTGATGCATATCCGAAAGGGAAGGTGAGGTTGAGAGCACATATATGACGCCCCGTTTCCCTGCGTCGCGCGCTATAACAGGCACAGCTAGTTCGCTCATCTGATGGCCTCCAGATTTAACGGTTTTCGATAAAGGGGTTTTTAGGATAACCGAATTAGCGGCGATTTCGGGGACTGCAGAGAGCACCATAACAGACTTACCGCCACCATTCTCAGATGAGCATACAAGCCTTCCTTCCGTGCCTTCTGAAAAATCCCAATAATAGGCCTGACCTATATTCAGCCGCCTGCATATCAGGTCACACACTTTTTCATACAACGCATTCTCATCCTGCTCGTTCAGCATTTCCGTAGATGCATCGGATATTATGAGGAGTTCCTCTGCAAGTTCTTCTATTCTGGAGACAAGAATTCTCTCTGACCTGAATCTTCTGGATATCTCAAAGACCCGTAGTATAAATGACGTTTCGTAGGGGGCAAGATATGCACCGTTCCTAATCGCACCCTGAAGCAAATATACCCCATCTTCAGATTTGGTCAGAAGGAAGAAAGAAGCTACTTTGGACCCTGATATGATTTCGCCTACAGAGGAATTCTCATCATCCGTCAATGCAACAATGTCGAGCACTGGGACATAGGAATTCGCGTCCCATTCGAAAACTTCGGATAACCGTGCCCCATCACCAATCGAGCTCCTCGTAAGCGCCCAATGTTTCAAATCGTCCGAGCTATATTCCACAGCAACGCTTCCACCTATCGAGGATGTTATAAGTGAAAGGTCCAGACCTGAGAGGCTTTCTTCCCGCTGCAGTCTCCCTGTTACAGAAGGACGGTACTCTTCGAGTATGTGTTCCAGCCTAAGTGTTTCTCTGTTTGTCTCCTCTCTATCCAACACCTCCCCCCAAAATGGAAGCAGCGCAGCAAACAGTATCAGCATTCTTGAAGCTACAGCACCTTCAAAGAGAGAGCGACCGTAAAAGGAGCCGAGAAGAATCGCAATACCAGTCAAAAACATATAGGATTTGAAGCCACTGTAAAGGTGATTGTGGGTTTCGACATGAGGCAGCACAAGAATGGCTACGAGGGAAATGGTGGCTAGAATTGAAATCAGTGAAAAGACGGACAAACCATAGAAATTGGATGCAAGCACATGAAATGGAGAGGAACCCAGCAGAAATACCAACGATATTGGAACTAGCGGCAGGAAGGGAAGAAAAAGCCAGAAAGACCCTCTGTGCCCCTTCTGGCGGTTATTGAGTTGCAGAAAGTAAATGAACTCCAAAGAAATGAGAAGGAGAAGAAGGAGCATCTCAACTCTTAAGTCGAGGAGCAACTGACTGAAATTTGTGAGCCTGTAATATGATAGTACAATGAGTGACTGTGTAACTGCATACACCAACAATGAGGCTGAGACGAAATAATGCAGCATGATGTGCCTCAATACAAAGATCCTCAAGAGTAATGCAGAGGTTATGAGGAGAAACATTATCATTGCGACGAATGTGAATGCATCGAAGTCGATTATGTAATCGGGCGTCATTAGGCTTGTTGCAAAAAAGAGAGAGATTAGGGTAGGAGGAAAAATAACAGCAGGAATAAGCCACCCAAAATAAGGGGCGATAATGCCTGACCTTATTACTGCCGAAAGCTTCTGCCCGTAACGGCCCAAGAACATCCGCTAATTACGCTCAACAGTCTCAAATATAATTGTATCACCGCAATTATCCAGATTGGCAATCAGTCACTATAAACCGCACTAATCCAACCTTCCCAGTCCAAAACCGAGACCAGTGGAGCCTCCTGCAGATGTGATGGCGATGATGCGTATAGTGTAAATGCTCTGAGGATTCTTCGGGTTAAATGGCACCATGGACGAGACAACGCTGCTGTTTAAGTAAAGCGTAACTGTGAAAGAAGTCCCGTTTGAAACACTCAGAAGCTCATAGCTTGAGTGATTTGAGAAGGAAGTTATGTTCAGCCAAGTGGAGGAGGAGGCGTTAAGTGGCGAGATATCGAATAGATACAAAGTTGTGGGTGCGGTGTAAACGGTAATGTTAAAACTGATAGAAGTTGTATTGCCATTGATCATATAGAGCGGCTGTGCGCTGCTGCTGATTTGAAGGTAGGCAGGCTTCCCCAGGCCGGTGCTTATGCCTTGGCTTGAGCGTTGGATTGTCACGTAAGATAGAGCTG
>JAVZQA010000062.1:0-7904 GCA_038881315.1 Methanomassiliicoccales archaeon
TCCATTCCGTACATCTGTGGTGAACCGAAGAGTTCTGGACAGACGAATCTTATAACTCTATACCTCCCTGTTTCGTGAATTTCATAGCTAAACTTTGGATCTGTTCCGTCGATTGCAGCTGTGGAATGTGTTTGGGTGCCGTAGGATGGGATAATCACATCCACTGTAATATTCTGCCTTGAAATTGCAGCGGAGATGGAAGCGGTGTAGTCGGCCAGTCCCCCTGTCTTGAAAAAAGGGAATAGTTCGGAGGATGCAATGCCAATCTTCATCTTCAACCTGATTGTCGAAAAGATAATTATTCGTTTCCACGATCGATAAATGAAGGAAGGCAGATTAGGATAATGTGACTGCATTCAGCTATGAATTCAGGGTTGCATGGGTGGAGACTGACGCGTTGGGCGTAGTTCATTTTTCCAACTATTTTAGGTACTTCGAAAGAATCGAGGAAGCCTACTTCGCCAGTGTCGCAGATGGCCTGTCTGCGCTTATGGAAGAACATCGCATAGCCTTTCCGCGTGTTGAGGCTGCCTGCACTTATAGTAAGCCTCTGAGGTTTGGAGACAGCGTCAGGGGTGAGATGCATCTTGTACGCCTGGGAAGAAGTTCTGCAACATTTGGATTCTCACTTTACAAGGGGAAGGACACGGAACCTAGCGCAGAGGGGCGTATAACTGTGGTATGTGTAGACGTAGCGACCTGGAAGGCAGTCGAGATGCCTACAGAAATCAGGGCGCTGTTTGACCATGCTTTTCAAGAAGATAAGTGACTGCAAGCATCAGTATGGCTGCAATTAGTGTGCTGATGAAAGCATACACATATGCATAGAAGATGCTTATTGTAAAGATGAGCCCCATCAATGTATTCGAAACGAAGAGTCCAACACTCCTAAGTGCTCCGATGGATCCCATTCCTGATGAAATATTCTGCGGAATTGAATATGCGCTCGCCATCACTGGCTCGTACGTTTCAATTACACCAGTGCCGACTCCCAGGACAGCTGTGGAGAGATAGAATGCCAGGACATCCCCTTTGAATAGATATGATATGGCTATGAAAATGGAGCCTGCTGCCGCCACCAGATAACCAAATTTCCACAATGATGTTGGGGGAGAAAGATTTGCCCTACCGAATAAGTAGCCGGAAAGACCGGAGGATCCGAGGAACACGGCAAATGTTGCAATACCCAGAGCCAGATTTCCTGTAGTCCTAGCTACAGTAATCACCGGGAAACCAAGGCTGTAATAACCGAAACCGAACAATGAGACAGAGGCAAGGAATAGACCCCTTCCCTTCGTGTATTGTGCTTTCATCTTTTCCTGTGCAACTTCACGCCGAACCGGTGGGGCATCATGGCTACTTGCAAGAAACACAGACGAAATTAAAATAGGGATTGCTGTAAAGAGCATAACTTCCTTTATGCTCACTCCATAAAATAGGAAGACAGCCGCAAGCGTAGCTGATATCATACCGCCACCAACATCAAGTGCGTGCAGAAATCCGAAGACACGTCCTCTCTGTGATGGATCAGAGGTTGAGGCTAGAAGAGCCCGCCTGGGTGGAGATCTGAAATCCCTAGAGAACCATCCGCTTGTGTAGAAAGTAGAGGAAACAATGGTGGAAGAAGAAAGCCCACTCAGGGACAATAGGGGTATAAGCAGATTTCCAGCTAGCGCTATTCTTTTCTTACTATATTTGTCTCCGAGTCTGCCCCCTACGTAGGAAACTAGGGATCCTACGCCATACACAAGGCCTATTACTATCCCGAATACATACGGTTTCTGCCTAAGCACATCTGTTATATAGAGAGGGAAGAGACCAACAACCGCTTGATATCCCAAATCAGCAAAGAATGCCGAAAATGAGATGCGCAGAACCTGAGCTGAGAGCCATCTGTTTTCCGGTTTCATTTCCCTGCGCGTGTATGAATTTGTTCTATAAGTCAATTGATCCGTGACCGGTGAGGGATCCTTTTGTGGGCAACAATAAATACCGAAAGCGAGTATAACTTAAATGCATAGAGTCGGGGCGGTGGTTTCTTTGAAAGCTATGGTGATGGCAGCAGGAAAGGGGACCCGTCTTCTTCCTTTAACTGCCACAAGACCGAAGCCAATGATCCCGCTGCTGAACGAGCCAATCATGGACAGAATGATGGAGAATCTGAAGAAGGCCAAAATAGATGAGGCGGTTGTGCTCGTCGACTATCTGTCTGACCGAATAGTTAACCATCTGGGAGACGGCTCTAGCCACGGGATGCACATTACTTATACCACAGATAATATAAAGCGCGGAACTGCGGGTGCGGTAAAATATGCTGCTCAGTCAGAGAGGGATACATTTGTTGTGGTTTCGGCGGATGTTCTCACATCTCTAGATATTCGTAAGTTTATTGACACACATCTCTCCGGAGAGGCACCGGTTACAATGGCGCTATCCACGGTCAGTGACCCGACTCAGTTCGGTGTTGCGGTTCTCGATGAAAATGGGATGATAACGCGTTTCCAGGAAAAACCAAAGAGAGAGGAGGCTTTCAGCAACCTGGTTAATGCAGGTTTATATGTGTGTGAGCCGGATATTTTGAATTTGATTCCCGATAATAACAAATTCGATTTTTCCAGGGACCTGTTTCCTCTGATGCTTCAAAAGGGGATGCCGATCGCAGGCTATCAATTTAGGGACTACTGGAATGATGTAGGTCTTCCTAGCACATATCTTCAGGCGACAAGCGATCTGGTCGAGGGACGGGTTGAAGGTAATTTTCTTCAAGTGGGAAGCATAGACGAGGTTCCACATGGACGGTTGATAACAGGCAGAAACTGCACGATAGACGGTTCATTAGTGATAGATGGGTTTGCGGTTCTGGGGGATAACGTACACATAGGAAAAAATATCAGGATTTCCCACTCAATAATCTACTCCAATTGTAGCATTTCCGATGGTTGCGTTATATCTCAGGCTATACTCGGAGAGGGGGTACAGCTCGGAAGTGGCGTCGTTCTAGATGAAGGTGTAGTGGTGGGGGACTGGAGCCGTGTTGGAGAGGACAGCAGGATAGCGCATAATATTAAAATATGGCATCATTCACGGATTGGTCCAGGAACAAAAATGCTGCACACGTGATATCATGAGAGCCTACTCTTGGGAAAAATACGAACCTTTGTCTATGGTAAAGCTGGGCGTAGCGATTGCTGAATACTTCGGTGGCCAAAAGACTGTTGCAACCGGCAGGGACGGCCACGGGGTTTCCAGGTTTTGCAGAAGGTGTCTGGTGAGCGGCATGGTTTCCACAGGCACTCAGGTCCTGGATTTCAGGGTAATTCCGAGTCAAGCCATAAGATACGGTGTTGTGACGCAGAAGCTCGACGGTGCTGCATATGTTTCCTATTTTCAAAAGGAGATTCAGGTCCATGTTTACGATGAAAGAGGAAGGAATCTACCTGCGGAAGGAATACTCAAGATTAGAGATATACTGCAGGAAATATCCGATGTGGCGACCTCTGCATCTGACGTGGGCTCACTAATGCAATATACCAACGGCATAGAGGATTATGTCGATTACCTTCGCGGTCTCATGACTGTAAGAAAGAGCGGAAAGTGGCTCATTGATGCCCAATCGGATCCTATTTCGCTGGTTGTGGAACCTCTCTTCGTCAGTGCGGGCATAGAATGCAGAATCTTCAACCCAATGCTTGTAGGGGACGGGGAAATAAGGAGCAGGGAAGAATTCATGAATGAGTTTTCGCGCGGGGGTTATTCGCATGGCATGATCATTGAGAGGGACGAGCTTCTCGGAGCAACATATTTTGGAAGCGATGGAAGCAGCAAACATTTCAGCAGTTTTGAAGAGCTGGTAAAGGGAGTATTCAGCCGATGAGGCTCCCTGAATGCATAATACCTGTTATTGATCTTACTCATTTGCACGGAATTGGAAATGGCGTGGAACAGAATTCAATTGAGGAGGCTGTTCTCTTCCTTTTGCCTGCAATTGCATATCTCAGTATGGAAGCGAAGCTCCCAGTCTCCTTCCTGATTGAGAGAGAACATCTGCTCCAGTTTGCGGCGGAAAAGCGCGGGGATTTGCTTCGCCTGATCTCCACGAAATGCAAGGAACTGATGTCGCTCGCCCTTGAACTTGCTCTCTCTGGGGAGGCACAAAGGGTGAGGGCAGTTAACTCGATATTGGATAGTATGGAGCTTGCTGTGGAGCAGTTGTGCGCACCGATGGAGACAGCGACAATGTCATATGCAGAGCTATACGTGAATGCCATTGATACAGATCCAGTACAATTGCAGAGGGATGTCACCTCTGTTCTTCCCTGCGTTTCAACCCTGTTTTCAGGAATAATCGTTGCTTCAGCGCAAAGCAGCCTCTTTGAATCATATAGAAAACTCATTCCGTGCGAAAGCCTGGAAGGATTCAGACTGTTGGAGAAGGGTCAAACAGATGGTGGTATTGTGGTGCCGGTGCTAAGGCCGCATTTTCAGGAGGTGGATAATATGGGCGGATTTCCTTCGCAGATGGGGAATGTAAACGTGCCAGTTACAAAAAATACAGTTGGATCTCCTGTGATCAGTGTAATTGAGCTACCTCGATCCTCAGTTACGCTCAAGTTAAGCAGCCTGTTCGATTTTGTCGAGAAGGCTGATACACAGCGGAGGACAGCCCCCTTATCGTGTTGGTTTCACTGAGCTGCGCCATTGGCACCGTATTTCTTTCTGACGTAATATATTATGGCCCTCGATCCTACTAGCCCTGTCAAACCGCAAAATATGAAGGAAATTAGGATAAGCAGCAGGTAGGAGAAGAGCGCAGACTCACTCGTGAGAGGCAGAGGAAAAGTCCTTACTGCCTCTGCTTTTAGACCGAAAAAGAGAAGCGCAATGGCGGTTCCAAGCGCAGATGGAAGACCGCAGTAAAGTGCGTCCTTATTTCCCCTTCTAGACATTGATCCGAATATTAGACCTGCAATCAGGAGCCAGAAGAGACTACCAGCGTAGAAGGTGAGTATGTCGATTATCATGACTCCAAAGAGCACTGACCATAGTTCAAGCTTGAGCTTTTCACTTGCAATCGAATATTTGAATAAGTTTGAATATCGATTTAATTTGGTCACGCACGCATCCTCTCATTCCATGATTGCAGATGAGCAGTGTTTGCGCCTAACATCATGGGGCAATATATATTATGCACAAAGGTTATCTAAATTGCACCATGACATCAGGATGCGGTTCAGGCTGCGGCGTAAATCACGGCAGGATAGTTAAGAGCGATGCCGAAACCGTGACATTCGAAGATGGCACGGTGATGCGCAGAGGCACAATGGAGATCATTCGACGGGAACAGTCGTAGGCGGCACAATTAAACCTACGTCCGCTATTGGCGCGCCCATGCCACTTTATACCTTTGAGGGTAGAAAGCCTTCGGTTCACAGGAGTGCGTACGTGTTTCCAGGCGCCGTACTCATTGGGGATGTAAGGATAGGCGAGAAGACCTGGATTGGGCCGGGTGCTGTCCTGCGCGGAGACTACGGGACCGTCGAAGTTGGTTCTTACAGCGCCATTGAGGACAATTGCGTTGTGCACGCAAGACCTGGAATGAAAACTTCAATCGGGAGTCATGTTACTGTTGGCCATGCCTCCGTAATTCACACTGCAGTTGTGGATGACTGGGCAATAATAGGCATGGGTGCGGTGGTCTCCGATTTTGCGCATGTGGGCGTATGGGCGGCCATAGGTGAAGGTGCAGTCGTGAAAAACAAATCCGTTATCCGTGATGGCGCCATTGCTATAGGTGTGCCGGCTAAAGAAGTTGGAGAAGTGGACGAGGAATACAAGTCCCTCTGGACCAAGTATAAGGAGAATTACAACTCCTTCTGTGAGCGTTACGCAAGAAACCTCTCTGTGGCAGGAGATGAAGGCGAGTGAATCCCTGGGATTTCAATGGAAAACGCTATTTGGTAACTGGAGCTAGCAGGGGAATAGGAAGGGCAGTTGCAGAAGCACTTCTATCGGCCAATGCCTATGTTGTGGCTCACTGCAACAGCAGGATCGAACTTTTGGATCCGCTTCTCTCTGTCTACGGCAAAAGGATAGAACCGGTCAGCTGTGACCTTTCCGATCCCTCGGGTCCTGAAAAGCTCATATCATACATGCAAAGAGGAGAGATAGATGGTCTGGTAAACAACGCTGGCATTTACGATGATGGAACCTTTACAGATCTCACTGATAAGCAGTGGGATGCTGTTGTAGAAGTGAATCTCAAAGCACCTCTCAAGTTGATCAGAAGACTTATGCCACAGCTGAAACGTAGTGGGGGGGCTGTGGTCAATATCTCCTCCATAATGGGCATAGTCCCCTCTGCGGGTGCGGAGGCATATCAAGCGTCCAAGGCCGCACTGATTCATATTACCAAAGCCCTGGCGATTGAGATGGCACCCGAGTCAAGGGTCAACTGTGTCGCCCCCGGCTTCATAAGGACTGATATGAACTATGGTGGATGGAACGACCCAGTGTTCTACAAGGAGGTTTGCGACTCCACATTATTGGGTAGATGGGGAGAAGTGGGGGACATCGCTTCGGCCGTCTGTTTCCTTCTATCCCCGCTCTCCTCTTTCATCACAGGCCAATGCCTGCTGGTCGACGGTGGAAAGAGTCTGTCTTTCCGTTGAAGTGCTTTAGGCGCTTTTTCTGGCATGCAGAATTCTGTATTTGGCTCTCAGTGATCGAGCCCACAAAATAGCTAGAATTCCTATCGCGACCAGAGCTATGTATGTGAGATAGTCAAAATACGGAACTACGGCAGTCCAATTCTTTCCAAGCAGCATCCCGAGATAAGCAAGGAGTATGTTCCAGATGAGTGTTCCTCCACCTGTATAGGCAACGAAAAGCGGAAAATTCATCTGGGCAATGCCTGCAGGGATTGAAATGAACGTCCTGAAAATTGGGACCAAACGTGTGCCAAAAACAGATCTTCCTCCGTATTTCAGGAAGAAGGAATGTGCCTTCAATATTGACTTTTCATCTATGAGGATGTACTTGCCATAACGAATCAGAAGAGGAACCCCCCCGTACCTGCCGATGTAATAAGCTATTACCGCTCCTGTCACATTGCCTGCTGTGCCGGAAAAGAGAAGCCAGACGAAGGCCTGGATTCCCAAAAGGCCTTCCAGTCCCCCATTCACGGTAAGGTATCCGCCGAATAACATAACCACCTCTGAAGGGACAGGAAGCAGCATGCCTTCGAGAAGCATCAGAAGAAATATACCTGGATATCCGATGCTCCTTATCACGGCGATTGTGACCGAAATAACAAAACCTGCAATCGACAATCAGGGGACACCAAAGACAATAAAGAGTTGCTATTTATTTCAATGTGTTTAACCAAACTGCTCCTGCGGCCCCATTTCAGTTCAGGGGTGCCTTGTAATGTATTCGAATGATATCTTCTTAAGTGTCCTCTTCATGAGTGCGGAGGCAGAAGAGACTGAAATTCCCAACCTTTCGGCCAGATCGGTTAGTGAAATACCTCTCTTTTCGTCAAAATAACCGTGATTTACTGCCTCAAAGAGCAATTCCTTCTCCCTCGCGGTAAGGTCTGTGGGCATTGCGTCCGTGATTTCAGTTATCCTGCATTTCAAACCCCTCTTCGCGATTTCTTCTAAGGCCTTTTCAGCCGAACGTTTTGATTCAAAGAGCATTGTGTAGAGAACATGATTTTTGTCATTGCTCTTTGTCGAAACCACTGGGACTCCCAGACTTGCCATTGTCCTGCAGCCTGTGCAGCTTTTGCTTTCAACCCATACTTCTTTTTTGGAAATTTCCTTGAGACGAACAGATTCCCGTCTTAGCGGTGTAATAATCTTATCCATTTCAGTACTTTCAATTCGGTGCAGACTGTTCTCCAT
>JAVZQA010000063.1:0-7881 GCA_038881315.1 Methanomassiliicoccales archaeon
CAATGCCTGTCGAGAGCACAGATTCGAGGAGGCCGTGCGAGGGGAAGAAGACCATTGTGTTTCTGCGCACCGCATTGAATATTTCGCATATCCTCGCTGATATCTGTGCGATCATGCTCGCATCCTTTGTTATGGTCTCATACCTTGTGGTTATATCAGGCACATAGACCAGTCTCTTGTTCTCCTTAGGGAAGTCCGAAGGGACATGCAGCAGAAGGGTGTCCTCGGGCAGGCGGAGTATTGTCGCATAGTCGCGCAGATTGCCCATTGTTCCGGACATGTGTATCGAGCAGTGTGTATCGAGCAGCGGCATGGCCGCATTTGATGGATCCAGACAGTAGAGTTCCAGTGACGGGTTGTCACCGCTGTTGACAGTCTTGACGTAATATTCGGCGCCCGCATCCATCCAGAAGCGAAGAAACTCCCCCAGATGCCTGAGATATGAGCGCGGAAGCCGATTCTGCTTCAGTTTCATGTCTCGCACGAATTCACCGTGTCCCACAAGCGCTGAGACCACTGCCTGCAGAGCGCGTGAACCGGTGTGGAGTGCCTCCATCAGCTCAGTCTCCAGCGCAGATTCCGGTATGATGCCGTCCTCTTCGAGAACATAATCGTCGGCCATCTTCATGATGAGCCGCTCCATGAGTTCCGCAAAATCGTGCATGCTCACGCCGTGCAGAACCTCAGGATCTGTGAATTCCTCCGCTTCAGTTGCTGCAGCCTTGGCAGCACGGCAGGAAAGCAGCATGCTCTCGCTCTCTCTCAAGTAGTCCGGCAGATTGTGAGCCTCGTCCACCACAACCATGAGCCTCTGGATGGGGATGCCCATCCACTCCAACAGGCGTCTGCGGATGAACGGATTGAAAAAATACACATAGGGTGCGGTGACGACATCGGCGTCATGCATCAGTGATTTGGAGAGTTCATAGGGGCAGATCTCCCTTCCCTGACATTCGCTGACCAGTGCCTCACTGTCAGGCATCTCCCTCCTGACCCACTCCTCGCTCCTGCCTTCATCGAGATGTGTCAGTCCGTAATAGAATTTGCATCCCCTGCCCGGGGACGTGGAGAGTTCCTTCATCCTTGAGCAGAAGACAGAGAGTTCCTCCGGTGATCCTGAGCGGAGCTCATCATCCTCCCTCGCAAGTAGACAGCTGCTGTTTCTTCCTTGAACTGCAAGCCCGAAGACATGCCTGCGCGAAGCTATAGCACGCAGTTCCTTCATCACCTGTTTCTGCTGCGAATTTGTTCTCGTGAGATATAGAATCTTTCTGTCGCCAAGTGCATCAATCAGTGCGGAAAGCACACTGACCGTCTTCCCGCTCCCTGTCGGACTCTCCATCACAAGATGCTGTTTGTTCAATGCAGCCTCGAAAACCTTCTGCATGATGAGAAGCTGACCGCGCCTGGGGGCATACGGAAAGGTCTTCTGGGACTGTGAACTCATTGAATCAGCAGCGGCAGAGTGCAGCGAAAGCACTTAAAATTAATCGGGAGGTGGTGGAAAATCATTTCTTGTTAACCGCCAGGCGTCTCGGCCAGGCATCATCGGGTATTTCATCATAAACAGAGGCAGACTGCCTGTGTCCCTCCTTTGCAGGACGGGAGAGATTCATAAGTTCCCATATCCTCTCCTTCCTGAAGAGCCAGTAATGGATGCGCCATTCCCTGCCGTCATATAGCGTTGTCTCCTCCCTCTCCGTTGTCAGAATGCCGCTGTCCTCGAGCATGTAGAACGCATCCCTGTCCTCAGGCTCAAGCACATTGTCGATTATGCGCTCATTATAACCGAAGAAACTCAATATGTGATTGGCCATCAAAAGCGCATCTTCCTCATCCATTTCCCCGCCATTTATGCTATTCTTTATAGCCAAGCCAAGATTGTCCACTGTTATTGTCTTCACCTTAAATTGTTCCGCCTTATCCTGGCGTCTAGAAGCCACCCTTTGCACCTCTATATTTATTCACGATGCGGATACATATAAAGTTGTTGGAAGAAGTTTGCAGGGAGTGCATCAGAAAACGAAGTGCGCACCCACCAGTATTATTGCGGCGGCAATGAGCATTGCGAAGCGCATCCATTCGCCTGCATCGCGCTTTACAAATGCGGCTGTGAACAGCACCGCAACAATGACAAAATTGCCAATATCCGCAAGCACTAGTGCAGCCGAATAGGCGGCTGTGCCTGGTGTGGTTCCAATGGAGACGATGGCGCCTATGAAGTCGAGAAGCAGCCCAAAGACGATGAGTCCCGCAACCACAGTGGTGTTCGACATAGCGTTTATTACGTTTGCAACCTCATTCTCCAGATTCTGACCTCCTGACCCTGTCCCGCCGGAGGCCTGCTGATCCGCTGTCATCCCAATCATGTGGTTTATTGCTTCATGTATATTAAAAATAGCATGTAAATTACAGCAGATTCTGTGGTTTTCCCTCTATGAAGAAGGATCGCACGACCTGCACAACCTCCTTCCCCACCCTGTCCTGAGCCTCTCTTGTCTGCGCACCAATATGTGGTGTCATGATGAGCGATGGGATTGAAGCAAGCCTCTTGTCCACCGCAGGTTCGTGCTCGAATACATCGCATGCCGCACCCGCTATCAGGCCGCCTTCGAGCGCCTCCGCAAGCGCTTCGCTGTCCACCATCTCCCCTCTTGCTGTGTTGATGAACACTGCACTGCGCTTCATCATCGCGAACTCTTTTTTGCCGAGGAGATGAACATTGCCCGGAAGCATTGACGCATGCAGCGTTATGATGTCGCAGGTTGAAAGGAGTTTATCGAGAGGAAGCAGCTGTGCACCTGCAGCAGATGCTGCGTGTTCGCTTATGTATGGATCATATGCTGCGATTTCCACATCAAAGGCATGCAATCGCTTCGCCACCTCCCTGCCCACCCGGCCCAGACCTATGATTCCAGCCATCCTGCCGTTCAGTTCATTCCCGGTGAAACGGAGGGTTTCCCATTTTCCCTGATGCATTGAGGCATTGGCATCACACACCTTCCTCATCAGCAGCAGAGCGAAGGTCAGTGTGAGCTCAGCAGCTGAAATAACATTAGCCCAAGGTGTGTTGGCCACTTCAATATTCTGTTTCTTTGCAGCATCCACATCTATGTTGTCTATGCCAACACCTGCCCTGACAATCAGCTTCGCATGTGTCGCTTTTTTAATCATTTCCGCATCCAGTTTGGTTCTGCTTCTGACAATTATGCAATCATAATTCCCGATTATATCTTTCAGTTCCTCTCTCATTATTCCGTTTCTGAAATCCACATCAAACCCCGGTGTTTCACGGAGTGTGGCCACATGTCTCTCATCGACTGCGTCAGTTATCAGTATTCTTGTCAAATTCAAACACCTCATCGAGTGCTTTCAGCAGTCCCTCCATTTCCCCGATAGTGAAATCGCCCATGTGTCCAATTCTGAATGTCTCCCCTTTCAGTTTCCCGTATCCTTCGGATATCTGGAAGCCCCTCTCACCCAGTCCACTGTTTATGAGTTCAAATTCCATCCCGCGCAGATTCCGCACACATGTAACCGTGTTTGAAAAATATCCAGCCGGGAAGAGGGCAAGTCTGTGCCTAGCCCATTCCCTTGCCATCTCTGCAAGACGCAGGTGCCTTTCCGCCCTTGCGCGCATCCCCTCTCTCTGTATTCTCTCAAGCTGCAGATCGAGTGCATACATCAGTGATATGGGTGGAGTTGCAGGTGAAAGCTGCCTGTCCCCGAAATCCTTTATTTCGAGAACATCCAGGTATTTCCCCCTGCCCTGTACAGTCTTTGCCTTCTCCAGATATCTCTGTGAGACAACAGCAAACGCCAGACCGGGCGGGAGTGCAAGTGCCTTCTGTGTACCGAAGAGCAGAAAGTCCGGTTCCATCGCCTTGATGTTGAGATCCACAGCAAACGCGCTGGTGACTGCATCCACAAAGAGCAGCGGGCTGCCCCTCTCCCTGACAGTCTCGGCAATCTCATGCACTGGATTCATGACACCTGTGGATGTTTCATTATGAGTGACAGCTACAGCCTCGATACTGTCGAAAGGCACCTTCTCCACAACCGGTGGTGTTACTGCCTCACCCCATGGAACCGAAACCACGGACGTCTCCTTCCCGTTGGACTTGCTTATCTCCACCCACCGTTCGCCGAAAGCACCGCATGTAACGTGTGCAATACTGCGCGAAACACCGCTCCTCACCGCGGCCTCCATTGCTCCTGTTGCAGAGGTGACGAACATCAGTATGCCATTGTCTGTGTTCAACAGCCTGTGCAATTTTTCCATAATAGAGGTGTGGAGTGTGCGGTATTCCTTCCCTCTGTGGACAATAAGAGGGCGTCTCATTGCATCGAGAACCTCATCCCGGACCTCCACAGGTCCAGCGGTAAAGAGGAGCTTCCTCACATTATCGCTGCAGCCATTACAGACTTCCTATTATACGTTACTCATATTCTCTTCATTCTTCCCAGCGAAGGCTCATAGATCATCCCTCTGTCCATGAGACTCTCTGCAGCTGCCTTAACATCATCCTGTGTAAGCTGTCTCTGAATTGCCTCCTGCACCACTTCATTCCAATCAGCTCCTCTGTGGTGCGCATCCTTCTCCCCTATGATTTCGAGTATGATGAGCTCGGCCTTGCTGAGCTCCTCCCCTGCCTCCTCCTGTCTAATCTCTGTGCCGGGTATCTGGCGCAGTGCATCCATGACCGCAGCCCTGTATCTCTCCAGGTCTGTTCGGCCGTAATGTGCGATGGCCAGCGCTATCCCTTGAGCCCTCTTCTTGTCAATTCCAAGGTGCAGGAGGGATGGTATATCCACATTCTGAAGATCAAATGCTGCGCTGATGGCATTGATTCTTCTCAGTGTCTCCCTGCATGTTTCGTATGTCCAGAATTCACGTTGTTTCTTATCCACTGCAGTTATTGCCTCCAGTCTTATGAACGGGAAGAAGGTCCCCTCCTCCGGTCTGTACCCTCTGGCTTTTCCCACTGCAGCCACAAGTGTCGGTGTCTGCAGTTCCTTGAGCTTCTTTCTGGCCATCTCCTGATACTGCCCTGCACTGATCTTGAAATCACCTGTCGCATCGGAGACTGTGGCGCGCAGCATGCTGCCCTCTTCCCCCTGCAGCTCTGAAACATCAGTGAGAACACCTGTTATGAACACCCGGTTTGCCATGGCACCGAGAGGGGTCACAATGTATACGGAACCCTTCTCCTCGTCCTCTCTGTGTTCAAGATTCGAGCTGTTGAACTCTGCTGCAAAAATGCGTATGGCCGCCTCTCTCATTTCACATCCCCGCCTTTGCCGCCATATCGGCAAACAGCTCGGAGGCTTTTTCCTCAACCTCAAGTTTGGCTTCGCTCAAGCCGCTCGCACGCATGTTAAGTCCGAAGTCATCGGTGAATACACGACCTGTAACTGTGAGAATGCGGAACAGGACACGCTCCGCAATTGACGGTATGGCTGCCTCCTGATCCATTGCCTTCTCACAAATAGAGCGTATCTCATCCAGTCCGAGACCGGTCAGCTTTTCGGAGAGTCCCCTGTCAAACTGCGCTGAAATCGAACCAGTCCCGTCATCAAGAACGAGTCGCAACCTGAAGTCGGGTATGCCCTGCACTGCTCCGTGATTTCGGCATTCACCGAGTTTCGTGGCTCTCCCACACTCGGGACATCTCATGACCAAACCGGATCCCTGTCTGACCTCAATTACAGTGGCTGTAATTTCGGCATCGATAGCGCCTCCCCTGTTCTCCAGATCCTCTATTGTGTATGAAGTTGTGAGGGAAGGCGTAACCTCCCCCGCCTCCTTCTTTATCTCGGATTTGTCATCAAGTTTGAGTTGAGGTATGCCTTTCCATTCCCTGACATATGCGCCGCTGATTCTAACATTTTCACCTGCAGCGAAGGGGAAGGAGCACCACGCGGTAAAGGATATCTGGCCAGTCTCGTCAGCGATTATACCTGTGAACATCTCCCTCTTCTCCCCCTCTCTTTCATACTCCTTTTTCTCCACAGAAACGACCTGTCCGCTTATGATCACATTGCCCATGCCATCCCTGAGTTCTGACACACTGTATTCGCGTGGTGTTCCAAATCTCGCAACGCTTTCAATTGTCCCTTTCTCCATTCTGACGACCGCAGCTCTCTCCCCGAAATTCAGCTGCACCTCACCATTGTGTTCCCTGGAATATGCCCCCTCGACTCTGACAGTCTCCCCTTTCTCGAGATGAAAATCACCCCATGAGGTGAAACGCACCGTCTTTGTTTCATCACCCATGAGACCGTACTGTATGGCCTTCTCCTCTCCCCTGCTGTTCACCGTCCTGCTCGCAACAGATACAATCTTCCCCTCGACACAGATGTTATCCTCGCCCGCGTTTATTTCTGCGATCTTGCGCGGTTTCCTTGTCCATCCCTCTCCTGACTCTCTAACAATAATCCTTGAGCGGGATGAAATATTGAGTTGAGGTCTGTCCCTGTATGTGGTGGTATAGGCATTCCTTATGGAGACAAGATCCCCCGCCTTGGGAGCATCAAGGGTTGTTTCCCATATGGTGAATGGTACACTGCCGGTGTCATCCTCAATCCTCCCTGAGAGGACCTCCTTCTGCTCCCCACTCGCATTGATAGAGCGCCTGGTTATCTGCACGATCCTGCCGGTTATGTCCACACCGTTCATTCCGCCTGCCAGTTCCCCTATGTTCCTGTCAGTGCCCAGGAGCAGTGCATCCGGGTCACCGCCATGCTTTTTCACAATGCTGCGTTTGGCAGACACAATTGAAACATGGTAGTCGTCTACAAACAAATGCAGTTCGCCGGCAAGCACGTCCTTCGCAACCTTTCCATTCAGAGCACTGCATACGTCTTCCAAGTGCTTCTCAAAATCCGATTCCAAGACTTTCACCTTAGTTCCAACCGTAAACTCAGATATTTAAAAAAGAGGGAAGGGTTGCCGACATCCTTCTCCATCTTTCGCGTATAGCAAAAACCGATATGGAGGTAATGGATTGGGCCCTCTGTAACAGTCAAATCTCCCGCATCCTGTCCACATGCATACGTGGCGTATGGAATGAACCGTGTTATGTAAGACAAAGCGCACTCATCACACCTCAATCGCATTCCTATATCCGGCGGAAGGTGTTACAGATATAATTAAATAGTAGTGCTTTCATAGTTTTTAGAGGTTGATTGATTTGACGAAGGAAGACCGAATATTGCGTGTTACCGAGGCAAAGAACCAGGATATCGGATCGGGCGTTGTGCGGGTGGACAGCCAGATCATGCGCATCCTCGGTTTGCAGCCTGGTGACTGTGTACTGATTACAGGAAGGAAGCGGACATGTGCATTCCTTGCCCCCTCATACCCTGAGGATGAGAACAGGGGGATCATACGGTTGGACGGGCTTCAGCGCAGAAATGCGGGAACATCACTGGATGATAAGGTTGCCATTTCCAAAATCACTCCCAAATATGCAACGAAGCTCACCGTAGCGCCGCTTGAGGAACTCAAGCTGAACGGTGCTGAGGAGTATATACTCACCTTTCTCAACGGCAGGGTGGTATCAAAGGGGGATGTTTTCCAGCTCAATATTATGGGAAACCGTATAGAACTCATGGTCACTGGCTATGTTCCCAGTGGTACGGGGGCGCTCATTTCAGATACAACACGTATTGTCATTTCCTCCAAGGCGGTTAAGGAGAATGTCTCCTCCGTCGGAAGGGTGTCATATGAGGACATAGGCGGTCTTGGGGAGGAGGTGCGTAAGGTCCGGGAGATGATTGAACTCCCGCTAAAGCATCCCGAACTCTTTGAACGCCTGGGTGTCGAGGCACCCAAGGGGGTGCTGCTGCACGGTCCCCCAGGCACAGGGAAGACACTGC
>JAVZQA010000064.1:0-7789 GCA_038881315.1 Methanomassiliicoccales archaeon
CACCTTCCCTCTATCATCAACTATTCCCACTCCGACTGTGTGAGCTGTTCCCTCTATGCCCAGGCATATCATCTATTTGTCAAATACAGGCATGATTTAAATCTCTGACTGGCCTTCCTTCCCTCTGCATCTTGCTTCATGCAACGCGGAGCTCTCTATTGCTGAACAGCCGTGCAGTATTTGCACCGCTTCGCCCTCTTGTCTATCTCTGAAAAACATTCGGTACAGGTCTTAGTCGGGAGTTGGGGAGCAGGAGGGTGAACCCGTTGATTGTACTTTTCATAAGGGTAGACTATGACAAAGAATATTACCGCCACGATTACAATGAAATTGATCACTGCACCCAGCAGCGCACCGAAGGTGAAGGTACTACCATTAATAGTGACAAGTCCGATCTTGGCAAAGTTGACGTGAAATGGAATGGCTATCAATGGGTTGATTACCGAATTGACGAGTGCGGTTATGACCGAACTCACTGCCAGACCCATTACAAATGCGACTGCAACAGTTACAAAATTGTTCTGAACAACAAATTTTCGGAAGTCCTGCGCAATTCCCATTTATGCCCTCATCCGTAAACGCACTTTACTCATTATTTAATTTTTGGATGCATTAATATAAAGTAAAAATCGCTCCTATCGGATAGCGGCCCACAAAGATATGATGGCATTTACCTGTTTGACCCTCAATTATGATATGATTATATGGCTTATCAAGTCATGTTGTCCGTGGCTCACTGCCGTTTAAAATATATGGCCCGCCTAACCTGGTATGCTTCGGTAAAATATATGCCCATTAGAAAGGATATATTGGTTGTGGCAGTGGTTTTCATTATACTAGGCATAGGGCTCTATTTCACACCCGCACGTACACCCACAGTACTCACCAATGCATCTTTCGCGCCTGCTGACAGACCTGGATGGTATTCGGCGGGAGAAATTTACGTGCCGCCCGGGGACGGACTTGATATATCCTATAGCTCAAACGTTCCTATTTTACTCGGTTTTTCCAATGCATCTAGTTGGGTCGGGTTCAATAACGGTTCAGTGCCCGAACCTAAACTCTACGCAGAGAGTTCAGGTCTCTACGGGCATCTTTCATTTTCAAGTGCAAATGGTGTCTATGTGTTTCTCGTCGGCAACTGGAGCCAATCATCATCACCGGTTCTGGAAATGACGCTCACAGGCATCAATGTGCACGCATTCTTCCCGTATGCTCTGCTCAGTTTTTTGATTGGTGCGATCTTTCTATGCCTTTCCCTTACCTATATGAGGCTGCGCTCCTTCTTCAGGCGTAAACGAATATGAGAATTCCACTCAGTATGTAGATGCCACCAATACCAGCATAGACCGCGGTGAGTTTGAACTGCTGTTTGTATATGTAATCGGCATCTTCCTCATTGAATGGCAGACCATGCGCCACGACATCCTTGACGTATGTTTTGGCTCCAAAATCGTAGTATGCGCCAAAAAAAATTACAACAATGCCTGACATAACAAGGACATCAGGCATCACGACAGCATAGGAAATAATATCGGCATAGGAAAGAAAAAGGGGGACGGTGAGTAGAATCAGCAAAGCGACCAGTGGATATGAAGCAAAGCGCAGTATGGCTCTTCTGGCTTGTCTTCGAAGGAGCGAGGCTATTTCGCTACTTGCAGATGGTGAATTGCTTTCCCCGTTCGAATCATTGAGTCTCATGCTTCGCTGCTCTGTTCGCTTGCATTCCTTGTGAGCTCTTCTTGAGGGAAATGACAAACGTACCAGTGGCCGCTGTCGCTTTCGGTTCTAGTGGGAGGTGGCGTATTTTTGCATATGTCTCTTCTATACTTGCATCTGTCATAGAACCTGCATCCTCTCGGGACATCCACAGCATTTCCTATCTCTCCGATGATTTCCAGTTTTCCAGGGTTCCATTTGGGAGTGGGGGCGGGGACAGCCTGTATGAGCGCTCTAGTGTAAGGATGTAGAGGGTTCTTGATTACCTCTTCTGCCAATCCCATTTCAACTGCAACACCGAGATACATTACCAGTATTCTGTCAGAGACGTATCGCGCAGAGGCTATATCGTGCGTAATATACACAATAGTCATTCCAAATCGGTCTCTTAGGTCAAGAAGGAGATTAAGAAACCCAGCCCGGAGTGAAACATCTAGCATCGATATGGGTTCATCTGCAACGAGCAGCTCAGGGCGTAAAACGAGAGCGCGTGCAGCCGCCACACGCTGCCTCTCCCCGCCAGACAATTCATGTGGGTATCTGTTGAGAAAATTTTCAGGCGGGGAGAGCCGCGCAACGCTCAGTGCCTCGCTTACTAGGCGCATCGCTTCTTGGGGATTTCTGGCCTTTTTGTGCGCAATTAGAGGTTCCCTAACTATGTCGAATATGGTCATCTTTGGATCTAGGGAATCGTAAGGATCTTGAAAGATCATTTGAGTGCTTTCCCGAAGCAAATCATATGCCTTATCACCAGGCGATATTTCTGAAATTTCGATATATCTCTCTTTTTTATCCTCCTTTGTAAGCATTTTGATTGTTCCGCCTGTAGGGCGAATAAGACCTATCAATGTTCTACCAAGAGTGGTCTTTCCACTACCGCTCTCGCCAACAATACCCAATATCTCTCCTTCTATTATGTTGAGCGAGACGTGGTCAACAGCTCTGACTAGGCGCTTCGAACTTTCCCTGCTGAAAATCCTGCCGGCAAGGGATGAGCGAAGGTCAAAATATTTTGTTAGGTTCTGCGTGACAACGACCTCATTTCGTCCCCTTGTGGTCTTCATTAACTCCTCATCCCTTCGAATCTCGCCACTCTCATGGAGCTCAAGTGCGAAATGGCATCGGCTGAAGTGATCAGGCGCAGTCTCCACAAGTGGGGGCTCCTCTCTGCTGCATATCTCTTGTGCGAACTTACATCTAGGATTAAATCTGCAGCCACGTGGGGGTGAAATGGGGTCTGGTGGGGAACCTGGTATACCACTCATCTTTCGTCTGCTGGCCATTATGGACGGATAGCTGTCAAGAAAGGACCGTGTGTACGGATTCGATGGTCTGAGGTAAATGTCGTCTATTGTGCCGGTTTCCATAACTCGACCGGCGTAGAGCACAACCACTCTGTCCGCAAGCTGCGCTACCACGCCTATATCGTGTGAAATAATGATCATCGATTTGCCTTGCTCTTTGATCAGGTGCTTGAGCTCAGCTATGATGTTAGCCTGTGTTATCACATCAAGACCGGTCGTGGGCTCATCGGCTATAACAACCGTCGGATCAAGGGCAAGTGCCATGGCAAGCACAGCTCGTTGCTTCATTCCACCGCTGAGCTCATGAGGATATGAATCCAGTATTACCGGATTTAAGCCTGCCCGTTTAATTGTCTCGACGACTTTCCTCTCGATTTTCTCCTCACTGTAATTGGTATGAATCCGGAACACTTCAGCTATCTGGCGCCTTATCGTATAAACTGGATTGAAAGCATTCATAGCCCCCTGGAAGACCATAGAAACTTCTTTCCACCTGATGTTTCTCAGTTTTTCACTGAGTTTCTTCGCCCTCCTCCTTCGGAGTTTTAGAAATGCGCGTCCGGAAATAGCAGGAGAGGAGACTACTTCACCTCCTATCAGCGCTTCGCCGCTTACCGTCGCATTCTCAGGGAGCATCCCCATTAGTGCAAGCGCCAGCGTCGATTTACCCGAACCGCTCTCCCCGAGTATTCCCAGCGTCTCCCCGGGTCTTACCTTGATGCTCACATCATCCAGCGCATTTAGCCGGCCCTCTACCGTGTCAAAGTTCACTGTTAGGTGCCTTGCTTCGACGACACACTTCGTTTCCTCCTTTTCCATCTGGAGCGTCTTGAGCATCCTACCTCCTCCTCAATCTGGGATTAACCACTTCATCAAGACCCCGCGAGATGAATACGAACGCGAAGACAAATGCAGTGAGTGTGACAGTCGGTGGAATGACCCACCACCATGCACGTGCAACAAGATAGAAATTAGAGTAGAAGGGGTTCAGCATAGATCCCCAGGTTGGTATGTTCAAAGGACCAATGCCCAGGACTTGTAAGCCAGATATCCCGCCCACTGCACCACCAATGCCCAGGGCTGTTAAATATGCCAGTAGTGGTGTCATATTGGACAGCATATGCCTGCGGAGTATCTGCATTGTTCCGGCGCCAGATACCTTCGCGGCTTCTATGAAAGTTCTCGATTTGAGTGATTTCACTACACCTATCAGTGTGAACGTTGTGAATGGCCAGCCGACTAAAATGAATACCAAAATAATGTTCAGAAGAGATTTGTCTCCCAGTATGCTAGCCATCACTATTACTAGCGGTATGAATGGGATCAGAAATATTATTAGCGAAACAGTTTCCAAAGCCGAACCTACGAAACCACCAAGGTAACCAACAAGCATTGCGACGAGCACAGAGATTATTATGGTTCCTGCCGCCACCGCAAGTCCGACTTCCAAGTCAACCGGAAAGCTTGCCACCCATTGACTCCACAGATCCTGTCCGTAGATGTTCGTACCAAACAAATAGATGTTCCCGGAAGGAGTATGCAGCGTGGGAGGCAGTGGGTTGATGTCCCTACCTATGGTTGAAAACACAAACAGCATGCCCTTTTCATTTATCGAAGCTACAGAGTATCCACCGCTCATTGCATTTGCAAAAAGAATTGGGGAAGAAGATGAAGTGCCAGCAGCATAATTCGCACTCCAGAGAAGCGGATATTTGCCCGATACCGATGAAACCGCAAAAATGTTTCCGGCAGTTGAGCTTACCACGTATATTTCGCTGCCCGCATCATAGAGGGGGGCATATGCAAAGCTGCCCGAATGGGAAGGAATGGGAATCTTACCATTGGAATACAGTCTATCGACAGCGGAGATGAGGTAGATGTGCCGCTGCGTGATCATAATTATGGAGCCTGGAAAGCCCGAACTTGCCGATGATGAAGCAAAGGACTGAATGGAGGTGGATGCATGATATATGGTAAAGGCTGTACCGTTTGAAATGTATACACCGTACAGTGTGTTTCCAGATGAGACGAGCACAAAGTTGCGGGCACTGAACTCAAGCTGAAAATCAGACGGGACATAGACGCCTGCTGCTAGATTCAAACCGTTTGGGAACGTATCGTTCCAGAGGAGTCTGCCACTAAACGGGTTAAAAGACATCAGTGAACTTGCATCCTCAATTAGAAGTGCAGCGTGATACGCATCTCCTGGATTCAAATATGAACCCACAAAGACCGGCTGTGCTGCGGAGCCGTTGAGGATGAGTGGAATGGACCAGATGCGCGTTAGGGGCTGTGTATAGAACGCCTCAATGTATTTTCCTGTATCATTCTGGACGATTGCAAAGAGCATGCCTGCATTAAATCCAGAGGCTATCGCATCCTTATTATTGAATGGCACCCATGGCGGCAATGGGGAAGAGGCCTCAGGGGAGTCTGTTGCAGGCTCGACAAGAAGATTTCCCGTAATGCTTGTAGTCTCATTCTGAACAAGCATCGGGACACCTTCCCCGGAAATTCCACCAGTCCATCTTATTGTGCTTAATCTAAATGTGGTTGAGCCGTTACCTGTTATGCTTTCTAGCATGTAATTGCTGTAGCCAAGTGTACTGCTCGACAGGAATTGCTGGTAGCTCGCCAGAGGGAACACGAGAGTCCTCTCTGTGTATGTGTTTGTAGGTAATGAGGTATTCAATAGAACGAAATTGTGGCCTGCCGGGGTTGAAGACGAGGCGCCCAACCCCATTCCTAAAGTAACCCCTTTGGAGTTACTAATGTATAAGAGATAGCTACCTGATGTACTCAGCTGGGAAGCCGAAGGCGCATATGGATTCGCATTATTCTGAAAGACCTGTACGACGAGCTGCTCAGAGGCAACATATGAATCTATCTGCGGAGCAAAATAATCTTCTGGCGAATGCAGAACCAATAGCGGAGAAAGAATAGAAATGGCCAAAAAGAAGACGAGCATGTAAAATCCTGCTTTGCCGTATGCCGAATGTTGAAAAATCCTCCACTGTGATTTGAAATTCGAAGCAAGGAATTTTATATGCTCTCGGTAATAATTTACTTTCTGCATGGTCATCATCAGTGGCTTATTCTTGGATCGAGCCAAGAGTGCACGAAATCTATGATGGAGTAAGTGATAATAACTATAAGCGATATAACAAAGAGGGCTCCTTCACTCAGCGGGTAGTCTTCATTAAGCGCAGCATTGTAGATAAGTAAACCTACGCCTGGAAAGGAAAAGATTGCTTCGACGAAGACTGCACCACTAGTTATAAATGCAAATTCGAGCGCCATTCTCGTGGATACTGGTATCATAGCATTTCTTGCAGCATGCCTGAAGAATATGGATCTTTCTGGAACCCCTTTCGCTCTTGCGGTGGTAATAAAGTCTTCGCCCATCACGGATACCATTGCAGCCCTCATCGTGAGAACGTGCGCTGCTTCTTCCACAATGACAAGGGAGAGAAGTGGAAGGGCCATCTTCCATAGAACGTAAACCAGTATCGATGGTTCATACATGTGATAGACGTCATAAATGGGAAATTCTCCCGATACAGGAAATATGGTAAAATAGGATACGAAATAGAGATAAAATATTATCGCAAGAATGAAATAAGGAATCGAATTGAGTATTAGATTAGAGGTGTTGATCGCAGCTTCTTTCTTCTTCCCCCTGTACCAGGTGGCGAGTATGCCAAGAGGCAATCCGATAACAAATGAAAGCGCGAGCGCAGTTCCAAGCAGTAGTATGGTGTACGGCATTGCGTTTGCTATCAGTTGCCAAACACTTTCCTGACTAAAGTAATCGTACCCGAAGTTGAAAGTGAACATGTCCTGCATATAGACCAAAAAGTTGTGAAAATTCCATTTGCCCCCAGTGAGCCCCAGCCGCTCTTCAACAAGCTTTAGCGCTTCTTTGCCCGCATAGTGTGTCTTAGCACCATAAAGGAAGAGTTCTGCGGGATTGCCAGGCATGAGTCTGAATATTATGAATAGCACAGCAGCCATCAGTACTACAAGTATAATGGCTTGCACTACTTTTCTGGCGATTAGGTAGATGTTCAAGCGCCATCACCGGAAGAAATAATGAAATTAGGGAAAAGGTTTGGTAGCGTCACTTCTTCTCCTCTTCCTCCTCCATCTTCTTCCTGCCGGATCTTGTCGTCGCAAAGAGAACTGCAAAGATCACTGTGAGTATTATGAAGACTCCTAGGAGCCCCCATAGATAGGCAGGAATCGCACTCACGGTTTTGGTAGTAGTCACAGTCTTGACAGGTGTTGGGGAGACATAGGGCTTTGGAAGCAGATAGAACGACTGAGTGTAGTTGGCGCCATTAATGCTCATCACAAGTGTAACAGTCTGAGCTGATGAAACGTTCGGTGCGCTATATTTGATGACGACTGAACCTGAAGTCCCAGTATTGACACTAGAGACGCTAACATTACCAAGCGAAACAGATACAGTTACCTGCTGGTTGGGTGCGTACGGCCCTGCAGCGTTATTGTAAGTCGAGTTGATGTATAATGTGTAGGTGGAATTTGAAAGGAAGATCTGGAGACCCTCCAGGTACGAAGCTCCCTGAACATAGGCGGAAACAACGGGCGTCGGTGTAGAATTATTGATGTAGGCACTGGAATTGACAGTCAGTGCAACATTCTGCATGCCTGCTCCAATTGCGCTTATGATGAATTCGTCAAACGGAATGAGGTACGGATCGGTGTATGGTGCTTTTGCGAAATCTAGGAACGAACCATTTGAT
>JAVZQA010000065.1:0-7675 GCA_038881315.1 Methanomassiliicoccales archaeon
AAGAGTTGTTTTGCCGCTTCTCATTCTGAATGCGCTGATTGTGGATATGATCAGCAGTATAAGTGAAAAGCCCAGCACTACAAGCACAAGCGCAAATGCGACTTCGTTCATGCAGTCTTGATCGTAAACACTGATATAGTAATGACTCAAAGGCTGTTGCCAATTCTTATATAGTGCTGCCGCTCAATTTATTGTAAAGATACAGAGAGATGCTTTCATGAAAAGGCTACGCATCATACTAATCACATTCTTCATTGCTTTGCTTCTCCTCCTATCCCCTTTCTTATTCCTCAGGCCACATGCACTCCCAAGTTCAGTGAGAGAGAGGGACAATGTTCTTCCGCCCTCCTTCCGCGACATAATAAATGGTTCCTTCGCTGGTTCGGTATTCAACAGTTCTCTCTTTTCCCCATTTTATTATAATTCAACCGGTTCTTTTGTGCATGGCAGGTATGTGAGTTTTGAATTCATTATGGATGCGGTGGGGCCATATTCGCTTGAGCTTTACAATTTTTCAATAAACGACAGTGCCAACAACAGTGTCCAGCTTTACCATTACTTTTTTGTTGAGAGCCTGCAGCCACAGTACTTTTCCTTCAACCTGGCGGGTTCCATTTTCTACGCATACTCTGATGACATGCTGCTAATGGTTCATGATATGCCTGGGGCCCTTATACAGGTATATTCGGGAATAAACGGGACAGAAGTGAGCGCGCTCTTTTCAGATGGTGTTGCACCATCTACCCAGCTATCGGTTTCCCCTGGACCAGTCACGCTCGGTCTCCCGCCAAGATATGCTGTCTCCCTGATGTACAACAGTTCCTCCCTCGAAGGATACATGGTGTCTGAAGGAAGTAATTTCACAGTCACAAAAACCACCAGCGGTAATTATTCAATTTCCAAGATACTTGATACAAACTCCATAATCACTTCATTCACCATTCCTCAGGGAACATCCAATTATGCATCCGTTCTCTCCACTATATCGGAGGGAATCAAATACAATACCATATCATATCTTGCAGAAATAGGGTGGGATATGAAGGAGAAGTCCGCTTTCATGGACGCGTCGCTCTTCAGCAGGTACATGACACTCACTTCCCTGGATGTCAATGAGGGTGTACTGGCTATGCACTTTAACACCTACACTTCGGCTCCTACTCTCGTGGCTTTTATTGTGAACACCGAAATGTTTCCCTACGGTCCCAATATAACAGTGTGGGTCAATGGTGCGAAAATACACCGGGTGGCGCCACTGCCGTCCATCCTGGAAAATCCGTTTGGAAACACTTCCTCTTACAATATAACGCAGCAGGGCAATTACTACATAATTGCAGTCTATTCATCCTCATCCCTTTATTCGCTGCAGGCAGTCCAGTCAAAACCGCTTCCTGCACCTGTAATTGATTACATCACACCGCTGATTATAGCCTCCGCAATCATCGCTGTGGCGGTAGCTGTGCTTTACGTCAATAAGCGAAGACAATCCTGAATTTCACTCCGATCCAGCAGTTTATTAATCCATTGCCAAACATAGCTCTGCTTCAATGCGCAAAATTACACGCCTTAAAGGATTCCAGATAAAATTGTTCATATGTGGCTCAGATGCCATGACCAGGCATCTTCTTGACTTTCACCACGCCTGCTTCTAGTGAGAGCACAGTGCCGCTGCCCGCCTCGTTTCGGATCAGCTGCATGTTTCTCTCAAGCAGTGCTCTCTCCTTTAAATCCATTGTATCCGGATCCATCGATACAACCATGACCGAGTTTTTTATGATAACCTGGTCTCTCGCGTTATTAATGAGGCTCACTATTGCATCAAATCCATTCTGATTTATGAGATATTCAATACCGTCGAGCATTATTAGTGATGGTTTATCATCGGGAAAGGTGATTATCTTGTTGAGTATCACACCAAGCTTTGTTGGCTGTATTCTGTCCTTTCCCAGCACATTTGTGAGCCAGAGGACAGTTGCACCCTGCGGATTATAGCTCCTCCTCACCCTTTCTGGAAATTCCCGCGTAAGCAGAAGTGTTCTGATGCCCTGTATAACCGCTTCCGTAAAAATATCAAAAAAGAGCTCTGGTCTCGGCTCTTCCACCACGTATACCTCGCCCTGGTAAAGCCCAAATTTCTCGCTGTACATCAAGGGTTCTGGCACAGCAAACATCCCTTCAGGTCGGAGACGCTTGGCTATTCATTAATAATTAAGCAGGTTATTATCACAGTTGATAATGAGATGAAATCGCTAATGTCCATTTCCATTGCGTATTGGAGCAGATGCGTATACTTTCAATATTTCCCATACTCCTTGTTTTGTTCTCGCTCTTTCCGTTAGCCCACGGGACCGCTCAACCTGCGGTTCCAGCGGGTTATTTCTCTGCTGCGGATAATGTCCAGTCGCTCCTCTTATCCACCGCATCTCCAGTGTTCACCAGCGGAAACGCCAACACCACACTCTCCTTTTATAACATAACCGGCTTTGAACCCAACTCTTTGATTTATTCAAATTCGGTATCTGTGCAGGAATTTGGTGGCACGGTTATACAGACAAAGAATCTGCAATACAGCGTAGCTGGCTCTGGTAGTTTGAGACAAATAAACCTCACTCTCCCATCAAATCTAATTCAGGGACCATTCAACCTAACATTCCAAGAGGCCAATTATACCGCCATTCTCCCGTTGGCAGGCATATGTTCCGAGCCTTCTTCGTCACCCACGGTTCACCTTCTGCCCTCCGCTAATGCGACAATCATTGCGGTCGGTTCTGGATTTGCTCCCTATCTTTCATTGGGAACACCTGTAATGGGGAATATGTCACTGGGTTTCAACGTCACAACAGATTCCCTTGGTGCTTTTTTCTTCTCAATTCAGTCCAATCTGGCGGGCGGGAGCTATACGCTTTGGTTTACGGGTAATCCTTCTCAATCCACCAATATAACTGTAACACCATCTGTCAGTCTGTTCCCGGATTCGGGGCGGCCAGGCATGCACGTCCTTGTAAGCCTTTCTGGGTTTCCTGCCGAAGGCGGTGTCAGTCTTTATTGGTCTAAATCGAATCGCGGCGCCGAAAGTGTGCGCACGAATGGCAACGGTGGTGCAATCTCCCTCTTGAATGTTCCACCGATGCCGCATGGCTTTCAAACACTCTACGCTAGCAGTGGTAAGGAAACCGCCTTTGCCGTCTTCGATCTCAGTGGCCAGTCGCTTGCCGTCCCTGAGGCTGGTGTGCAGCCGGGGCAGAATATTACCATTCAAGCACAGGGTTTTGTGCCTGGAAATAACGTAAGGCTCATTTATTCCGGCAATACATTATCCTCTTCAGCAGCGCTTTCAAACGGTACTGCAACCTTCTCATTTAATGTCCCACTTGAGACTGCAGGCAGTTATGCAATTGCAGCGGTTTCTTCCCCGAATCTAAGTGCGTCCTCCAGGCTTCTCGTAAGGCCGATTATAAGCCCCAACACTGAAATGGTGTATGCTATGAAGCAGCTTACCGTTTCAGGGAGCTACTTCTATCCCTCAACAAATGTAACGATATACATTGCAGGAAGGGGAATAATTACACTGCTCACCTCTCCATCGGGTAGCTTCTCGGCGAACATAACAGTACCTGTAATGCCTCAAGGTCTCCATATGCTATATGCTGTTGATGACCAATTAAACAATGCCACACCGGTGCCCTTATTTATCGAGCCATCGCTGCTTGTCCATTCCACACAGGTGCCTGCCGGTGGTACGGTATCGTCGGTGTGGTTAGGACTCTTGCCTAATGTGAAATATGAAATCACCATAAACGGGAGACCTGTCTATTCCTTCAACTCTAGCGCGGAAGGTGAACTTGCCATTAACTTTTCAACAGGAGATCTCAAACCCGGACTGTATTTGATAGGTCTCAACGGTACTTCGGCTCTTGCATTTGAGTTAGAAATTCAACCTACAAGAGAAAATTTCGTCCCGTATCTACTTGGCGCTCCACTGGCGGTCTGCGCGGCAGGCGTCATTCTCCTATTCAGGAAGTACAGGATAAGGTGAAGATATCATTTCTCCTTTTCGCCCTTCATTCTCTCACTAGACAATTTTTCAGTCAGGAGTACCGCTCTAAGCAGAAGTTCTGCATTCTCTCGAAGCTGCTCTTCGACTGCAGCGGTTTCCTCCTCATCCTTTCCCGCCTCTTGTGTTAAGCCTTCGAGGCGATTGAAAAGCTTTTCCTGTGTTTCCTCCAGCATTCGTTTCAGTTCCTCTATTTCATCTCTGACTGTATAGATGAAATCATCAAGTCGCCTGCCCAGTGCGTCCTCTCCGCTCGATCTATTTGCAACAGCCATGGATACATCATGTCTGTTGGCCGTTTGGCCCATCTTCCCGTCCGGTTCATCGTACTGCTCTATAATGGAGGCGCCGCGCTCAATCAGTGCAACAGATTGCTCGTCCACTGTTCTCGGATCGAGCGTCAGGACGACTCTAATCCTGCCGGATGCGATCATATCCTGGAGCCTGTTGATGAATTTCAGTACCTGCTCGAAGCCATTGTTTGTTATCAAATACTCTATCCCGTCCACCAACAGGAAACCATCGGACGTTGTCTCCATGAATCTTGACACCGAGGCCATTATACTACTCAGGTGCGTGGGGTTCACACACCTCCTGCCCACCAGCGTTGTCAACCAGATTATGTTATCGTCTTCAAGCGCGACTCCCCTTGCCGATCTTACTCTCTCTGGTGGTTCCCTCCCTATGAGCATGCATGGTAGACCGCGTGAAACATACGACCTGAGAAGCGCATAGGAAAGTTCAGGTCTGACCTCATGTATTGTAACAAACGTTCCCCTTCCAATCTTTCCTTTTTCAATCAGTTCTCTAGCCTTCCTGTCATAGCTGTTCTCTTCGGGAATATCAATGGACTGCTTTCTTCTGAACATATGTTGCGGAGGGTTATTTCCCCTGTAAACAACCCCATCAATCTGCACTCTTCCGTTTATTCTGGAGCCATCCTTGAAGTTTGCAGAACCCCTGACTGTGGCAGACCCTTCGATCCTCGAGTCCATTTCCATGATCAGGTCCCCGGCCACGTAAACCGAGGCTCTGATGACCGCCTCCCTTCCTATCCAAAGATCCCCATCTGCGTGTATGTCTTCGGAAATTTCAGCCTTCTCGAAGATTCTGATGTTCCCCTCCATGTCCTGAAAATATCCCTTCTGCATCTCATGATAGGCGGCATTCAACGGTTGGACAGCCGACGCTGTCACGAATATCTTTAATGGAAAGTGCATATGTAGTGGTATCGCATCGCATCCTATTAAATCTGCTTTCCATTACTAGCGTGCCCGTTAACACGAAGTGTGCATGGAAGAGGAAAGTGATGTTGTCGCCCTATGAATTCCTGGATATAGCAGCAATTCTCATATTGTCATCCCTCTGTGTTTATATGAGGGTGAAATCGGTTCTTCTCACAAGTCTACTACTAATTCTTCTAATACTCCTGTGCATCGGAATAGGGGCGCGAAGCGTTATACAACTCCAAGGTCCCTTGCCTATCTTCTTCTATATTTTCCTGTTCTTTGCCACTATCACATTTCTTCGACTCAGTGTGCGTAGAGGCGTGCTGCATAGTTTGTATAACATAGTATCTGATAAAATTCGCCTAAGTCGCACATGGCCGCCCTACTCTCTCTCCTTCCTTTCTGCACTTGTCACGGAGCCGGCTAAATCATTTTCCCCCAGGGTTAGAACACCGGGAAGTTTGACCAAGTACCTGCCTCTTGCTCTATTTTCATTGCTTTCGGCGGCGATACTTGGTCCTCTTCTTGAGCCAGGCTATATTCTCGTAACCGATATGGTGTTCGGCCCCTTGGTACCGGTGAGTGGAATATATGCACAGGCACCGGTGCTTGGTGGTAGCAATGCTCTCACGGCCTTCGAAATATTACTCGATGATATATTTCCTGGATGGGTAACTCAAAAAATTTTTCTATTTCTGATTTTCTTCCTTTCTGCCACCTCTATGTTTCTACTGACAGGTGGAAACAGGAAGAGCCCTGCAAGCTACTATGCCGCCTTCCTCTACACGTTGAATCCCTTTGTTTATGTAAGGATACTAGCCGGCGAATGGACGATACCATTCGCATTCGCACTCATGCCTTTGTGCTTTTTACTTTTTCTGCGTCTGGTATCAGACGATGGAGAAGATATGAAGCGTTCCATCTCATCTGTAGTTATGACAGCACTGCTCTATACACTTGTGGCAGTGTTTGATATACACCTGTTCGTGCTGCTCGTCTTCCTGTCTATCCTGTATTACATAGTCAGGATTGGATATCGCATATGGTTTGGTGAAGGACTACACAGGGGTGAAGCAGCACGCCTTCTCTGCTTTGTTGCTCTATTTCTTCTTTTGAACGCATTCTGGATTCAGTCTGCAGCCGCCGGTACGCGCTCAATACTCGGCTCCTTTTCATTCATTGACGCCATCGCCTTTGCGTCCAAGCCTACAGTGTTGAACAACACTATGCTAAGCATAGCAGCCATGTATGGTTTCTTCAGAACTGGGTACATTTATCCGGTTTCTGTCGAGCCTCTCCTGATACTTATTTTCCCATTCTTTCTCCTACTTTCTTTATTCGGCTTTGTGGTTAGTTTTGGTGACAGGAAGGAAGGACCAATTGCGACAACGCTGCTGATTGCATTCGTGACTGCGCTGATACTTGGTACCGGTATATCCTCACCTCTCACCAGAGGCATTTACACCTATCTTTACAACAACCTACCACTTTTCAATGGCTTCAGGGAACCGCAAAAATTTGTTGCACTTATTGTGTTTGCCTACGCCTATCTAGGCTATCTGGGGTTTAGGGAACTGCACGGATGGCTAAAACACATATCTGAGGCAAAGGAAGGAAGAAGATTCCACGCACTTTCTCTTGCGATCACGCTGCTGCTTGTCTTTGCACTCATTTCCCCATTCGCCTACTCCTACATGGAACTGGAGGGTTTCGGTGGCCAGCTTTCGAACGTCATGTACCCAAACTCATGGTATCAGGCCAGGGATATAATTGCATCAAACATTTCCGGAAATGCAGTGCTCTTTCTTCCCTGGCACGGAACCATGTATTACAACTGGACACACACCAAATCCGATTCTCCTTTTGCCAATTTTTTCCCCTTCAACGATATAACTGGCGGCAGCAATTCCTACCTTGGCGGTCAGGGGGCGGCCTCGGGCTTTGCGGCTTCCCTCATTCAAGGAATGCTTGACATGCGGCATGAGATCAGTAGTGCAGGCAATCTGCTCTCTCTTTTGGATGTGAAATATGTTTTCCTAAGCAAGAGCGGCGATTATTTCAATTACTCTTTCCTCTACAGACAGAGCGACCTTCTTCTCGTTATGAACAGCAGCACTGTAGCTCTGTTTGTAAATGAGCATCAGGTTTACAGAGCATATGCTTCCGAGACGCTTATGCGATACCCCTCGATAGCCTATCTTGTGAACGAATCTATGCATGTGAATATGCTTGATTTTGCATGGTTGCCAGGGGCCCCAACAACACCAGAGGGGTATGGCGGCTCTATTCCACTGATGGTTAAAGAGCGAAATCCAGCGTCATTTGTAGTCGATCTGCCCGGGCTCATAGGACTCAACACATCATATTTCATTTCATTTATACCGCCTGATGG
>JAVZQA010000066.1:0-7655 GCA_038881315.1 Methanomassiliicoccales archaeon
GTTATTGTATGACATTGACAGACCACTGTTATAGTTGAAGTCCTCGCCGAAACCAAAGAACGGATATGCGCGTGTCATGGGTAGGAATGCGTCTGGAGCACCTGTGGAGTTAAGTTCGAACACATTTTCCACCGCGACCGTCAGTCCAGTAATATTACCATCTTGACCACGATAGAAGATATGCAGGAGTGGCTTGAAACCCTGGAACCATACGACAATATGGCTATTGGCCACGATGAGTCTTTCAGGTTGCTGCTGCACTATAGGCATCTGATTCCTGTCTGTATATGGTGAGTGCCCCTCTGCTGCCGCAAGACCTGATGCCGAGAGCAGGATTAAGGCGCTCAGTACCACAAACGACGCTTTGATCAATTTCATTTCGCACCTCCGTATATGCGACCCACCACCTCACTTAAAAGGATTATTTGACATCCTTCGAAGGATTTGAAAACGTGGAGAGTGCCTTAACGATGCCAACCTTTAAAAACAGTGGCATATTGCATTTTAGTTGCAGCGGGAGTGTTCAAATGGCATCACAGACAGAGTCACCCTCACAGGATGAAAGTGCGGCAATCAAGGAAGGGGATCTCATTCAGCTGGAAATAGATGGCTGGATTACCGAGACAGGGAAACTCTTCATGACAACCAGCACTGAAAAGGCAAAAGAAGCACAGATTTACAATGAGAAGGAGGTTTATCAGCCCATATATGAGATTGCAGGAAAGAAGCGTCTCTATCCGGGACTTGAGAATTCCATTCTTCATGCACAGGTGGGTCAGGAGGTCGAGGTAGAGATAAAGCCTGAGGAAGGACCTGGATTGCGTGATCCTTCGCAGGTAAAGCTATATTCTGTACATGAACTTGAAAGGCTGGAGGTGGAGCCCAGGGTGGGCACTGACGTGGTCATAGGCAACAGAGTGGGGCGAATCACACAGGCCACCGCGGGGAGAGTCAGAATCGATTTCAATAATCCATTGGCAGGACATGTTCTGAAATACAGATACAAGATACTCAGGAAGATCGCGGAACCAGAGGAGAAGATAAGGGCCTTTCTGGAGATGTACTACGGCACTGCGACCGGCTTCGAGATCAACATCGCTGACAAGGAGCTGAAGGTGGTTATTGCTGAAACTGCAAAGCTCGACCAGAGATGGGGAACTGCAAAATTGAGAGTGGTGGCTGACGCCTTTGAATATGCAGGCATAGAACAGGTGGAATTCATTGAGAAATACCAGAAGCGAACCTCCACAGCGCAGAAACCACCTGAGAAGAAAGAAGAGAGCGGCAGCACAGCTCAGCAGGCGCCGGCCTCTGACAACAACAGCAAAGCGGAAGGCGAACAGGCAGGGCGTGTGGCCTAGTCAGGATATGGCACTTGCCTCCTAAGCAAGCGGTCGAGGGTTCGAATCCCTCCACGCCCGCCATGTTCAAGCGATCGCCTGCCATGTAAAGCTGGGTAAAAGAAGGGTGGTTACACCTCCACACATGGTTACTCACTGTGTTTCCATGCACTGGCCGCATTCCATGGTGCGTCTGGAAGTGTTACACCATGCAAGCAGCACGATTCACTCTTTGAGACACCGCTGAGTTAATTTTCGGACTGCTTATGTATGGACAGCAATTACCGATGAACACATGAGGCTGGAGACCAGGGCACTCATACTAACCTCACTCGCGCATTTTGCGAATGACGGGAATATGCTCCTCTATCCTGTTCTAATAACCTACTACGAATTGATTCCTGGAGCGAATATAGTTTTCCTAGGCTCGGTAGCGATTATATACAATGTAATTTCTGGCGTCTTGAGCACACCGGTTGGCATATTCGCGGACAGCCACAACATGGATACGGTCATACTGGCCCTGGGCATCTTTCTGAATGGTATCTCTGTGCTGTTCTTTGTTCTGCCATTTATAGAGCACTCATCCATGATACCATCCGTTATTGTGGGTTCCCTTTTACTTGGCCTTGGACAGTCCATCTACCACCCCGTAGGCGGAACGATGGTCACTGAAAGCTATGAAAGGGAGAGAGCGCCGAAAGCGCTGGGAATAAACGGAGCGTTGGGAAGTCTCGGAAGGGCAGTCATACCTACGGCAATCGTTTCCGCAATGACCGCACTGGGCTACATCAACGGATTGACAGTGATAGCCGTCTACCTACTGCTCTCATCGGCAGTGATATACTTCGGCCTCAGGGATTTCAGAAGAAGGAGGACACAGGAGGGGAGTTCCAAGACAACCACATTCACGATGCAGAAAGGGTTCAGTGTACTGTATGTTGTCATGATTGTGATCTTCTTCCGTTCTATGTTCACTACTGCAACCCTCACCTTCGTTCCACAATTTCTTACCGGCCTACTGAGAAGCAGGGCGGTTATGAGCTATGTGATCACTGTCGGCTTTGCATTTTCAGTGGGAGGGCAGCCTTTTTTCGGTTTGATGCAGGCCAGATTTGGCGGAAGAAAATCTGTTGCCTTGACCACTATTCTGTCAGGCGTCTCCTTCCTTGCCTTTCTCTATTTTTCAAGATACATAATTGCGGACTTTGTCCTATACAGCATTTACGCCTTCTTTACCTATAGCGTGTTTCCCGTGCTACTAGGCTATGTGAACAACATTGTTCCGCCCGCGTTTTCCACAAGAGCAAACAGCATAGTGTGGGGGATAGGACAGACAGTCGGCGGGGCTGCAGGCATCGGTGTCATGACTGGTTTAATCGCTTTCCTGCCATTAATGACAGTCATGTGGCTCATGCTCCTGTTTTCGCTCGCTTCGATGCTAACACTGCCCTTTATACCAAGCGACAGGAATATACAAAAATGAGGGGGCTGTGGCCCCATTGAATTTCAGAACATTTTCTTCTTTATCGCGCCATCCACCTTTTTCTTGAGATCATCAGGTATCTGTGTGATACCATGGGCAGTCTTCGCATGTTCCGCAATCTTAGGCATCAGTTCCTCTTTAGAAGGGGCAGATGCCTCGAAGCCACAGTTCATTCCAATATCCTTACATTTGAATTCGTATTTTGCCATGCGCTGACAATCCTTGGAGAGCGGCATTAAACTTAAGCCGTAAGGTACCGGTATTACCTGGGCTTAAGCTCATCCAGTATGGCCCTTATACCTTCATCCACCCTTGTCTTAGCCTTGAATCCAAGCTCCCTTTTCGCTTTCGAGATGTCTGCCTGCGTTCTATATATATAATTGCTGATTGGATTTTTTACATAGCGCGGCTCCACCTTTTTCCCTGCCAGTCTGCATATGAGTTCCAGCGCCTCATTCAGTGATGTTTCGACGCCTGTCCCTATGTTGAAAATTCCCGTCTTGACATCCGAAAGCGCGGCCTTCAGATTTGCTTCCGCCACGTCATCTGCAAAGATTAGATCTCTTGTCTGTGTTCCGTCACCGTATATGACAGGTCTACGAGCAGCACCAGGCAATCGCAGCACTGACCAGATAAACTGCGATACCATGTTTGCTATGTTTCCTTTCCGTCTTTCACCTAAACCGTACACGCTAAAGTAACGGAGGAATATTATCGGGAAGCCTGTCACTTGCGTATAGGAAAGCCCCACTGTTTCCATCGCCTGCTTTGAAGCAGCATACATATTAGGGGCAACAAGCAGCATATCCTCCCTGGAGGGGAGGGGCGTGTTGCCATAAATGCTTGAGGTTGAGGCTGCAACCACCTTTTTGACACCTGCTTCCCTGGCAATACTGAACAGTTTCATGCTCCCCAGAACATTGACCCTTATTCCCCTTTGCGGGTCTGGAAAAAACATGGGTGATGAGGAAACGGCCGCCTGGTGAAACACATACTCGCATCCCTTTGTGCACTTCCTCAACACGGCCTCATTCTCAATGGATGCCCTGAAGAAGTTGATCTCCTTGTTGCCGTCCGACTTAACATCCAGGCCGTTAACCTCATACCCTTTCTCTAAGAGCAGCTTGCAAAGCCGCGCACCAATCATCCCCGAACTGCCTGTAACCAGCACTTTGCCTGCACTCATTCGAATGACTCTCCGGTCAGTCTCTCGTAAATGGATATGTAAAGCTCTGAAGTGCGCTGGATCAGCTCCTGTGGTAGAGGTGGAATATCTGGCTCTCTCTCCCCTTTGGACCTGGCAGACATCAACTTATCATAATAGCCCGTCTGCCTGTAGTGTTGCCTGACAAACTCCTTGCTCAGCTCCAGTATATTGCCATTTGCATATGCCTCCGCATCCCACCATCTGTCCTCATCTGCAGTGCCGAATGTATCCACAACCATCAGCTGTCTGTCCTTGTTCATAGCGAATTCCTTCTTTCCGTCTACGTGAAGCAGACCTCGTCTACCCACCTCTTCCTGTATCCTGCTGTCTATCCGCAGTATTGCTTTTCTTATGTCTTCCATCTCAGAATCATCCATTCCGGAGATGGCTAGCGCCTCTTTCATTGATAGGTGCCTGTCGACATGTTCAAGCTTAGTAGTGAGTTCGAAATATGGCTCCTCAAGTTTTTCACCGTAAGAGATAACGTGGCCGGGATTGAAGCCCGCATCCTCGGGCCTGATTTCGCCCTTTTTGACGCGGTCCATGAAGCTGCCTGCAGCATAATAGCGCATTATGAACTCCAGCGGCAGCAGATAATTCCTTGTTTCCCTGGTTATCTTTGAGTAATCTGAGATCACATCTACTCTTGCTACGCGCATCCTGTTGGATGAAACCAGTTCCCTAAAATGTGTCTTGATGCCCATTTCCCTAGCAATCTGAAACCAAAAGGCCCCTTCTCTGCAGAGTGTTTCCCCCTTGTGGGGTATGGAAACAGGTATGATTTTGTCGAATACCGATATCTGGTCGGTAAAGAGGAATTCGAGCGTATCTCTATCGACCTCGTAAACCTCCTTTACCTTGCCCTTTTTGAGCAGCTTCAAGAACCCATGCACCTCTCCGGCCGGTGCATTCAATTACACTATAATTAACAGTTGTCCAGGCACAGAGCATGTGGCGGTCATATCGCCTTCAGTTCACGGAGTGATTGCTCGAGGTCTGATATTTCCTTCTTGCTCATATGCCTCAGAGGCTTTCTGACGTAACCACCATTGACACCGCGCATCTTAAGCGCTTCCTTTATTGGCTGAATATAGGGTGACCTCAACTTCGATTTGATCATAGATATCTTCTTCTGCACCTCAATGGCCTTCCTGATTTCGTCATCCCTAAAATGCTTGTAAAGTGTCACATAAAGATCCGGGAAGGCACTTGAGTAACCGGATACGCATCCACTCATGCCTGAAATGAAGCCAGCAAGGGCATATTCATCGGAGCCGCTGAATATGGCCTGACCCTTGGGGCTGAGATATATTATTTCAAGCAGATGCTTGAAATCACCGCTGCTATCCTTTATGCCGCGTATGTTGGGTATCTCCTCCATTATCCTTGCAATAAGAGCGGAGGAAAGCGTAAGTCCAGTCATTGGCGGAATGTGATAAATGAAAAGAGGGAGGTCTGTGAAACTAGACACCTCTCTATAGTAATCCAGTATGCCCTTTTCATCCGGCTTATAATAATAGGGTGTAAGACAGGCTATTCCATCCAGGCCGTTGTCCCTGGCGTGTCTGGCGAGTTCTTTGACTTTATCAATATCCTGATCACCCACCTGCGTCATTACAGTTGCCTTTCCTTTCGCATGTTCGAGACAGATTTCGGCAACGCGCTTTCTCTGCTGAGTTGTCATGGAAACGCCCTCCCCTGTTGTGCCGCACGCATATATCCCGTTAACACCTGCCTTGAGCTCGAAGTCTACAAGTTTTCCCAGTGCCTGTTCATCAAGTTCGCCTTTTGCTGTAAATGGGGTGACGGTTGCCACAAAGATGCCTTCAAAATTTGCAGCCATTGGAACAGCCTCTAATCCGTCCATACGTTACAGATATAATTGCATTCTCATTTTATGGAAGGTGATGAGAGCGAGGGTATTGCTCTTTGCGCATCTTGCCGAAAGAGCAGGAACTAGAGAACTATTTATTGAAACAGGAGAAGGGACGACTGTCGGAGAACTGATCCAGAAACTGGTTGTCAAGTACCCGCAGCTTGAAAAGGAAATGGCGCACATCTCACTGGCAGTTAACGAGGAAATAGTCGCACCCTCTTTCAGGCTTTCTGACGGCGATACTGTCGCACTCCTGCCTCCGGTGAGTGGTGGCGCATGATTGTAGAAGTGAGGGAAGAAGAGATTACCGTCATGGAAGCTGTGGAAAGACTCCAAAAGCAAGGGGCGGGAGCGATAGTCTCCTTTGCTGGTATTGTGAGGCCGGAAGAGAACGGTCAAACTATCCACTCCATATACTATGAGGCATATGTTTCAATGGCGAAGAGGAAGTTTGAACAGATCATTCTCGAATGCAGTTCAAAGGGAGTCATCGATGTTGTGGTGCTCCACAGGACGGGGGTTGTACCCGTCGGGGAGACTAGTGTGGTGGTTGCGGTTTCCTCCTTCCATAGAAAGGAAGCATTCGAAACCTGCGAGAAGATAATGGATAGGATGAAAAAAGAGGTACCCATATGGAAGAAATATACGGGGGAAAGGGAAGAGTGGCACTCCGCAAGAGAGAAACGCGAATGAAGGATATCGGTGGCAAGCCGCATGTGGAGCGAGTGGCTGTAGCTGAGGGTAGGATTAAACTTGGAAAGGAAAGCCTGGAAAGCATCTTTCAAAAGACTGCTGAAAAGGGTAATGTACTTGCCGCGGCCGAGATAGCCGGTATACTGGCGGCAAAGCATACATCCTCAATAATACCGCTGTGCCATCAGGTTCCTCTCGAATCCGTGGATGTAGGTTTTGAGAAATTGAATGATGGGCTGAAGTGCACAGTAAGGGTTGCAACCCACTGGAGCACAGGCGTTGAAATGGATGCACTGACGGGTGCTTCGGCCGCACTGCTTACTGTGTGGGACATGATAAAGGAGAGAGAGAAGGACACAGAGGGTATGTATCCGAACACTTCAATCACCGATTTGAGAGTCGTGCAGAAGAGAAAGGGGTGAGACGACGGGTGCGGAGGAGCATAGAAGAACCTCCCCCAGGGTCGTAGGTTGTGCGCTGATAACCATCAGTGATTCGCGCACAAAGAAATGCGACACATCCGGGGAGCTGATGAAGTCATTGGTGGAAAAGGCGGGGCACACAATCGTATTGCGCAAAATAGTCAGGGATGAGATTGACCAAATTAGAGAGGCGGTTGCAGAGGCTGCTGCACGAGGTGCAGATGTTGTCGTTACTACGGGAGGGACAGGAATTACAGGAAGGGACGTGACCTACGAGGCTTTGTATGACAGAATGAGCAAGCACATTGATGGATTCGGCGAACTTTTCAGATATCTTAGCTACGAGCAGGTCGGTGCAGCAGCGATGATGAGTAGAACATTCGCTGGCGTTTATGGCGGAATGGTGATTTTCTGCCTCCCGGGTTCTCCGCATGCGGTAGAGCTTGCACTTCAGAGACTCATACTTCCTGAACTGGGCCATCTGGTCAGGGAGGCATTGCGTTGAGCAGATGGAAGTATGTCTCTCTTACAGCGGCGCTTTCGGTCATTAGAGGGAGTGTGGGGTGTCTTGGTGAGGAGAAGGTAAGTTTGAGGGAGGCTACAGGAAGAACATTGGCTGAAAGTGTGATTG
>JAVZQA010000067.1:0-7623 GCA_038881315.1 Methanomassiliicoccales archaeon
GTGAGCATTCTGGGAACCATATAGGCCGCAATGCCAGTCGGGTCTAAAGTATTACCAGTGATATCCACACAAATTGAATAGCCGAAGACGCTGGTGCTTTCCCAGGTACCACCGAAATAGCCCGCCATTCTGCCCAGCGATGCGTATGAATCATTCGGGTCAAGTCGCAGAAGATTTCTGACATGTGTTTCCGGCGCGGCAGCCAAGCTTCTTCCAAGCAATATATTGCCATCTGCTGTTTTGCATAGCACAGTGGATGTCTCGGTTTTCCCCGCAGATGTGTCAGAGATCTCAGCAAGCATTGCCTCTATATCTATGGATATACCCTCGCATATACCCTGTACCTCATCCCTCAGTACCGGATGGGCTGCAAACGCTGTCTCCGCAGACGCAATTGACTGCTGAGCCCTTTCTTCAGAGATTGGTGATGTCAGTTTAGATAACAGCGCCTCTGTTATCGCATCCGTCATTTTTCTGCCGATGTCGTAATGGTTGCCACCCGCGTTGATGAGTTTGTATGTTGCTTTTTCCTCTTCCATTTCCACCCGCACGCTCTAGTGATCGCGCGTTAATAAGTTTAATCTGCAAGCAAATGGTGTAACAGGAAGTGCAGGCAGCGCTTGTCTGCGTCGTATCTGTTTTCCACATTTCTGAATGAATGCCCTTCGCCACTGTAGCAGAGGTATTCCACTTCCTTGCCCAGTTCCTTGAGTCTGGCTGCAGCAGCCTCGGACTCGCTCTTGGGACATCGAGGATCATGCTCTCCGGCAATAATCTGCACTGGTGCCTTTATGCGTTCAAGGAAGAAATACGGCGAGGCATCCTTGAGTCTTGCAGCATCCTTTTGCGGATCTCCCATGTGACTCAAATCCCAGGTGCGTAAATCGGCCCGTTCGCTTTCTATCTCGGTGAACCAGTTCATGAACGGCACAACCGCGGAACCGCATTTCCAGAGATCGTTTCTAAAGGCCAGGCAACACATAGTCAGATAGCCTCCAAAAGAGGCACCCGTCACACCTATTCTCTGCGCATCGGCGAGTCTATTGCTTATGAGATATTCGGCGGCAGCTGCGCAGTCCTCCATGTCCCTCCTGCCCATAACATATCTATTCGCATCTCTGAACTCTTTGCCATAGCACGTGCTTCCTCTATAATTGGGAGCTATGACAGTTACCCCTTTTGCGCAAAGCAGTTGCACCGTCGGATCCCAGCAGTTCATGTATGCAGCCGTGGGTCCACCATGTATGTACACCACCCCCACTCCACTTCTGTCTGCGGGAGCATACAAGACCGCAGGTATTTCCCTGCCGTCAGCACTCTTGTATCTGATTTCCTTTCCTTCCACGAAGGCCAGTTGAGGTGTACTGCCACCTGCTGATGCAACCTGGTGCAGACTGCGCAGTGGCCTGTGCAACCTGAAGAGTCCAGTGGGGAATGAAGGTCCCTCGAACAGGAAATACAGGATGGAACCGTCTCTCGAGAACTGTATGTCTCTAACGCTGCCTGCTCCAGTCTCACCGTACTCTGCCCTTATGCCAGTCTTAAGCGATTCACACACCATCTTGATGTCTGCATCTTTGCAAGTGACCCATGCAGCACTGCCCCCGTCCCTGCTCACCACAGGAGAATAACAATCTTTCCCTCCATTTCTCAACCAGCTCACTTTTCCCTGCTGCACGTCCGCTATGCCCACGGTGCTGTAACCGGATAATCCGGAGACGAAAGCGAACCTGCGGCTGTCTTCAAACCAGAATGGATCTGATGCGTCTATTGCCTTCCCTCCATCTTCCACTCTGAACACGCGTCTCCCATCGGTGGTTCGCACTATCTCTATTTCAGTTTCCTCCGTTGATTGCTTTACAATCGCGGTATAGGCACCGTCAGGAGAGATGGCGGCGTAGACATCACATCCGCTGTTGGTCAATCTCCTCCTTCTTCCGTTGCGTGCTTCCATTATAAATGTGTCAAATCCCCCTGCCTCATCAGAAACAAAAGCAGCCATTTTTCCGTCATTTGAAAACGTCGAGGCGGGGATTATCGAAAATGAGGTATCCGGCGTCAGGTTCCGTTCTTTCCATACTCCTTCCTCCTTCCACGCTACATGCATGTCAAAACATTCGTCCCCCTCGAAGTCCTGAAAGAAGAGTAGCCATCTTTCGTTTGCCACATAAGTAGGGGCTACTCTATTTTCCCTGGAATCAAAGAGCGGAAAGAGCTGCTTTCCGCCCTGCCTTATTTCATATAAGTCTCTCTTTCCGTCAGTATCAGCACAGACTATCGCATCAACAGCTGAAACAGTGTAGGAATAGATCTGTGGTAGTCTCAGCATCGCATCTGCAGCAGCTTCAAATTCCTTGTCGTTCAACATCGAGGTCGCAAAGTCTGCATCTGCTAATACTCTTTTCGCATCATTGCATCTTCTTTCCTGTTATTTCACTCTTCTACCCCTAATGAGAGAAGCCCCTCCAGGGGGAACTGTGAGTTTCTTGTGCTGCATTCGAACCGGGTAGGTCCCTTGTCTTTCCACCTCCGAATCAATAAGTATTTCCTGTGATTGCCAATCCGACATGAGGGTGAATTCAACTGCTGTGCTTGTAGGGTTGAAGAGTAACATTATATCATCCTCCAGAACCTTCTCCTCGCCCACATCCTCTATGCCTGTGCCTGAAAGCAGGACACCCAGCGGTATCTTGCCTGTCTTCCAGTCCGCTTCCTTCATTTCACTTCCGTTAGGCTTCAACCATGTAACATCCTTTGGCAAACCAGGTGCGGGTGCGGCTCCGCGGAAGAAGTTCCTACGCCTGAGCACATGATAGCTCATCCTTATTTTTATTAGATGACGCACAAATTCAAGCATGCGCTTCTTTCTATCATCAAGATTCCAATCATACCAGCTTATCTCATTGTCCTGGCAATATGCATTGTTATTTCCCTTCTGTGTTCTCATGATCTCGTCCCCCCCAAGGATCATGGGTATGCCCTGTGAGGCAAAGAGCGTTATCAGGAGACTGCGCATCCTCCTTTCCCTAGCATCGAGAATCGCAGGATCATCGGTTTCTCCCTCCACTCCCATGTTGTCACTGTAATTTTCATTCATTCCATCCTTGTTATCCTCCATATTGGCTTCATTGTGTTTTTTAGAGTAACTAACCAGATCATAAAGGGTGTAGCCGTCATGAGATGTGATGTAGTTTATGCTGGCCCTTGGTCTCCTGCCATTACCATACAGATCGGGGGAACCGGAAAGGCGTGTTGCAAACTCACCTGCATTGGGAGCTGGAGTATTCCAGAATTGCCTGACAGCGTCCCTGTATTTGCCGTTCCATTCAGCCCACAGAATGGGAAAGCGACCAACCTGGTATCCACCAGGTCCAACATCCCATGGTTCCGCTATGAGCCTTACCCTAGACACGATCGGATCTTGTTGTATCGCATCGAAGAAGGAAGATAGCCTGTCCACCTCATAAAATTCCCTTGCGAGCGTTGCAGCGAGATCAAAACGGAAGCCATCAATATGCATTTCCTGAACCCAGTAACGCAGGCTGTCCATTATCAGTTGCAAAACCTGAGGATGCCGCGCATTCAGACTGTTGCCTGTTCCGGTGAAATCGACATAATATCTAGGGTGTTCCGGATCAAGACGGTAATAGACGAGATTGTCAATTCCCCTGAAACTCAAAGTTGGACCGAGATGATTTCCCTCTGCTGTATGGTTATAGACCACATCGAGTATCACCTCTATATTATTCTCATGAAGCCTTCTCACCATTTCCTTGAACTCGACAATCTGTTTCCCTATTTCCTGCTCATTGGCGTAGCGTATGTCGGGGGCAAAATAGCCGATCGTATTGTACCCCCAGTAATTGCTCAGACCCTTGTCCACAAGTTCCCTGTTGTCCACCTTATGATGTATGGGCATTAGTTCCACAGCTGTTATGCCCAATTCAGTCAGATGCCGGATCATTGTGTCTGAAGCCAGCGCTTTGTAAGTCCCCCTTTCCCCCTCAGGTATTTCTGGATGCAGTTTCGAAATGCCCTTCACATGCGTCTCATATATCACAAGCTTATTCCACGTATGGCCAGGGTGCCTGTCCCCCTTCCAGTCAAAGTGATCCTCCCAGACCATGCTCTTTGGCATGTAAGCAGCATCATCCTCCGAATTGAAGGAGAGATCGGCTTTCTCATCACCAGGTATGTACGCAAATATGTCATTGCTCCAGTTGACTGGACCGCTGATTCCTCTTGCGTAAGGGTCTATCAGCAGCTTATTGCGATTGAAGCGCAATCCTTTTTCCGGTTCGTATTTCCCCTCAACCCTGTAGCCATAGAGCTGCCCAGGCTCTATACCTGAGATAAACGTATGCCAGACATAGGCATCCCTCTCCTTCAACTCATATGTCTCCGACGGGTCACCTGCATCATGTCTGTCATATAGTTCCAGAAACACACGCTCGGCATTTTCCGAATAAATGGCGAAATTTGCCCCTCCATCTCTAATCTCGCTGCCTTGAGGGTAGGGACGCCCCCAGGAAACCTTTCTGGACCCTGTCACGCAGACTGCGGATAAATTCTGATTATATAGTGATTTTGAAAGAATTATGCCTACCAAATATTCGTAGACGCATATCTTTCCAGCCCTTGCAATGGTATTGAGATCCAGGCTGGCCTGTTGTTCATCTCATAGTTCAGTTCATACATTGCTTTTTCAGCTAGAAAGAAGGCAAGCGTTCTTTGAATGGCCTTTGCTTCGGGCAATAACGGAACAGCCCCTCTGAGACACGAAAGATACGTCTCCATGAAAATGTGCTCTGCCTCCATACTCCATTCCTCCCCTTTTTCCCCTCCACCTGAGGCTATGGCAGCATAGTTCAGGGACCTCAGCATGCCCGCCACATCCCTCAGCGCTGTATGTGTCCTCCGCCTGTATTGTAGTGATCTCATGGGTTCACCCTCGAAATCAATGACGTAAAGCTTGTCCTCCCCGTTGAGTATTTGACCGAGATGGTAGTCTCCATGAATCCTTATTTTATATGCTCCCATCATTCCTTCGGCCGCGTCTGCTGTGCTCTCCAGTGTCCTAAGCACCTTTCCGATTCTTTCCCGGGTAGATGTGTTTTGTGTGGGGGCGGCCGCATTCATCTGGACCTCCTGTAGGAGCTGCAAGAAATCCCTCTTCCATTCCATTATGTCTGTTTCCTCTATAGCGGTGGGTGCAAATTCCACTTTTCCTTGTGAAAGCAGGGAGTGCATTTCGGCTGTCATTTCGGCAATGCTGCGCACATAATCCATACAATCATTTCCACCCTCGCTGAAGAAGCGGTTTAGTCTCTGGGTGAAGAAACTCCAGCAGTCCCCGCTGTTTTTTATGTACCTGAACAAGGAGGCTGCCAGATATCTGCCTTCTTTTATATACTCCAGTTTTCCCAGTGGTTCGGGTGTTTCGGTGAATCCCTTGGAAACCAGATAGCGCGGCACCTCATAGTCCGGATTTTCACCTTCTTCAAGCTTTCTGTAATGCTTGTAAATCATGCCGTTGAGTATAAAGGAGCTGTTACTCTGCTCTGCGCCAACGGGTTTAGCATGCTGCACTGTAGCCGGTATGTCTCCATCCGCGGAAGCCGAGAATACACCCTTCCTTCCCCTCACTTCTGTGGAGGTGCGTATCAACTCCGTCACGGCTGCAAGGAATCCATCTTCAGTAAGTGCATCATGTCTCCATACTCCATCCGCGCAAACCTGGAAGGCGCCCTCTTTTCTTCCATCAGCTAGCGGAATGGAATAGAGTTCCTTTCTTACAGTCTCTATCTCGAACAGGTGGAAATGGTATCCACCAATAGCACAGCTATCAAAGAGATTTACCTGTTTTATCTGTGATGCTTTGCTTCTGAACCAGCGCTGAGTGGTCACCGCTTCTGCGAGCGCACCGCTAAGCGCAGCCTCATCCAACCTCCACGCCTCCCGGAGGCTGTATGTCTAGCCAGAAGAATGCACGTGGCGATAGTGTGAAAAAGTAGGGCAGTTTGCCTATTGGAGGGAAAGGAACACCGGTTATGGCCTCAACGGGTGTACATTCTGCGAAACCTTGCAGATTCAGTCTCAGGTACGTTGGCTTTCTTGAAAGATTGAAAATACAAAGCATGCGCTGTTCTTCATAAACACGCATGTAGGCGAGCACCTTTCTGTTATCGTGCTCCAGGAATTCAATTTCCCCTCTACCCAAGACCTTGCTGTATTTTTTCCTGACCTTTATCATCTTGATTACCCAGTTGAGTAGCGAACTGGGGAGCCGTTTCTCAGACTCTACATTCACGCTCTCATAATGGTAGTTGGGATTGGTAATAACGGGGGAATAGAGCTGCTCACTATCCGCCCTACTGAAGCCGGCGTTTCTATCGTAGGACCATTGCATGGGCGTCCTCACACCGTTCCTGTCACCGAGGTAGATGTTGTCTCCCATCCCTATTTCATCTCCGTAATACAGTATTGGGGAACCTGGGACTGCAAAGAGAAGGGCATGTAGCAATTCTATTGTTGCCCTATCGTCATCCACAAGGGGTGCAAGTCTCCGCCTAATTCCCAGATTTAGGCGCATCTTGGGATGCTTTGCATATTCAGCGTACATTATGTCCCGCTCTTCATCCGTAACCATTTCGAGTGTGAGTTCGTCATGGTTTCTGAGGAACACACCCCAGTCGCATCTTTCCGGGATAGGTAGAACTTGTTTTATGATGTTGATTATGGGAAAACTATCCTCCTTAGCAAGTCCTATGAAGATGCGAGGCATAAGAGGAAAATTGAATGCCATGTGGAATTCATCCTGATTGCCAAAATATGCCTTCGCCTCCGTGGGCCACTGGTTCGCTTCGGCGAGGAGTATACAGCCAGGAAATTCGCTGTCTATCATCTTTCTTATCTCTTTGAAAAACGCATGTGTTTCGGGAAGATTCTCGCAGTTAGTCCCTTCCTTCTCAAAGAGATATGGCACTGCATCGCACCTGAATCCATCGAGACCCATGCGCAGCCAGTACCGAATCACATTTTTCATCTCCTCCCTGACATCAGGATTTTCATAATTCAAATCAGGCTGATGACTGTAGAATCTGTGCCAGTAGTACTGCTTTGTCAGAGGCTCCCATGCCCAGTTGGATTTCTCGGTGTCAATAAAAATAATTCTTGCATCTTTATATTTGTCATCTGTGTCACTCCAAACAAACCAGTTGCGCCTCGGAGAATCGCGGGAAGATTTGGCCTCTATGAACCAGGGGTGCTGATCGGAGCAATGATTCATAACCAGATCGGTGATTATCCTTATTCCCATGGAGTGTGCGTCCTTCACCAATGCTTTGAAGTCATCTATTGTCCCGTATTCAGGCTGAATAGAATAGTAGTCTGAAATGTCATAACCGTCATCTTTCAGTGGTGATCTGTAGAAAGGAAGGAGCCAGAGGCAGTCCACTCCCAACTCCTTCAGATAGCCGAGCTTCAGTCTCAGTCCGTTTATGTCACCCACTCCATCGTCATTGGAATCGTAGAATGATTTCACCGACACTTCATAGAAGATCGCATCCCGGAACCACAGTGGATCCTCGTTCAAGCTTTCACCCTCAGTATATGTCCAGGTCT
>JAVZQA010000068.1:0-7501 GCA_038881315.1 Methanomassiliicoccales archaeon
TAAACCCCATAGCTGCAGTTCTTCTCGGGATAATTACAGCTGTTGGAGGCGGGATGACAAGAGATGTACTTGTCAGAGAAATTCCTGCTGTTCTACGGACTGAGATTTACGCGGTTGCTGCTCTATTGGGCTCCTCTGTTGTTGTGATCGGATCCTTGTTAAATGTACCTTCATACATTGATGCGGTGCTTGGCGCCCTGTTGTGCTTTCTGCTCAGGTTGCTTTCAATGCACTTTAAATGGCAGCTTCCAACGGCAAAGGTTTCGGATTAACACGTTGCTCTCAATACAATCAATATTTTTCAGCTGATTTTCAAAATGGATTGGACGGAGCATCCGGCTGCTGTTGGAAACTGAATGAAAAAGCGGCAGGGCACGGAATCAGTATTATAAGTACAGTATAGGCCACATTCTTTTGCAGATGAAAGCAATGAAATGACTATTGAACGATGTAAGGGTGATGTGATGAATACTGTTCTTATCAGACCTTCCAACAGAAGCGGAAGTCTTTACCTGACCAAGATGGGATTCCTCCCGATACCGCTCGGACTCGTGCAGCTGGCATCGATGGCCAGGGGTGTGGACGGCAACCGTGTCTCAGTTATAGACATGGAGGCAGATCATCTCGACATCGATGGAACGGTCGAGATGACAATGGCGAAGCATCCTGATCTTGTCGGACTTACGGTTCACGCGACCGCTGCATACAACACTGCACTAGAGATAACAAAGAGATTGAAGGAGAGGGATCCAGAGATTACAATTATTGCAGGGGGGCATCATGTTACCTTCCTTCCGGAACAAACAGTGAGAGACGGATTTGACATCGCTGTTCTGGGTGAGGGGGATATAACCATGAAGGAAATTTCGGAGCATGTAGAGTCACAGCAATCCTTTTCTGATATACCTGGCATTGTCTATAAGGATGAGGCTGGCATAAGAAGAACGCGACCTCGGCAGCTGATTCAAACCCTTGATATACTCCCGCTTCCCAGTCTGGATCTGATTGATCGAGACAAGTACCGCTTTCTTACATTCGGAAACAATGAACCGGTGACTTGTCTTGAAACCTCCCGTGGCTGTCCCTACGGCTGCGACTTCTGTTCCGTAACGAGAACTTGGGGATACAGAAGGCGAACAAAATCTGTGGACAGAATAATACAGGAGATGATACAGGCAAGGAATTACGGTTATAAGTGGATCTTTTTCACAGATGATGTTTTCCTGCTCCCGGCAAACCTGAGGGAGAGAATGGCCCTATTCCACTCCATAATGGAAAATGGAGTTGAGACCGATTGGATAGCACAGATGCGCCCGGACAGTATCGCTTCAGCCCCCGAATTTGTTCCTGCCGCAGTAAAGTCCGGCTTCAGGGTTGCTGCCCTCGGTGTTGAATCAGGAAGCAAGGATGTGCTGAAGAAGATGAGACGCAGGATTAAGAGAAGCGACACCGAGAAGGCGGTTCGCATCCTCAACGATAACGGAGTCGTAGTTTTACTCAGCTTCATGATTGGCGCACCATACGAACACATAAGGGATATGCTTTCCACAGTCAGACTTGGGATCAAGCTTGCAGGAGAAGGGGCTGATGTAGCACAGTTTACAATATACACACCTCTGCCAGGAACAGAAATTTTCAAGGAGGCATTGGAGAAGGGAAGACTGTTTACACTTGACTGGGATCGTTTCGATTTCTTTAATCCTGTTATGTCAACCGATGTGAATCCTGCATTGATTCAGTTGTTTCAATATCTTGGTCTCTACTCCTTCCATTTGAGAAGTTTTCTAGAAAAGAAGCTGAAAAAAGGGGATATGCATCTGCCTAAGAGCGAGTTGCTTCCGTTGGCCATCTCGTATGTGCAGCAAGAATTGCCTGCTTTATTCCATGATTTATTTGAAATGCCCCAGAGGGTAATCTCAACGCTGAACCTCTATTACAAACTCAAAAGCGAAGATGCCACTTCCATTCCTGCAAATGAGATTATTGAAAACTACGCGATCCCTGTCTATGAGCAGTCGAGGTCTGATCGAGGACAGATGCAGGAAATCGAGAAACCTGCATTGTTGCCGGCTGAAAAGGACATGCATCAAATACACCTTGCATCCGCAATGTCAATGGTTCCGGAGACTGCGACAGTAAGAGGGAGGCGATCGCCTTGAAATCAGTCTCCGGAAACGCAGGAGCTAGGATTACCACAAAATACCCCTCGGAAGATACAGAAGCGGAGATTTCCGTGGAAAACGCGGTCAGAAGAGTTCAGAAGTTCGGGAACGCAAGCCTTGGTGTTTCAATTCCCAAAGAATGGGCAGACGCCAGAGGCATCAAGGCAGGCAGCCTTTTGAATCTAGTCTTCGACGATTCGGGGGCAATAAGGATCGAGCCTGCGGAGGGAAATAAGGAGCCGTCGTCTTCCAAATGTGTGGTTCACGCAGATAGCTGTCCCGAAAAGATGCTTGAAAGGATACTGATTGGATGCTACATCACAGGATACGGCACGATAATTGTCGACTCAAAGAGTGGAATGACGCCTGAGATTAGCAGCTCAGTTGAAAATGTGGCTGAAAAGTTAATCGGTGCCGCCATTGTGGAACAGGACAGCAGAAGAATTGTGATCGCATGCCTGGTGGCACCTTCTGAATTTCCTATAATGGCCATGATCAGGAGGCTCTTCCTCCTCTCTACAATGATTGTTGAAAGAACACTTGAAAACGCATTAACCATGTCAGAAAAGTCACTTGGCGCAGTACAGGCACTCGAGATGGAGATAGACAAGCTCTACCGCCTGATCTTGAGGCTGCTGCTACTAGCGGCAAGTGACAGAGAGGTGGCAAAACAGAGCGGTGTAGATGATCCAAGGCACACCCTGGGCAACAGAGCTATTGCTGCCTCCCTGGAGTCCGTTGGTGACATTGCAGAAGCCCTATCCGGCTACCTTTATGCGGCATCATCCTCCAGGAAAGATCAAAGGAAGAGCGATGAGCGCATACTGAAATTGCTTTCGCAATTCAGGGAAATGACCTCCAGTGCTGCCAAATGCCTGTTTGAACACGATCTTAAATCTGCATCCTCTGCACTAGACAATGTGCTGCAACTTGAAAAACTCTGCATCGATGGGATTACGATATCAGGCGAGAATAGAAGAAGCCGTCAGGAAAAAAACGAAGGGGAGGGGATATTTGATACACTTATTTTCACTGGAATGAGAAGCATAGTGAGAGAATACGAGCTGATCATTTACGTCATGATGAACAGATTCATTGAAAGACCGGATCAGCGCTTCCCATACTTGGAGGCAAGCGTATAATGCTCAAGGAATGGTCAAAGCAAATGTGCTAAAGTACTGCCTAGAAATGTAAATGAAGAGGTATAGCTGCCTGTCTCATATTCGAGTGCACCTCCGCTTAGTGGATATCAGGAACGAAATGCTGCAAACGTTGAGACAATCACTTCGCAGCAAAGTGGGAGGCTAAGAAGACACAATGGTGGTCAAATAAGATTCTTGTTTGTCGCATCATATCCTAAAACGAATCAGATTCGCATCAGTCAAATTTCCCTTCAGCTGATGCACCATTTACGTTTGCCTCCATACGTATAGCCTAAGGACAGCAAAGAAGACGATCAGCGTTGTGATCGCAAGCAGTCCCGCGTCGATCAGCATTGAGGTTGCGGTCGCTGTAGCAAAGCCAAGGGCGCTCTGAACCAGAAGCGCCGCATATGTTGCCGGTAGGAAGTGCGCTGCGAATTGCCAGACAGGCGGAAGTATGGATAGCGGATAATAGAGAGGTGAGAAAATGCCAAAGGCAGTAAAGACGAGGTTTCCCACAGGCCACACTTCCATTTGACTCCTCACACGTGTTGATATTGCCAGGCCAATCGCTGAATATAGTATCCAGATGGTAAGAATACAGCCTAGTATGACGCCCCAGGCTAACAGTGAGACATGCGTAACAAATGTGAGCATAATGCCTAGAACCACAAGTGCCGGCGCTGCGGGTACCAGGTTTGAAAACGCGATGCCAAAGAGATAACCTAAACGCCCCAATGGCGATGCGGTAAAGATGTCCTGCAGTCTCATTTCTAGTCTAAGTTCGGATGCATCGCCCAAACACCAGCTTCCTATGTTCTGCGTTGTAAACAGCATTGCCCCCGCGACTTCAAGCCCAAAGTAACGCGGCTGTGAAATGAAATGGAGAAAATAGAGGAAGAAGAATGGAAGGAGCACAGGAACTATCACAGCCACAGGATTTCTGGCAATCCATCGCCAACCAATCAACGCAAATGCAGGGAAGACCTTCCCGCGTTCCATGCTTTTGACCACCTGGCCAGAAGTATCTTCCATTTCAACCCTCCCTTGCTGTTCTGCGTGCTATCCATATCCCTGCCATAAGAAGGAGTATAGCTTCGACAGCAAGCGAAACACAACCGATAAGTACATTGCTGAAGGACAGGTGTTCTAGCCCTGCGGCATTTTCAATGAGTGCGACGCTCGAACTGGTCGGTATAAGAAGTGCAATTGGTCTAAGCGACGCCTGGAAGAACGATATCGGATAAAAGACAGGCGGCACGATGCCGAATAGATTGGTAAGAAGACTGGAATATGGCCAGATTGTCTTCATGTCCCTGAAGCGAGTGGATACCCAGTATCCCACAGAAGAGGAGAAAGCCCAGACTGCCAGCATCGAGCCCACGAGTGCAAGTGCAGAAAGCAGCGTGAGCGGGTGTAGAATCTCCAAGAGTATTGCGAAAAGTATGATCGGTGGTAGATACGCCAGGAATATGCCCATTGCCATGCCGAGAAAGTAGGACTCCGGGGAAAGTGGACTTGCATGAAACAGCTCGTTCAGTTTATGGTCCACCCTGATGTAAGCAGCCTCATTTAGCACACGCTGTCCTATCAGAAATGCTGAATATGACAGTGCGCCGATGAGCGCGTAGGCAATGAGAGATGGATCCCAGAGCCAGACGAATATCAGCAGCGTTCCCTGAACAAGTGAGCCCGTGAGAACAGCCAGCCACTCATGAAGCTGCACACGCATCTCCGTTGCGGTAAAACTTCCGGTTCCATGAAAACTGATGCTGATTGCCATTGTTCACCCTTCCTCATTGATGGAAGTTCCAACTATCTTCAGAAAGGCTTCCTCCAATGTAACCGGTCCGACGGTAGCAGAGAGACCTGCCTTGACCACCAGCGACATGATTTCATTAATCTCCTCAGGCACGGTTATGAGGTGAATGGCAGATCCGTCTGCAACAACTTCACCAAAGGTGGACAATTGCTCCCTTAGTGCTTCGCCCCCCTGCACGCTCACCTTAACTGTACCTCCCACCTTTTCCTTGATGGATGTGGCGGTTCCTTCCATCAGGACATGTCCCCCCTCTATTATGTATATGCGTTCAGAGAGCATCTCTGCCTCATCCAAATAGTGCGTTGTGAGTAGAATGGTTGAGCCTTGTGCGGTGAGCCTTCGAAGAGAGTCCCATACCTCCCTCCGGGCAAACGGATCCATCCCTATTGTTGGCTCATCAAGGAAGAGGAGCGGAGCCATTGTGGCGATCACTGTCGCGACCATAACCCGCTGTTTCTGTCCTCCGGAAAGCGTAACGGAAAGTCTGTCAGCCACGGATTCCAAACCCATTAAATCGAGCGCTTCCGCAGCCCTGGATTTAGCCGATTCGCGGTCAATTCCCCTTGCGCGGAGATAGGCATATATCTGCTCGCGCGGGGTGAGATGGAAGAATGGTTTTCCTTCCTGGGGTACCACTGCGATCAGAGGTCTGACAAGCTCTGGCGTCCTTACCACGTCATGACCAAAGATATCGAGTTTTCCAGATGTAGGGAGAAGGAGTGTAGAGCATATCCGAAGGAAGGTAGTCTTGCCTGCACCATTTCTTCCGAGAAGAGCGATCCGTTCTCCCTTCCTGATACACATCGAAACGCCCTTGAGCGCTTCGACAGGTTTTGCACCTCTTGTATAGTATGTTTTTGTGAGTTCAACAGCGTTTAATGCTTCCTGAGCCACGGAATTCTAAAATCATGCCTTATTTAAAAGCATACCCCATTCATCTTTGTGCGCTATTAGAGTGAAAAGTACACTATTGCTGGTTCCTGATTGCAAACTAATCAGTTTCTAGATGTGTTAAGTTTATAAGGGAATTGAAAAGGACAGGATGATCAACCAAACCAATTCCAAAAACTATCGTTCCAGATGTCTAGATCTTCTTTGACCTCCCTCAATGGAGGGGTTTTCATGCCTTCCCTTACTGCACTATTGAATGCATCTGCAAGCTGTGGTTCCGAAAGGGAAGAGAGTTCCTCCATCGAATCCTCCAGTTTTTTTCTGAGACTTATGTCTATGAGTTTCGATGGATGGCGGACGACAAGTCTGAAATGATGCTCTGAACCGCCTGTGACACGAAATATCTGCCACTGGAGTTCCTCACCACGCTCCTTGGAGAGTTTGAAACATGCGAGACATCCCAGGGCTTCGGCAACAAATGCCTCATCCTTGAGATCACGCGAAAGATGCAAGCCTATTTCGATTCCCTTGCTTACCATGTGCCTTATACCACACGTTCATGTGACTTAAATCTGTCGCTCCATGCGGAGAGATCAAAATATGTATTTTGGAGCGAGGGAGCAACATATTGTATGTTCAGGTTTTCCTTCCCTTTATACGAAAATTGAGTTCGTTGAAATTGGACATTCATTTAGAGGCAGGATGCATTCAGATGAAATAGTGGAAAAGACGGAGCAGGTTAAGTGTGGGCAAATGCACTGAATGCTCCGCCCTGCATCTACACCAATTCATAGCGGTGCACTAACAAAAGTATGTGCGTTTTTTATATGGGAGATCATTTCTCAACTGTTTTTATAGATCCTGTATAGGTGGAAAAATAGTGGAATCACTTAACAGCTCTGCTTCACAAAGCAGTAATGAGAAAAGACACGTAATGATATGGATTAGGAACACAATCTTCATTTTCTTCGTTCTTCTTATTTTCCAATCCTGACTGGGTATGACTATAAACCTTGAATTAAACCTGAAAGTGCAGCATCCTGCGGTATTCGGATCTATCATCTATTACGCAGAGCACTATGCTTCAGTTGTGATGTACATCGCTAACAGTTTGGCAATGCTTGTTACCTCCTTGGTAATTCGTCTCCTAGCATTCTGAACTGTATACGTATCTCTAAAGGTGGCATCCGCTTTCGCATTGGCTTCAGTAATTGGCCTGGTGGCAAGCGAAATTTTGTTCCTCGAGAGTGGGTTATCCTTCGACTGGTCGATAGTTGTAACCATATTTGCTGTTTATGCGCTGATTTCGCATGGAGTCCGTCTCTATTAGACAGGAAGGTCAATTGAAAGGGACACCTCACCCTCAGTACCGAACACATGAACCCTTATCCTCATGACAGAGAAAGACGTTTCACCTGTATAACTCAGAATCAATTCCCTTTCAATTTCCAGAGGGCATAGACTATGCCTGAAAGAATGTCATA
>JAVZQA010000069.1:0-7485 GCA_038881315.1 Methanomassiliicoccales archaeon
AAGGCGGAGCCTTTCAGCTTGAATAAAGAGGACATTGAATTCATAAATGCCTCGGTTCCGCGAGTAATGCATGAAGCAAGATGCATGCTTTTTGACGGTAACACGAGGATGCCGCTCATCGTTAGATGTTCTGCGAATGAACGAAGAATATGTGCATCAGGCGAAAACGGATCCGCATACATGGATTGGGTTACCGACATATGTGGCGAAAACCTGAATGAACTTATGGAGGTGTTCGGAGCATGAAGCAGATAGGGGACGACCGACTGGAATATCTGTCCATTTTGCTTCGAAGATGGCTGGACGACCTGACTGAACAAATTGGGACAGCTGTGCGTATGCTCGCCTCATCCGATGGAGAGGATCAGTGGTGGTCTGACCGAATAAAGGAGTACATGGCTTCCAGCGCAGCACCTGCGGCAGACAGGAATGCGAACGGCGAAGAGATGCTTCTTGATATCTGCTTCTGGTCCGGCTGGCTTAGAGGGCAGAGGGATGCGGTGGAGCAATGCTCTCTGTCGATAAACGCAATAAGGGACGCAAACACGAGTAAAATGGTCTCTGAAGATAGAGGCAGGGAGTCGGCCAACAAAATGCTGGACATAATGGCCAACAGCGACAACCCGGCAGTGGAAGCGCTATTTCTGATTGTTTCATCTGCAATGCGGGGGATACAACCGCCAGATGCATCCGAAACGCTGATGCGCTTTCTGGAGAGCGGCAGCTTGGACGCATTGATAGAACTCGCATTTACAGCAGGGTATGCGATGTCAGGTGGTGTGAGGGATTGAATATCAGCACAAACATGAAACTATATCTCAGACCATCTATTGTTCCGTATCTTTTTTCAGGGATTGTTTCGAGCCTGCTTATCTTGCTTCTCATTCCCCTAGTCTCCGCTCTGCTCTCTCCCTTTCCATTGAGAACAGATATTATGAAAGATGCCTTCGTCATGATCCCCTTTCCGCTGTCCGCTTTTCTATTAGCATGGTTGACGACATCATACACATATGCGGAAGGTAGGGCTCAGGTAAGATGCTTCCATATAACCAAGAGCGTTCCAGTCTCTTCAGTTGCACGAGTTAAAACACAAAGAGGCAGGTTTCATTCTTTCTTCGGTACGGAAGATGTGCTCTTCTTCGACAGAGAAGGAAAGCTGATAATGGACTGGAGGATGCTGAGCGGTCAATCTACAGTTATGAAGCGCGTCAAACTGCTCAGTATACTGCTTTCATCACAGAAAAACAGCTGACCTTTCGGATCTTCCGCTGCAACCTGTCAAAATGATTTTAAATACCCCGCCACGAAATAGGTTTATTCATCAGCATTGGAGGGTAATACACGAGTCTGCAACTCTTCCCTGAGGAGAAGATAGTTAGGGTCTTACACCCGAGTAGGATATCATTTGCACGTATTTACGGTGTGGGAGTGGTGCTCATGATATGGGGGTTGCTGTTCCTCTCACTGTTCATGAGCGGAATTTCGGAAAGATACATTGCACCGATTATTTCCATGATTCCATTTCTCACCTCTTTTCTCTTGGGGACAGTTGGAGAGGCACAAATAGCACTCTTTTGGGTAATACTCACACTGGTCATTGGTCTCTTTGCGCTCATTCTGACCAAAGGCCACAGGCACAAACTGATTTTCTTCACTTTCGTTCTGCTTGTTGTCGCTGGTATAGCCGGAATTCGTTACATACCGCTCTTTCATTCATCTCCGATCTATTTTCTTTTTGGCCTTACATTTTCAGCAGGTGTGGTCGCATTTGTCCTTGCGGATGTCTACAGAAGGGCCTACAAGTATTACATCACTGATTTTAGGATCGCAATCATAAGGAAATTCCTAACATACAACGAACTCTACATAAGATATGAAAATCTTGTCGATGTTGACGTTTATCTTTCCATTGCAGGGAGATTGTTTTCTTTTGGCGACATAGTTCCGATCACAGCAGCAGACATCGGTGCAGGTCAGAATATTTCCGGACAGGCTGCAGCAGGAAAGATAAAACTGCGTGGGACAGAGGTCGCAAGAAAACTTCCAAGCGAGTGCATGTTCGGCGTCAGAAAGCCCTATCGTGTGAGAAGTGAAATTGCGCAATACATGCAGAAATCGAGTGCCACATATGAATTGAGACGCATTGAATCTGAGCTAAAGGCAAAAACCTCCTGATTGCCACATCGCCTGTTCCCGGCGGAATTGAACAAAAGAGCTTAGACAGCTTTCAAAGCCTTGAAGTTTGAACCGCAAAATGGAAACAGATGTGTGAATTTTATGGGTGAGGTGGGGGAAACCTCACCCGGGAAGGATTGGCCAAAAAATCATTTCACCCATCCCTCCCATTATATACTTACAGGAAACAATATAAAAACTTTACTGAATAAGCATCCATAAATGAATATATCATCCAGCAGTTGCAGTCGCACGTTTTTTTGCGGGACATTCCATATTTATACATGTCCTCCATGCGCGACCCCTTCCTGCATCTATCTCCACTATTGGCGCACCACAACTCTCGCATGCCTTACCACTAGGTCGGATTGCACCGAATTGCGGAAGCGGATATGTTACACTGCATGACGGATAACCTTCGCATCCCACAAACCGTTTCCCCCTGCCGGAGCGGACAATCCTCAGCTCCCTTCCGCAGGAGGGGCATTTGCCAATACTTCCGCTGAGGCTGTTAGAAGGACACACTGGGTCCACACAAACATCAATCGGTTTCCTTCCCTTTGAAATCAGTCTTATCATCGGAAGACCGCAGCTGTCGCAGTTGCGTTTGGCAGCCCTGATTAGATAACCCGAAGGGAGTGGATAGTAAACACTGCATTCAGGATAATTGGAGCAGAGCACATGTGCTTTGCCGTTACCGTCCCTGATATACAGATCACCTCCGCACTTTGAACATTCCCCTATACGCCTCTGCGCCCTTATTGCTTCGCGTATCGTCTTCGCTATGTCTTCCTTCGCCTCCTCCACTTCGCGGATCACAGCCAGCAGCATACGGCGTGAGTCATCTACAACAGCTTCCAGTTCCTTCTCTCCTTCTGCTATAAGATCCATGTCCCGCTCGAGGGCTGCGGTCATCTTGTTGTCGCAGACCTCTGGCGCCTTTTGCTCGAGTGCGAGGGACACCGATAAACCAACAGGTGTCGGGCGTACAGGCTGCCCCTCGATGTAGCGCCTTTCCACCAGCTTCTGTATAATTTCATGTCTCGTGCTCTTTGTCCCAAGTCCCAGTTTTTCCATTTCCCTGATCAGCGTTCCTTGTGAGTAACGAGCCGGAGGCTTGGTCTGCTTTTCATCCATAGTGATCTTCTTTACGTCTACTATTTCGCCTTCCTTCAAAGCAGGGAGAGATATTTCCTCAAAAGAGTAATACGGATAATATCTGCGCCATCCTTCCTCCAGGATGCTCCTCCCCTGTGCATTGAATTTCTCTCCATTAATCTGGATTACAGCGTCCCGCTGGGTGTATATGCAATCTGGAGAGACTGTTGCTAGGAAACGTCTTACCACGAGTTCGTAAATGGCCCACGCCCGTTTCGGAAGCTTGCTCTTTTTCGCTCCACCGACAGGGTATATTGGAGGATGATCTGTTGTCTCAACATTACCCCTAGTTGGCACTAGCTTTTCCAATGCAAGCAGTTCTTTAGCTTCAGGAGCGAAATCTGAAGAGAGCAGCTGCTCTAGAACGCCGCGCAGGGATAGCGTCCTCGGATAGACGGTATTGTCTGTCCTGGGGTATGAAATCAGACCTGAAGCATATAGCGACTCGGCTATATCCATGGCCTCTGAGCCTGAATAGCCTAGCCTGCTGGCCTCCATGAGAAAGAGCGTTGTAGAAAATGGGGAAGGTCCTCTATCCCTCCTCTGCTCCTCCTGATACGAAAGAACTGTTCCAGTGCTAGCATCGCTAATTCTACCAAGAACACGTTCCGCCTCTTCCTTCTCCCAGAAGGGATTGTTCTCATGAGAGGCATGGAAATCTATGTCGCGGTTCAGAATTGTGCCTATCTCATAATATTTCTTGGGGACAAAATGTTCTATTTCCAATTCCCTCCTGACGACCAATGCAAGGGTCGGGCTCTGAACCCTCCCCACCGAAAGGAAGTTTCTGCCTGTCTGACCCGCAGCAAGCGATATAAGACGCGTCAGGGAAGCACCCCAAGCCAAGTCGATGATTTGTCGGCATTCCGCAGATTTGGCTAGTCGCAAGTCTATGTCATGCAATTCGGAGAATGACTTCACTATCTCTGTTCTGCTCAAACTGCTGAAGCGTGCCCGCCTTATGTCTGAGTGAGAGGAAGAACTCCCAACTGCTCCAGCATGGATGCCCTGGTGGAGTAGATCTAATGCCTCCACTCCGATGAGTTCACCTTCCCGATCAAAATCGGTTGCCACTATTATGACGTCAGCTACAACTGCCTCCCTGACGAGTGCATTCACTAGACCACTGTACAAAACTCGCTTTTCGGGCTGAACAAAGATCAGTTCCTTAGGATCAACTCTTTCCCAGTCATTATACTTCTTCGGATAATCCAGTTCAACAATATGTCCTCTCAGACCGATAATAGAGTAGTCATCATCCCCGTTTGTAAAGCGAAATATGACGTAACCCTGGCCGTTTTCCCTTTTGAATTTTCCAGAGGATAGTATGATAGCTAGACGGAGCGCGACACTGTTCTTTTCACTGATTACTAACTTTTTCATTTGATAAGTAATAGTAAAGTGGGAATATACTTAAAGATAAGCAGAAGGCGTTTTTAAAATAAAAAGGGAGGCGTTTACATCAGTGCAGCGCCGGCGAGATTCTGGTCGCCGGTGTCCTGAATTACGCCGTTGGACAGCTCAAAGCGCACCCTGAGCTTTCCGTCTTCAAATGACATATAAGCGTTTTTCAGCTGGGACTGATAAACGCTAATGCGTTTTCCCTCCCTCGTCAGACGGCGTTCAACACACTGTATGAGACCCATATCCTCGAGAAGCCTGATCTTCCTGTAACAGGCTGCTATCGGTATTCCAAATAGTTCGGACAGATCAATTGCTGTCCTGGGTTTTCTCATCGTGCCCACTAGTATTTTCACGGCATACTCGTCTGTCATCAACTGCATTGCTTCAAAGGGTTGCATTTTAGCCCTCGCTTTTCAATGCAGATAGTGTGCTGCGATTCATATTTAAAGAGTGCACCCTCGTTATCATTGCTGATTTTGCTCCACAACGAATAAAAACATATTCAACAAGACAGATGAGGGTAAGTTGAAATTAAAGAGTTACAGATGCCAGCGCTGTGGATCTACAGACACACAGGTCACACACGGGACGGGATTCACAGTGTGGGTCTGCAGGAAATGCGGCCTTACCAGAACACGTAGGCGTATTCAGCAGTGTCCCGTTTGCGGCTCAACAGAGCTTTATTACGAGGCCGGTCTCATCACTGGCCAGAAATATCACTGCAGCAAATGCGACTACATTGGACCGCTAGTCTTTGAGAGGGATATAGAGGATATATCCGGCTAGGCGAACATGGGGCCGGCTTCTCCGGTGAACTGCTGCTTTGTTTCTTCCTCTCCCTCAAGCACCTTCTGTATTGCCTTCTCGAAGTCGCCGAAATTAACCGAGTCCCGCCCATCCCTGATTGCAAGCATACCGGCTTCGGTGCATATAGAATGGATGTCTGCACCTGTTGCCCCGTCTGTGCGGATAGCCAGATCTTCGAAATCGATACTGCCTTCAAGGTTCATTCTCTTTGTGTGTATCCTGAATATTTCGATTCTGGCCTCCGAATTCGGAGGGGGAACGCGTACAATTCTATCGAATCTTCCTGGTCTGAGTAGTGCCTCATCCAATATGTCCGGCCTGTTTGATGCGCCTATTATTCGAACGTTCTCGAGTGGATTGAAGCCGTCCATTTCCGCCAGCAGCTGCATCAGCGTGCGCTGCACTTCCCTGTCGCCAGAGGTTGCCACATCCAGACGTTTAGCCCCTACAGAGTCCAGCTCATCAACAAACACTATGCTGGGAGCCTTCTTTCTGGCAAGTTCGAAGAGTTCCCGCACAAGTCTGGCTCCCTCACCGATATACTTCTGCACAAGCTCTGAGCCCACCAGTCTTATGAATGTGGCATGTGTATTGTGAGCCACTGCTTTTGCAATGAGTGTTTTACCTGTTCCTGGAGGCCCCACAAGAAGCACTCCTTTCGGAGGCTCAATTCCCACCTTTCTATAGAGTTCAGGGCGCAGTAGTGGATCCTCAACAGCCTCTCTTACCTCAACAAGCTGTTTCTGCAGACCGCCTATGTCCGAATAGCTTGCGTCCGGCTTTTCAATTACCTCGGCACCCATGACAATGGGGTCAAGAGAAGACGGGAGTAATCCCATTACAGCAAGTGTTTGCTTGTTCAAGGCGACCCTTGCACCTATGGAAAGGGTCGTGGGATCCACACCTTCCGCAACGTTGACAACGAAATCAGGACCCGTGGAACTTTTTACCGAAACCCTGCCATCACTAAAAATGTCTCTGATATTGCCTATAATCAGCGGAGGAGCCTTAAGTCTTTCGAGTTCCGTCCTCAGCCGCTTTAATTCCCTTTGCACCCTCTCAAATTCAGTCTGAAGGAATTTCTTCTCCCCCTCTATCTTTCTGGCTTGTTCCATTAGCTGGGAGTTTCTTTCCTCCAATATCAGTAATCTTTTATAGATTTCTTCGTCGGCACCCACGCGAACAGCATCGGCCAAAATTCACACACCTCTATCTACCATAATACATTGAAACGAGCGGTTAAAAGCTTTTGCTTTAGCAAAGTGCAACATAGGAATAATGTAGAAATGCGTATTAAGGATTTGAAATCAAACTGATCGCACTTTGAATTTCTGTGCAGCTTCAACATTAAGACTTGCAAAGTCTTCCACTAAAGTCAAAACAAAGTTCTGTAAATGAAGCTGCCTTACATATAACGCGTAAAATTCAATTTCATTTTTGCTATCCCATCGCCCAAGACACTACGTGGAGTAAGGCACAGGATGCATTGTCACTGTGTTCTGCAGCACATCTCAATTCAAATGTGATCTTCCAGATTAGTGGTATATGCTGAAGACCATGTGGCTGGTAAAACACAGCAGAAGGATGTAATGGAAATATCTACGCCATTGTCCTGAGGAAGGTAATAAGAATTGATTAGGAATCAACTCACATACCAGAAACCAAATATAACAAAGGGTGATGGGCTGAGCAACGACCGGCCATGAATCAAAATGGCTCATCAAACCTTACCTTCACACAGTTAAAGGCGATGCTTTATTGATGGCGGGATTATCAATGTGACACTTATCTGCATTTTATCGAATAAATTCCTTGATTCCCACCATGCTTGGAAATCCCACTTCATTGCTAGTATAATCACATGCCTTGTGATGCCCTGGCACTTTGAGCAGTGCCGAATCGCTTGCAGAATGCGCCTTTCAACACCATCATTAACGCCTA
>JAVZQA010000070.1:0-7115 GCA_038881315.1 Methanomassiliicoccales archaeon
CTCAGTGAAATCCACATCGGCTTGAATGCGTAACCCATCAGACCTACACGTTTCTTCTTTGTGCTCATCACATCTGCCATTTTCATATCACCCCGCTGATTCTAAACAGAGCCGCTATCAGTACGTTCACAAGCGCCAGTGGTAGGAGACTCCTCCATCCAAGGTTCAACACCTGATCTATGCGCACCCTCGGCAGCGAAGCCCTCATCCAGACAAAGAGCGTGAAGACGGCATAGACCTTGATATAGAACCAGATAAGCGGCGGAAGGAATGGCCCGCTCCAGCCACCCAGGAAGAGTAGAACCATTATGGCTGCACCTGCAAATGAACGCACATAAGAGGTGAGCTGGAAGAGCGCGAATTTCACACCCGCATATTCGGTCATCCACCCGTGCACGAGTTCAGCTTCAGCATCAGGAGTATCAAAGGGAATGCGCTCGATTTCCGCAACAATGGACACGAGGAACACAATGAAACCTATGATGAGTGGCCCCACAAACCAGACGTGCTTCACCTGAAATTCCACTATGCCAGAGAAACTGAACGTGCCTGCGAGCAGTGCAACCGAAACAACGGTGATTAGCAGTGGCACCTCATAGCTCATCATCTGAGCCGTCGACCTGAATCCGCCGAGGAGCGCATACTTGTTGTTGGAAGCCCATCCGGCGATCACAACGGCGAAGGGTTCTATGGCGAAGATTGCAAAAGCAAGCAGCAGTCCCAGTCCAGGGTCTGTATAATAGAAGTTGGGAGCCTGCGGTATCACACCCATTATGAGCAATGAGGACGCGACTATGACAACCAATGTTACATTGAAGCCAATTGCATCCGCATTCTCCGGCAGGATCATCTCTTTAATCAGGAATTTGAACATGTCTGCAAAGTTCTGGAGTACACCTGCGGGACCCACAACAAATGGGCCACGCCTGTCCATGAACCTGCCAAGCTCCTTTCTTTCAACATAAATCATTATGATTACATTTATTACGATGACTATCAGCAGGACAATGGAAGCTATCACCCAGGAAAGAGTGTAATTGAACAGCGGGTAATTGATATGCAGTCCGTTCAATATGGCTGATGCAATTGTGTTTGAGAAGGAGTAGAGGTAGTTCAGTGCAATCACCTGTCAGATTCGCCCAGGCACATATCCAGGCTCCCCATTATTGATGGAACATCAGCCACCTTATACCCTTTCAGCATGAAGGGCGCTGCGGAAACTGTCACAAATACCGGGCTTCTGATTTTCACCCTGTACGGCATATCTGTACCGTCACCCTGTACATAGAAAAACGCCTCTCCTCTCGGGTCCTCGGTCCTTGCGTACCCTTCCGCTTTCGGATAGTGGCGTGGCACCTTGCCCAATACGGGCCCTGCTGGCATCTTGGCGAGCGCCTGTCTTATAATTTTGCAACTTTCATACATCTCATTTATCCTAACACGATATCGCGCATAGACGTCACAGTCCTTCTCCACACATACCTCGAAATCAAAATCGGGGTAGGCGGAATATGGGTCAGTCTTTCTCAAGTCAACTGCAACACCGCTTCCCCTGAGTGCTGGCCCCGTCACACCCATGTTTATTGCATCGGAAGGCCTTAGATAACCTATACCCTGAGAGCGTATCCGGAACACCTCGCTCTCCTCAATGAGATATTCATATTCCTTCAACCGGCGTTCGAAGAAGTCCACTATCTTGAGACACTGCTGAGGGAAATCGCGCGGCATGTCCTGTGAAACGCCACCTATGCGCGGATAATTGTAGGTCATACGTGCGCCACACAGCGCCTGCAGCAGATCAATGAACATCTCCCTTTCACGCATTGCATAAAGGAAGGCCGTCAGGTTTCCGAGGTCTGTCATGAATGAGGAAAGCCAGACAAGATGTGATGCTATACGCTGTATCTCCAGCGCAATGACGCGGATGTATTCTGCCCTCTGTGGAACCTCGAGACCGAGCATATTCTCCACCGCAGAGACATAAACGTGGTCCCAGCTCATGGCGGACACATAGCAAAGCCTGTCGCATATTGGTATTATCTGCGGATAGGTCCTGTTCTCGCACAGTTTCTCGAAACCGCGGTGCAGATACCCGATTATGGGTTCCGCATCCACAATTGTCTCTCCGTCCACCTTTACCCTGAGTGTCCAGAGGCCGTGGGTAAATGGATGCTGAGGACCCATGTTTATCCACATCTCAGCCAGTCTGACCACTCTCCTTCTCCTCCGCGACAAGCGGCTCTGGTGGAGGTCTCTTTCCCTTGTTATCCCAGTCGATTTTCCAGTGATCAAGAAGCTTGAAGTCCTTGCGGAATGGGAAGAAATCTGTGCCCTCCGGCATCAGGACCCTTTCAAGCTTGGGGTGGTTCTTGAATACTATGCCGTACATGTCATATGTTTCCCTTTCGTGCCAGTTGGCCCCAAACCAAAGATTGCTTATTGAGTCCACCGATGGATCCTCCCTGGGGAGCTCAACACGGAACTGAAGCATGCATCTGTTTTTGTAGGAACTTATGTGGTAGATCACTTCCCAGCTGCGCTTGAGGTCATTGCCGGCGACACAAGTTACATGTTCAAAGGAAAGCTGGTCCTTCAGAAACTGACAAAAATCAAGCAACTGTTCCCTCTTTACCTTCCCAGCATCAATGCGCCGCGGAGTGGTTGCCTTTACAACTACATCAGGAAATTTTTGTTTGATTGCGGCGCATAATTCGTCTACAGTTCTTCCGTCTTCAAGGCCCAGTCTCGAATAATCTGCGGTTTCTGGCTTTGCCACGATTGTGGGTGTCAGATCTGCCATCAGAAGCGCCTCACTGCGGTAGCAGTATCTTTTCCTTCTGTTCCCTGATCCTCTTCTGAAGCTTGATTATGCCGTCTAGCAGTGCCTCAGGTCTCGGTGGGCACCCGGGTATGTAGATATCGACTGGCAGGAAAGTGTCTGCCCCCCTCACAATATTGTATGAGTCCCACCATGGCCCACCGGAAACTGTGCATTCACCCATGCAAATCACCCATTTGGGATACGGCATCTGTTCATAGAGTCTTATGAGCACTGGGCGAAGCTTCATGGATATCCAACCATTCAGAAGCAGCACGTCGCATTGTCTGGGAGAATTCCAGAAAACAACACCCAGCCTCTCGACATCAAAACGTGGAGCAGCTGCTGCAGCCATCTCAATCGCACAGCATGCTATTCCCAGATGGAGAGGGTATAGGGCATTGCGTGCCGCCCAGTTGAACATCTCGCCTGTGACCTTATTCGGTTTCATCTGGCGGACTTCACTCCGCTTTCTGATCATCTCAGAGACTTCATTGCTCCAGCTCATGAAGGTGTCATGAGACATTGCTATGGCGCTGGGCGCATTGCCCTCAGCCCTCATCTTTGCCCTGTCTATATCCATATGACCTCCTCCTTCTTCAGCGCATAGAGCACTCCTATCACCAATATCCCGGTAAAGACGAACATCAAAATGTTTTCAGGAGTAAAATGAGGGGCAAAATAGAAAATCCAGAGCGCAAGGAAGACGGTGAGGACGTCCGCTATGACGAATATCAGGGCGAACATGTAATACTGGAAATGGAACTGAATCCTCGTATCACCGATGGGAACCTCTCCGCATTCATAGGTTGTTTCCTTCAGAGGCTCTTTCTTTGTAGGCCTCAGGACTGCAGAAATAAAGAGACCGAAGAGAACAAAGAGTGTGCAGATCACTGCAAAAATCAGCACAGGTAAATAAGGGGAATAGGTCATCATGCGCTTTTAACATTCGCTCTTATATGTATATTTCCTCTTACAAGCAATGTGATATTCAGCGCTCCAGCCTTGTAGGTTCCCTGATGCGCGAAAGGATGTATACGGCAGCAACAAATATTGGTATGGACAGAGCAAAGGGAAGCACTGGATAGATGGTGTAAAGGTATCCTCCCACTATCTGTGCAGGAATGGAAAAGAGCATTGGTATTGCGCTGAACATGGCCATGATCCTGCCACGCATGAACCTGGGAACAATGTCTGATTGAAGGGATGTGAGCGAAGGACTTTGCAGTCCTGTGCCCATTCCGCCAACCACACTCCATGTTACGAGCTCAGATATGTCCTTTGCATATGTGAAGAAGAATTGATTCACAGGCACAGATATGGATGAATAAACTGCGGCCCGTCTGAGCCCGAAGCGCTCCACCATCTTTGCTGCAGGGAAGAGCAGCAACATGACTATAAGGGAGGTTAGACCGACCAAAGCACCGTAAAGATACGGTGGGAAATGAAGCTGCTGAATGAAATAGAGGACAGAGAAGGAGGAGGTGAGGCCGACTGCAAATGCAGCTATTGTGGCGTAATAAAGCATGAGACGCACATCCCTTCCCGCCCTGAAGATCGCCCTGCTGCTTTCATTCACTAAATCCTTCCAGAATTGAATGAAGCTCTTTCTTTCAGAGGGAGTGTAGGTCTCTGTCATTTTGAGAGCCCTTGTGCTAATGCCTATGACACCGGCTATACCTGCGGCAATAAAGCTGTATCTTATTCCCTCGACGTAGCCCAGGTGTGCGATTAGCAGCCCGCCAATATAAGGTCCTGCAACGGAGGGGATGTTGTTTATGAAGGAGTAGGAGGCAACCCCCTTCGGTCTGAGCTCAGGCTCCATTGACTCGGTGAGAGCGGTGCTGAAGAGTGGGCCGTAGATGCCTGCCACAGCCCCGACAAGAACGGGTATGATGAGCAGTGTGACATTAGGTATAATTGAGAGAATGAAATTGTTTGCCACACCAAGGAAGCTGAACACAATTATCGCACGCTTTCTTCCCCATACATCCCCCACATATCCGCCAATCAACTGCACAATTGCGGTTATGAGCGAAGTGACTGCGGCGAAATAACCTATCAATACCGGGGAAGCTCCAAGTCCGTAGTATAGCAGTGACTGGTAAGGGTTGGCCATTGCTCCGCCTATGCTCCATGTGGCTGAAGTGATTGTGAGCACCCAGGCATTTCCTGGAAGATAGAAGAGATGCCGTCTGGCATGCAACTGCTTAGAGGAACTTGTGGAATGAGCCCCCTCTGTCTGGGTTCTCTGCTGCTCCATATTTCAGCAGATGAGCAATCATACTCTTATTTCAGGGTTAGCAGAAAAAAGTGCGAAAGTAGTGCTGTAATAATTATCAATGTGATTCTCCCGTTTGCATGTCCTTTTATTACAGCGCTATCCTATAGAGAAGAACAATGAAGAACAAAAAGGAACAGGGACCGATTGTAATAGAGGCGTTTCCAGGCATAGGCCAGGTGGCATCGCTTGTTGGGCATTACATAACTCAATTCTTCGGGCTGAAATTCATGGAGCCATTCGCATTCGACAACATGCCGCCAGTGACGCTCGTGAAAGGAAAGAAGCCGTTCCCTTCCGCCGCAGTCTACGGAGGTAAACTGCCAGGCGGGCTCAAAATTGCTGTGATCACATCAGACATACCGCATCCCAAGGAGGCTGTGGGCGATATTGCAACCAGCGTGCTGAACTGGAGTAAGAAGGCGCATGCGTCGCTGCTCATTTCACCACACGGAATGGTTGTGGATGACAGAGAGGAGCAGAGAGGCGTTTCGATTTACGGAGCGGCCTCCACCGAAGACGGCCTTGGGAGACTCGAGGGGGCAGGAATAGAAACATTTGAAGAGGGCATCATCACAGGCATACCGGGTCTGCTGCTATGGAAAGGAAGCGATATGGGAGTGGACACTGTCGTACTGCTCGCTGAGGTGAGGGACACTGATTACGACGCAGGTGCTGCAGCACTGATGGTTCATGCTGTCGACAGATTGTGTCTAAATTATGACATGGATTGCGGTCCATTATGCAGGGCTGCTATGGAGCTCGGTGCAAGCAGGCTGAAGGGCATGGCCTTCAAACAAGAGAGGGCGGAGAGCGCTTCCGGTTCGATGTATCTTTAGTTCTCCTGTTTCTGATACATGACGCCCAGTTTTTCGAGTATTTCGAAATATCTGAATGGGTCAAGTGCCTCTGGAGGTACGACCCCCGCAGGTACGTTTCCTCCTTCAAGCAGTTGTATTGCGCCAGCCGCTGCACCTGAACCGGTGAGGAAGGAGGTGGCTGTCACACCGTACTTTTCATAAGCGGATTCGTGTGGCATGGCCGCATAAAGGGTGCGCTCGGCCTTGCGGTCATCGGTCTTTCCCGAAACCTCAACAAGCACTATAGCCTTCCCTCTTATGCCCTTTCCCAGCGAGGCAGGCTGTGGGATGAGTTTGAGTGTGAGATCAATGGGTCTTATTTTCTTCCCCCTGACTTCAATATCCTTCTCCGACATGAAGCCCATGCTGTTCAGAACCTCCAGATATTTCAGCGTGTCATCGGTCAGGGCAAGTTTGAAGTCCACATATGAGACACCCTTTCCTATGCTCTCTGGAAGCGTGTAAACCTCTTCGTGATTCACACTGTACACAGGAAGAGGACCAATGCCTTCAGGGAAATCATACATTTCCTTGTCACTCAACCTGGGTATCTTCCGCAGTTTACCCTCCGAAAAGATGACTGGTTCCTCCATTGTTTCCTTGATAAATGTTTCAGGAGAAAAGAGACAGATGAATGGATACTTGCTGCTCTCTGCAGTTTCCCCGTCACGGATTTTTACCGAATCAACGCTCACCATATCTTCTGAGAGGAGTCTCGCTGCTATGTTGCTTATACCAGGATCCTCCCCTAGACCAACGACCGCAGTGAGCCCCTTCTTCCGCCATTTTGATGCGAGACGGTACGGCGCTCTTGAGTCTTCCAGTGCAAGGTCAATGTAATTTGCCCCCACTGCATATGCTGCCTCCATTATGTTGCTATTGAACCTCGGAAGGGAGGCGTTTATCACTAGTTGTTTTCCCTTTGCAGCCTTTTCCACTTTCCGAAGATCGGAAGCATCCAGTCGCAAAGGACTCGCCTTCTTTCCCAAGCGCTTCGAAACCCTGCTGGCCTGTGCATAGTCTATATCCGCCAGCACAACACTATCCGTCACATCGCTCTTCGCAATGTGCCTCGCAATCACAGTGCCCACACCGCCGGTTCCAATCAGAAGTACATCCAAAATTTCACCTGACCGGTTAAACGCTCATCAGATTC
>JAVZQA010000071.1:0-6752 GCA_038881315.1 Methanomassiliicoccales archaeon
CACCTGCACCTATTGCACATTGCCGCGCGGGAGCCTGTCCCAGCCCCGCGGAAAGCACATTGCCCACTATCACCTCCTCCACTTCCGCTGGTGAGATACCAGCCCTCTGAATAGCCGAGGAAAGTGCAATTGTGCCGAGCTTAATTGCGGAGAAGTTCCTGAAAGCACCTCCGAACTTACCTACAGGTGTTCGGGCAGCGGAAACAATAACCGCTTCCTGCAATTCGCTCATTGAAATAAATAATTCTGTGTAGCTTATTAACATTTGTCAGTCAAATATTGTCAACCATTTCCAGAACCTCCGCCATCTTCTCCGGAGGGGTAGAGAGATGCCTGCGTGAGGCGACTGCCACACCGAACAGACCAGAGGGGATCGATCTCTGAACGGAAAAGGTGACGGGTGCGTCTGATCTAGTGTGACATTCCCTGCATCTGTACCCTGCCCCCTTTCCTGCGGACTTCATTCTCTTGCCGCAATTTACGCAAACGGGGTTGGAGACCTTAACTATGTGCGGCGCTAATGAGACCACCTGGACTTTCTCTATATTGAGTTCCATCCCACGCTTCGAAGGCTTGAATGCTCCCCATACCCTCACCCTGTCTCCAGGCACAAGTTTCCTTATGAGTGAGCGTAGTTCCTTAGTTTCCTCAAAGGCAGCACATATCAACTCCGATCCATTCACATTCAGCCGAATAAAGGTGTGACCGCCTTCAATTGTCATGGCGTGCGCACTTATGGTTCCTTCTAAAACATAGGAATGAAAGGGCTCCAGGGGACCTGAAGCTTTCTCAATATGGTCATCGGTCGCCTGATTAGTCTGATAAAGCACCAACCTTTCCTTCGTCTCTGACCGGACAGTTGCCGCAGCCTGAAAGAGTGGGTCGGGCAGAGTGCTCCTTATCCCATAGAGCACTGGGCAGGGGGACGAGGGGGCTATACAAATATGCCTGTTTATGCGGTCAAAATTGCTGAAGGTCGAAGGAAAACGCTGCTCCAGTTGCATCACATCCTCCTCATTAATTTCCCTGGCATGCCCCCACTTTTCCCGCTGTCTGTAAGTGATCAGCTCATATGTTTTCCTGAGCGAAGGCCATGCTACAGCGGCCGCAGCCCCTATTATACCACGCCCCTTCTTCCAACCCTTAAACAAGGCGCCTGAGTGCTCCAGCTGCCTGGTCACCTCCTCTTTTTCAACTATCCCCCTTACCGCCGACCAGTAAAGGGAGGAGGGGAGTGGAACCTCCGAGACCACTAGACCAGGATGTGTGTTTTCCTCACCAAACTCTGCCAGCTCCTCTATCACACTTTCAGCCAATTCAAAAATTTCCCTCGGATTCAACACATGATCAGCGGTTTTCGAAAGCATCACCGTCTTGTTGCCGAACACAGCTGCGGGATGCCTTTCATCTGGTGGACCTCCGGCGGCAAATGCAAGGGCCCCATTTCCTCTCGTTTTCCAGGGGATATTCGGATTCAATCTTACCAGTCTTGGATAACCAAAAACAGTGGTGATAGACGACCGGCGCAATATTTCACTGAGGGCATATGTCGTGCACATGCCCTCTGGACCATCTGTATCGTCTATACCTACATACACTGCCATGATCAGTCACTATAACCTGACGAAATTTTATTATATAGTTAGCGTGTCAATAGCTTTTTCCACAGAGGAGCATACGATGGGTAAGCCGATAACGAGAGAGTACAGGTTGGAGCTTTCAACGCTTACGCTAATTGCCGGACTTGTATTACTTTTAATTGGCACGGCTGGAATATTCTTCGGCGGGGCAAATGGTCTGCTATCCCCCCTTCTGCCGGCTGCTCATGCTTCGGGGAACTGGACATATTGGTATATGGTTGCAGGACCCATTCTATTCGTTGGTGGCGTGTGGTGGCTCTACGATTCATTGAGAAAAATCCGGCAGCTTTCAAAATACCTACAAGTGGATAGCAAGGCAAAGTTTGTAAAGAATCTAGATGAGATTGAGTATCTCGCATGGCTTCTTCCTCAAAAATATGAGGAATTAGTTCTCGAGAAAAAAAGACAATTCAAAATGTGAGAGACCACCCCTTCCTGTGGAATGTATTGTGGTATATGAGCAAAACAATCACAGATATCCTGCCGCATATTGATCCGAGTACCTAGGAGTAAGGCAGTGTACGTTGGTTATTACTTTGTGTTCAAGTAACATTTTCTCAATTCAACACAGCAGTCATAAGGTTGAATAGCCGCATCCACTTCTCCACTGGAAATGAAGGACTCTATGTCTGTGTTCCTTTTTGATTTTTTATAGATTTAAATAGATAAATATTAATGCTGGACGTGTTTTCATGCCCCATATGAACCGCGCAAATTTAGTCAATTATGAAGATAAAAAGAAGCTTTTAGTATACCTCCTTTTTTACAGCATTTTCACCCTCTTATAGATGATATTGATGACAGAGCAGAAGACGTCTTTCGAAGGTGAAAGGAAGAATATCTTTGAAAAATACGTCTCTCCGCAATACATATTCAGAAATGACAGAGAAATGCTTCGCCCCTCGTATGTGCCACGAACACTCCCTCACAGAGAAAAGGAGATTGATCAGCTGGCAGGTGTTATCTCACCGAGTCTAAAGGGAAACAGACCATCGAATGTGCTCATATTTGGAAAGACAGGAACGGGAAAGACAGCAACAGTTAGATTTGTCGCGAGTGAAGCGCTCAAAATGAACGGGACAGCCAAACTGAATTTCATTTACGTGAATTGCTGCGAAATCGACACAAATTATGCGATACTGCAGCATGTCATAAATAGACTGGTTGAGAATCCTGAAGAAAGAGCTCCCTATAACGGCTGGAGTTTGGAAAGACTGTATTCGGTCTTCAGGGAAATACTCAACAGGAGGGAGGAGCTGCTGATTCTGATACTTGATGAACTCGACAGGTTGGTCTACAAATCGGGGGATGATCTGCTCTACAATCTCACGAGAATGAATGATGATATGGAGAAGAGCAAGATAACTCTGATTGGCATAGCCAATGATCTGAAATTCACGGATTACCTGGATGCACGTGTGAGAAGCAGGCTCTCCGAGGAAAGGATTGTTTTCTCACCCTACAATGCAGGCGAATTGTCTGACATACTAAAGGCAAGATGCGAACTTGTTTTCTATCCGGAAGCGCTCGAGACGGATGTCATTCCACTCTGCTCTGCGCTTGCGGCACAGGAACATGGGGATGCGCGCAGGGCACTAGAGCTGCTGAGAGTTGCAGCCGAATATGCCGAGAGGGCGGGGGAAAGAAAAGTCACAACGTCACATGTCATGATGGCCAAAAACAAGATCGAGCTCGATACAGTGACCGAAGCAGTGAGAACCCTGCCGTTTCAGTCCAAGCTACTGCTCCTTTCCGTTGTAATGCAATCGGAGACAAAAAAAGTGATGACAACGGGTGACATTTACGCCACCTACCACAATCTCTGCGATTCACTTGGTGTGGTTGCGCTGACACAGAGGCGTATAGGGGACCTGGTGTCGGAGCTAGACATGCTTGGCATAGTGAGAGCGAGAGTCAGATCATTTGGAAGGGGCGGTAGAACGAGGGAGATTGAGCTTTCAGTCCCACTGAATGAGACACGCGAAGTGCTTGCATCTGACGAGCTACTGGGGCAATACAAGAGTACAAGATTGAGGATGCAAACCACCTTGATATGAAATCAGCAGCCAATATGGTATTGATGGGGGAAGTCTCCCCCCTGTTTCCTTGTTTTGTTGAACTCCGAATGTATCCTGGAAGCGGTTTACTTGCAAACTAGGTAGTTTTATTCCTTCCGCTGCCCCGTTTTCTCCTTTTGTAAAGAACGTCTGCAACGATTGGAACCACAACAATAACCGCTGCGATGAGCAGCGCTCCAACAATGGTGTTTTCGGGTGTTCCCGCAGGTATATTGCCTGATATTGCGAGTCTAAATATACCAACATACGGAAGATACCCGGTGGCAACACCCTCAATCCAGGCGAATTTCACGAGAGACGAAATACCGAGTGCCTGATCTGTGGCATTTTCCCCATACTCTGCGTGATTGTGGTCCCCCATTGTCACAAAGCCGCTGTATCTATCACTGTGGAGGAAGAGCGTAATGGGTATGACCACAGGCGTGTGCGTGTAACCTACATTCTCAATCACTATGTTACTCACAATATTCGTCGTGACATGTGTTCTGCCGGTGGGGGAAAGCACATACCACTGCGACTGAGGGAGCGACGAAAGGACGGGGGCATTAAAGCCTCCGCCCGACGTATTGTACTGTAGATAAAGTATGGCTCTGTGTATGATGGGAACCACATTCTGGAGACCGTACGGATGATATATGATGACATTTCCAAATTCACCATAGCTCGAATAGCCATTCTCTTCCCCCTTGACATACGTTATAATGGATGAAACACTCTGGACCTTCTTGACCAGTACAACGTCCCCTATGTTCAAATCACCAAGATACGCATAGGTTGAACTATGCTGCATGCTTCCAGATTCCACTACAACCATGGGCGGCCAGTTACCGGTATAAGCGTAGAGACCACCGAAGACAATTAAGACGGCGACAACAACAATTAATACAGAAAGAAGCGCCTCTTTCGTCTCCGATTTACTGCCTTCCACGCCGCACCATTCGGCTTCAGCTATATTACCGGATTGCTGTCAGTGATATGGACAGTTATTTATGACCGCTCCTGATAATTATGATACATGGCGACACCTTTGCATGCTCTTCCTCAGCGCACTCCGAGAGATATCTACTACATGAAGTTGGCCTATGTCATATCTGAAAGGAGCACCTGCATAAGAAACGGCAGACAGATTGGGGCGGTTGTTGTAGATGATCTGAATCACATCGTAAGCAGTGGATACAACGGCAACCCGAGGAATATGAAGCACTGCAGTGAAATAGGGTGTATACGCGAGGTGCTGCAGATCCCTTCCGGGACAAAGATGGAGATATGCACAGGCGTCCACGCGGAACAGAATGCTATAATTCAGGCTGGTCCTGCAGCGCTTGGCGCAACAATATATTCCACCATCCTGCCATGCAACACATGTGCAAAAATGATCGTGAATGCGGGTCTGAAGCGCGTTGTTTATTGTGAGGATTATCCTGAACACATGGGGCTTGAACTGCTCAGAGAACTCGGTGTTAAGGTCGAGCAGGTAAAGGTCGAAAAGCCCCCGAGGATTTCATGAGGTGATGTAGCTGGAGACAAAAAAGCTGGCCGAGGCTGTTGAGCACAGAAGGGAAGACATGATCAGGGGACTCAAGGAGATGATCTCTATACCCGCGATAAGCCCGGAATCTGGGGGGGAGGGAGAGTTTGATAGATCCCGCTTCATTGAATCGCTTTTGAAGGAAGCAGGTATAACGAAGATAAAACATTATGATGCACCTGACAGAAAGGCAAAGGGAGGAGTAAGGCCCAATGTGGTCGCTGCACTGGGGGATAAGCCGTCCTTATGGATTGTTTCGCACATGGACACTGTTCCGCCAGGAGACAGATCCCTTTGGAAATCAGATCCTTTTGCAGCTGTCGTCAGGAACGGAAGGATAATAGGACGCGGAGCTGAGGATAATGGGCAGTCGCTTATTGCGTCCATATATGCCGCAATAGGAGCAATGGACGCGGGTCTTTCCCCCTCTGTTCAGCTCCTCTTTGCGAGCGATGAGGAATTGGGGAGCGAGAAGGGCATTGGGTATATGGCGGCTCAGCACGTCTTCAAGAAAGGGGATGAGTTCCTTGTCCCGGATGCGGGAAGCGCTGATGGAAGTGCCATAGAGATCGCTGAGAAAAGCTCCCTCTGGCTGCGCATTACAACTGAAGGAGTGCAGACGCATGCAAGTCACCCGTCATCGGGTCTGAATGCACTTGTTGCCTCCTCCCGCTTTCTAGTTTTCATAAGAGATTATCTGTACTCGCGCTATCCCGCGGAAGATCAGCTCTTCTCCCCAGTCCCGCACTCAACCTTTGAACCCACAAAACGCCTTGCCAATGTGGAGAACGTAAACACAATACCCGGTACCGATGAATTTTATATTGACGCCAGAATCCTTCCATCTCAAAGTCTGCGCGGCATACTCGGTGATGTGAGGCGGGCCGCATCTTTGTTTACTTCCATGACTGGAGCGAAAATACGAGTTAGTGTGTTCCGAAAGAGCCAGGCGGCTCAACCCACCTCTTCGGATGCCTCGGTCTGCAGCAGACTTGCCAGCTCTCTGGAGACTGTCAGAGGGGTAAAGCCGGTCTTTGTGGGCATAGGCGGGGGCACCTGTGCGAATATAGTCAGAGCACTTGGACTGCCTGCGGCTGTCTGGGAGACGGAGTGCGGTCAGGCGCACAACCCCAACGAATTCGCACTTATCGATAATATGGTGGCAGATGCGAAGATTATGGCTTCCATGATGGTCTAATCTTACGCTTCCTCAGCAACAAGCCTTTTTGCCATCCAGTCAGGATCGAAAGGCTGCAGGTCACCGTACCCCTGCCCAGTGCCTAGAAAGGCGATTGGCTTCCCAATGGCATCGGCAATAGATAGTGCAGCGCCCCCCTTGGCATCCGCGTCAATCTTAGTGAGCACCACCATATCGATGCCCACAGCCTTTTCAAAGGCACGGGCCTGCTCTATTGCATCATTACCGGCGAGTGCATCACCGACAAACACAATGAGATCAGGGGAGGCTACACGTTTAATTTTCTTCATCTCGTCCATCAGGTTGTT
>JAVZQA010000072.1:0-6474 GCA_038881315.1 Methanomassiliicoccales archaeon
ATGGAAAGTTACCCTCTATACCTTCCCATATGGAAGTTCACTGCCAGAGCATCCGGCTGGTTCATGGACAAGGAAGGAAAGACGCTGCCATGCAATATAGTCAGAACAGTTTCCGCGCCAGCGTATGATGCCACATACATAGGAGTTCCCACAGATATGCCCGGCACTTCCGCATCACTCTCACCAGAAACATCCTTTCCTGCAATGCAGGTCAAGCTGAAACCTTCGGCCCTGGATACAGTTGCATCCGAGAAACTGAAGGAGGAGGTCGAGACGGCGACTGCCAAGGCGAAAGGCAGACACATATCAATTAAAGCGGAGCCTCCCGTACTATGTCTGTACCCTGCATGGATCTTCCGATTCAGGACAAAGAACGGTGAGCATACACTTGCTCTGGATGGAATTACTGGCAAGCAGTTCAATTCACTCGATATAAGGCTGGATGACGGCAGCAAGGAAGCAGAGATGGTGCTTGCGGTTGCCTGCGGTCTAACCGCAGGGGCTGCTGTGGGCCTTGCTTCGCTACAGGGATGGCATGGACTGGAAATAGGACTTGTTGCCACAGCCTCATCCCTCTTTGTTGTAACAAACCTGCTGCATTTTCTGCTTAAACTGGAAAGACCGCGCAGACATGTGCGTCCCGGGAGGGCTGGCGCTTGAATCTGATAGTCGAGCGTTGCCCCAGATGTGGGAAGGTGTCCAAGCTTGAAAAGGGGGAAGTGGTCGCTTACTGTCCTTCCTGCAAGTCGCTGCACGAACCAGGGAAAAGCTCAAACGTGGATGTGGAAATCGGGAAGTTCAGCATTGTTTCTGACGGTGAAAGGTGCTATCTCCCCTTCTGGAGGTTTTTCTGCGACTTCTCTGTGAATTCCACAGGACCCGAGCACAGAAATGTGCAGAATTTCATACACAACGAAAGCAGTGGAAGGCTCTTTGTCTATGTGCCTGCTGCAGATATTACACCCATACAGGCCCTGCAGACAGGAGCATATCTGACTGCAAACAGCCCCTCCTACTCCACAACCGCTGGCTTCGGTGATGTAAAGAGGCTGGTGTGCGCCAAGGGCAGTGACACGGCACGGGACGAAGTTGACTTCTACTTCCTATCCGCTGAAACATCTGAAGGCAGGGCTTCTGATTTAACAGGCGGATTCTCTGTCACACCTACGGCTGAAAAGCTTGTGTTCATTCCGTTCTACAGGAAGGGGGATGGGCTTACCCCCGGTGTCTAAAGTACGGTGATTTTACAAATTCCTCTATTGCCATATCGTGATCGAAGGCAAGAGGGGGAAGACTGTCGATGGGCATGAAAACCGCCTCTGCAGCGTCGTCCCCTGCAGTCAAATTTGTATGCAGCGGCTCCACCACATATATGGCGGAAATCATCCTGACGCGTGGATCCCTAGATGGGTCGGAGTGAACTGAGAGCAGAGCGACAACCTTCCCGTCGATACCCGTCTCCTCCCTTAGTTCGCGGACAGCACACTCTTCGAGTGTTTCGTGTTCCTCGAGTATTCCGCCTGGAAGGACATAGCGCCCCTTGTACGGGTCATTCCTGCGTTTAACCAGAAGAATGGTGTCATTGACACATACTATTGAATCCGCAGCCACGCTCGGGCTCTTCCACCTATGAATAAGCTGTTCGTTGGCAAGCTGTTTCTTGTTTCTGTATATGGCCATGACCCTTTCCCCCGTTTCAGTTAATTTACCACCATCCATCAGCTTCCCAAGACCGAGCCGACCTGCACGCAAATTCAACTCGTTTTCCACTACTTCTCCCAACCTTCCAGCGAGCAGGCTCTCTGCCTCTGCATGTGTGAGGAGCAATGCGTTCTTGTAGTGCAAATCGAAATGCGGCACAATGGAATAGAATTCGCTGCCGCTGTACATGGGAGGGAATTGAGAAATATACAAAAATATCTTTGGAGCCGGAGATAAACATTGACAAGCAAAGTAAAGAGTAGAAGGCTTCCGCATGTCCTGACTGCAGCGGAGCTTATTGACTACCTGTTCAGCAAGGCATCAAAAGCACAGGGAAGAGGAGGAGATGCGGCAATAAAATCGCGTGCAATTAAGAAACTGCACACCATAGCAGCTGCTGCAGACCGGGAGCTTTCATCATATGTAACCGGTTTTCCTTCCCTCAATGAAGGCACATTCGAGTATGAGATGGCCGACATACTTGTAGGGGCGGTGCGTATCAAAAGAGCAATAGCTTCAGTGCAAGGGTGCCGGAATAACATAGTAACGCTTTCCAACAGATATGCAAGAATAATTGCCAAATCGGAAAGTGTTCCTGAGATAATAAGAGCTAGAGAGGAGGCCTATGGTCGCATATCCTCGCTGATTAGAGGGATATCGGATGAGCTTAATTTACTAAAGAAGGCTGCGGAGTCGTTGAAAGAGATACCTGAGGTGGGAGGGGGTATAGTGATAGCAGGCTTTCCCAATGTGGGAAAAAGCATGCTCGTATCAAGGCTTTCCGGCGCCCGGACGCGAGTTGCTTCCTATCCATTCACCACTACCACAATAATCCCTGGAAAAACAAGCGGCGGAGCGATTGTGCTCGATTCACCCGGTCTTACCCCACGTGCAATGTCTACGAACAACAGCTATGAGCGGAAGTCCATTGCAGCCATAAGGTCGCTTGCCCAGGTGCTGGTCTATCTGGTTGACGGTTCCGGCACTTGTGGCTATTCCGTAGAGGAGCAATTGGAATTGTATGAGAAGATAAAGCGGATGATTGCGCCGAAGCCTGCAATTTTGGTATATACAAAGGCCGATCTTTATAAACCACCAGGAAAGCCAGCTGTCTCCGCCATGACCGGGGAAGGCATCGATGAGTTTATCACAATCATAAGCAAGGCATTGGAAAAGGAGAGATCTGCAAATTATCAATCCGTGTAATTTCTGTGGACACTCTTTTATGAGGCGCGTTCGATTAAATACTATCTGGTGGTCTACCTGTCTACCTCAAGCAACATAGGTTTGCTTACGACGCAGTTGAAAGAGGAAATAGACAGGTTGGGTAAGGAAATAGAGAATGCGATAAAGATTGTCATGGATATGGGGAACGGTATCACACCAAACGAGGGTTTCCATGAAACTGCCTATGCCGACAACAGAGAGAAAGAGATCGCAGACAGTTTGTACAGCAGGGACAATACGGCAACACAGATGACAATCAAGGAAAGTATTGCTGAAGAGAGAAGCGGTCAGAAGATTGTGACGAAGCCACCAGCAATTAGAAGTATTGAGACTGGTGGACGTGTTAAATATATGCTGCGGGTGCACGGCGGAAAGACCCTCCTAGACAACGGCCAAAGAGACGATGGCTGTTCCGTGTGTCCGTCCTGTGGCGCAAGGGTTGACAGTAAGCTAGTTGTATGCGTCCAGTGCGGAGAATTTCTGACAGGCCGTGATCGTTAAGGTTTAATGTCTGCACCCCATTGCCGATATGAATGAATTCCACGGCCCACAGGCCGGCCATGTCGGCCGAGATGGAAGTGTATTTTTCCGAACTCATTGCGGGTGCGGATCTTTGCTACACAATAGCGAGCGAAGCCAGAACAAAAGGCATCGATCCTGTCTCCAAAGTGGAGATACCCTTTGCATCTGACATGGCTTCAAGGGTGGAGCAGCTTCTCTCAGACTATGGTCTGGAAGGCATAGCAGGCAGGATCAGGGAGCTTGCAGCAGACCACAACAGGGAGGAGGTTTCGCTGCTTGCAGCGAAGGAGATTGCGAGAGGCAAGGGGGATAGGAGGGAAGTCGTAGAAAAAGCGGTCAGAGTGGGCCTGGCGATACTCACAGAGGGCATACTGGTTGCGCCGCTTGAAGGCATAAGTGGTGTGCGTATTGAAAAGAATGGAGATGGCAGCGAATATGTGGCACTCTCCTTTTCAGGGCCCATCAGATCGGCGGGCGGAACAGGACAGGCGATGAGCGTACTCATCGCTGACATGGTGAGAAGGGACCTGGGCATAGGCAGATACATGCCAACTACGGAGGAGATCGAGCGCTTCAAGGAGGAGATACCGCTCTACAGGCAGAAGCAGCACCTGCAATACCTGCCTTCGGCCGAGGAAATTGAGCTGGTCGTATCCAACTGTCCTGTCTGCATAGATGGCGAGGGGACAGAGGATGAGGAGGTCTCCGGCTACAGGGACCTGCCCAGGATATCAACAAACAGACTGAGGGGAGGTGCCTGTATAGTGATAGCTGACGGCCTTTGTCAGAAGGCATCGAAGCTCATGAAACACATAGATGCGCTATCCCTTGATGGCTGGGGTTTCTTAGCTGCGCTTTCAGCAGGGGTCAAGACAGAGGGGGAGATGGCCGGCCCCGAACCGAGCGAAAAATATCTCAAGGACATAGTCGCAGGAAGACCCGTTTTCTGCCATCCATCGAGGCCAGGTGGATTCCGGCTGAGATACGGCAGGTCCAGAGCCACAGGTCTTGCAGCTGTCGGCTTGAATCCTGCGACCATGATTGTTATGGACGCCTTCATTGCCATAGGAACGCAACTCAAACTGGAGAGGCCTGGCAAGGCAGGCGCAATCACACCCTGCACAACAATTGAAGGGCCAATAGTCCTGCTCAAGGACGGAAGTGTCACACAGATAAATGACACGGAGACCGCCGAAAAGCTGCTTCCGCACATTGCAGAAATCATAGATAATGGGGAGATACTGATCTCTTTTGGAGAATTTCTTGAAAACAACCATATCCTTATTCCAGCGGGCTACTCCCTGGAGTGGCACAGAGAGGAGATGCTCCGTGCAGCAGGAAGGCTTCCTGACAACTGGGAGCACCCGACATGGGAGGAGGCGGTACACTGGAGTGAGAAATACGATGTGCCGTTGCACCCCTGCTTCAATCTATTCTGGAATGACCTGAGTCTTTCCGAGCTATACAAGTTGATCGATTTCGTTTCACGCAACGGAAGGTTTGAGAGGGAAACACTCGTTCTTCCCCTTTCGGAAGAAAAGGGAATACTGGAGAAACTGGGGGCACTGCATGAGTGCAGAGACGGTAAATTGTTTCTGAAAGAGTATGGACGTGCAATTGTTCGCTGTCTTGGTCTCAGCGTCGAAGAGGGCACTCTCAAGAGGGTGAAACAGCCTGGTATCTATACAAGTGTGCTCGAGACAGTTTCTGGTCTTTCCAATTTACGTATAATGCCCAGAGCTGTTACACGCATAGGGGCACGCATGGCAAGGCCCGAGAAGGCGGCGGAAAGACGCATGAAGCCTGCACCACATGTGCTCTTCCCCCTCGGGAATGCAGGAGGGGCACAACGACTGTTTTCAGAAGCCACAAAGAGCGGGAGAGTGACGGTCGAGATGAACAGGAGACTCTGCCCCTCCTGCGGCCAGGAGACTTTCCTCTCACGTTGTGCTTGCGGACAGCACACCTATCCCATCGAAGGGTACGGTTCCTTTACGGTTGAGCCAGGGACACTGCTGCAGACCGCGGCGGCAAATCTTGGAGAGAACAGATTCCCTGAAATAAAGGGAGTGCAGGGACTGATCTCCAGGAGAAGAACACCTGAACCGCTGGAAAAAGGTATACTGCGTGCAAAGCACAATATCACCGTCTTCAGGGACGGGACTGTCCGCTTCGACATGACAGATGTGCCGCTGACGCATTTCAGACCTGCAGAGATAGGTCTGAGTGTGGAAAAGGCAAGGCAACTCGGCTACACAAAGGATTACCTCGGCAGGGAACTCACAGATCCGATGCAGCTTTGCGAGTTGAAGGTGCAGGATGTCATTCCATCGAAGAAGTTTGCTGAGTACATGAAAAGGACGGCCGATTTCATAGATGATTTGCTTACCAGATGCTATGGCCTTGAGCCCTTCTACAAGCTGAGGGACGGGAATGATCTGGCAGGGCATCTAGCCATGGGTTTGGCACCTCATACGTCAGGAGGCATTTTGTGCCGCATCATAGGTTTCACAGATGCCAATGTGGGATATGGTCATCCATTCTTCCATGCTGCAAAGCGCAGAAATGCAGACGGAGACGAGGACACGATGATGCTCCTGCTGGATGCACTGCTCAATTTCTCAAGAGAATACCTGCCGGCATCAAGAGGGGGACTGATGGATGCGCCTTTGGTGCTTTCCACACTTATAGATCCAGGGGAAATAGACAAGGAGGCACACAGCATGGACGTAAGTCCTTCATATCCGCTCGAATTCCATCTCGCCGCACAACGCTTCGCTCATCCGAAGGAGGTTCTGAAACTCATGGACACCATAGGCCCGAGGCTCGATTCCCCAGCTCAGTATGAGGGATTCGGTTTCACTCATGACACCACATCCATAAACCTCGGACCATCTGTATCGACATACACGCGCCTCGAGACGATGGAACAAAAGCTGAAAGCACAGCTCAAACTGGGAAAGAAGATAAGGGCCGTTGATGCGGGCGATGTAGCCTACAGGGTCATCACGCGTCATTTTTTGC
>JAVZQA010000073.1:0-6457 GCA_038881315.1 Methanomassiliicoccales archaeon
CCGCAAGGACAGAAAGAAGGCCAATCCCAGGGTACTGGAATACCTCTTCCACTACCACAACACCGCCGAGCAGACCTGCTAGCAACAGCCCCATGACAGTTATTGTGGGAATAAGTGCATTCTTTCTGACATGCCTGTGAATGACCTCTTTTTCCGGCACACCCTTCGCCCTTGCTGTCTTGACAAACTCCTGGTGCGCGCTATCCACCATGCCTGCCCTCACAAACCGTAGCACTCCCGCAAGTATGCCGTATGTCAATGTCAGCACCGGGAGCACAAGATGCATAAATGCCCCAAAAGCAAAAGACCAGTCCAGATGGATGACGGCATCGATTATGGGTATATGGGTTGGAGATGTGAAACCGTTGTTGAACCAAGGAGGTGGGATTGCCACGTCTGGTACAGAGCCCTGTATGGGAAAAATACCGAGGGGATTACCCCCTATTACATTTCTGCCCAGTCCAATCTGGAGCATTAAACCCAGCCAGAAGGCGGGCATGGCGTATCCCGATAAGGAGAATATTCTTCCAGTTTGGTCTGCAACTGAATTAGGTCTCGCACCTATGTAGGTGCCGAGTGGAATTGCAATAGCAGTTGCAAGTATTGTTGAAAACAGAGCAAGCTGAACCGTGTTGGGGAATGAAATAGCAATCGCCTGGGTCACAGATGAGGGATAACCAGGAAGATTCATCACGCCCAGGTTGCCATGAATCATGTTCCACAGATAGATGAAATAGCGGATCGGCAGCGGCTTGTTTAAACCCAGCTGTGCCTCCACTTGCTTAATAACAAGGGACCTCGGTTCAGTCGAGTGCAGCGTTATGTATGGAGCCACAAGCAATGTTTGCGGCATTAGCGCAAAAAGGACAAACATGAGGAGAGTGAGGCCGAGGAAGGTCGGTATGAGTATCAAGGCTCTCCTGATTATATAGAACCGAAGCTCCATATTTTCCAGATTAGATCTATATCCGGTGGGGGTATATGCACTTTTCCCATCTGCATGTCTTCATTGAGTGAAGAATGTGGCACATGATGGTTGGTATTTCGGTTCACTCCATATGGAGGCACGTGCACTCAATAAAGACAGCGCTGCAAAGGTTTTAATATTGAGGCCGGTGAGTGACTGCATGTCGTAGTTGAGTGCATCCAGCAAGGCTTTAGCAAATAAAGAGGGAAGATAATTGAGACTGAAATTTTATGGAGGAGCAGATGAGGTGGGTGGTCTCGCAATTGGCATGGAAGACGGCTTCGGAAGAATAATAGTGGATTACGGCCTCATTCCTAGAGATCCGCCTGTTTATCCGCTTGAAGCTGAACCTGCCGACGAGATACTGCTGACACATGCCCATGTTGATCATTCGGGCATGATCCCCTGGCTCGTTTCCAGGTATAGGGTTCCAGTTCACGGGACACCACCTACAATGGATGTTGGCCGGCTGCTTATGCTTGACAGCCTTAAGGTTGCAAGGATGGAGGGTTATTTCGAGCCATATGATGATGAAGATGTCCAGTTAACAATGGAACTTTTCAGGACAGAACATTTTGATCGTTCCTTCGAGATAAACGGTACAGAATTTGTACCAAGAAAGGCCGGGCACATCCCGGGCGCGGCAATGTTTGAGATACACAGTGAGAAGACTGTTCTTGTCACAGGGGATATACACACGCGCGAGAGTCAGCTTGTTGACGGAGCTGTAGTGCCTAAGTCGGATGTTCTTATCATCGAGTCGACATATGCAGGCAGGGAACATCCCGACAGGGCTGAGACAGAACAGAGACTCAGGGAAAAGGTGGAGGAAATAGTCAACAGAGGCGGACAGGCGATTTTGCCTGCATTTGCTGTGGGCAGAACCCAGGAACTTCTCATGATCCTGGAAAAGACGGGACTTGAGATATGGGTGGACGGCATGGGTAAAAAAATTAACCGCATCTATGAGAAGTCAAGGAGGTATGTGCGTTCTGCAGAGGCACTTCACCGTGCCTGTCTGAAGGCTTACGAGGTAGAGACAAATGATGATCGGATGAGATCCTCACGAGCTGAGGTAATAGTCACAACGAGCGGAATGCTCGACGGTGGTCCTGCACTCGGTTACATAGAGCGTATAAAGAACGATCCGAAGAGCGGCATAATAATAAGCGGCTTTCAGGTGGAGGAGTCCAACGGTTACAGGTTGCTAACCACAGGTTATCTCGAGATAAATGGTGTGCTGGAGAAGATAGAGTGCGAAGTGCAACGGTATGATCTATCAGCTCATGCGGGGCACAGCGATCTCGTTGAATTTGTCGAGCGGAGTAATCCGGAGACGGTCATTCTTGTGCATGGCGAAGGGGAGCGGAGGGGAAAGCTCGCCGAGGCGCTGGATGGAAGGAAAGTCCTGATGCCCTCCAAAGGGGAAGTAGTTGAGATCTGATGCCTAAAGCGAACTGACCTTTCTTGCAATCTCCTCGGCCATCTTCGAACAGCTGGAGGGTGCCACCGGCTTGGTGGTGTATTCAGGGAGCGCAAGGTCATATGTCACATACTTCTTTTCCTTGACGGTTTCAAATACAGCCCTCCATATTTTCTGAGCTGCCTCCCTTTCGCCAAGGTATTTCAGCATCATCTCACCGGACAGAATTGTGGCGACAGGGTTGACCTTGTCCTGCCCCGCATACTTTGGTGCAGAGCCGTGCACAGGTTCAAAGATCGCTATGTCGTCGCCTATGATGGCTCCGGGTGCAATACCCAGCCCCCCAGCCAGCCCCGCACACAGATCGGAGAGTATATCCCCGAACAGATTTGTTGTGACGATGACATCATAGTCATGTGGTTTTTTGACGAGCTGCATGGCCATATTGTCTATCAGTCTTTCCTCAAAGGCGATTTCTGGATATTCGGCAGCGACATGCTGAGCGACCTCCTGAAAAAGGCCACCTGTGTACTTCATTATGTTCGCCTTGTGAACGGCAGTCACCTTCTTCCTACCCTCCTTTATGGCATATTCAAATGCAAATCTCACTATGCGTTCGGATGCCTTTCTAGTCACAATGTCTACTGTTTCGGCTGCGGAATGCTCTTTGTCTATCCAGTGTTCCACACCGGAGTACAGTTCTTCTGTGGCCTCTCTCACAACAACGAGATCGATGTTGTCATAGAGTGTGCCCTCCCCCGCAATTGACCTTGAGGGTCTAACACTCGCATAGAGATCGAGCATCTGTCTGAGAGCTACATTTACGCTCCTGAATCCACCGCCAATTGGGGTGGTGAGGGGGCCTTTCAGACCGACCTTATTTTTCTTCAAGCTTTCAAGCACATGGTCGGGCAGCGGTGTACCCTCCTTCTGTATCACCTTTTCCCCGGCCTCCACTACATCCCACTCTATATCCACACCAGTTGCTTCTATAACCTTCACCGCAGCCGCAGTTACCTCCGGACCTATGCCGTCACCTGGAATCAGCGTAATCCTGTAGTGCACAACTAACACCTCAATCAGGCCATTACGACCGCGATTATTAGCCTTTTCAGATGACAGGTGCTCTTCCCTGATTAAGACGCAAATGAAACGTCTTTATGATTCTATACAAAACCTTTGGCATATCTTCGTAATTACGGATCTCATACATGCTACCCTTTCCCCTTGCAGCCATGCCGGAACATATGTCTTCCCTGGCGTCAAGGCCGGTGGTCATGACGACATGCAGCTTCGGGAACATGGCTGCGAAGACTCTCGGATCCCTGCCCATGGTATAATTACCATCCGTGACTACAATGCCTATCTTGTTGGGTGTCCTGGAAAGCTCCAATTCTCTCAAGCCCGCTTTCAAACCCTCCTCAATATTTGTGTAGCCCATTGCGTTGAGATCCAGCAGATCCCCTATCAGTTTCTCGAGATCCGCCTGCACAGCCATTGGTTTTATCACATTTGCCTTGTTCTCGAAGAGCACCACGGCATAGTCTATGCCACGTAGTCTGTGGGCTAGAACAGCGATTGAACTAGTGGCCATCGCCAGCTTCTCCCCTGTCATGGAGAGACTTGCGTCGATCATAAGAACGCAGGCTAAATGTTTGAGTTCCTTCCTCTCCAGCACTATATCTGACGGTTGAAGCATGCGCATTGCAGGCGTGTTGTCCAACGTGTCCTGTATGTCTATATCCCCTTCAATCCCCGGAGCATATTCCACATGCTTGCTTTCCAGAGGCATTCTGGTCGGGCCGAGCTGTTGAAGTGTCCTTTCTATAATAGCCCTGATCGCTATCTTCTTAGCAGCCCTTACCAGGGAGGGATCTTTAGCCTTCAGCCTTATCTTCTGATAGCTCTTTGCAATTGACCAGACAACCTCATCCCCTCTTCCAGATGGGATGTCCACGATTCCGCGCAGCCGCTGCGCAAGATCGAATGCATCCTGAGGCTCATCACTCACTTGCTGATCGTTTTTTTTTCGTGTCCCTGTACGTCCTGCTCCTCCTGAGAGACGCGCTGCGGCTGAGACTCCACTTCGGTTGACTGCGCGAAAACACGTTCAAGCAGTTCGTCTATAACTTCATAAACACTCTTCTTTGAGTCTTCGCGCAGTTCAAAACGTGTTGGAAGACACATGTAAGCCACCTCCCTGAAGTTCTCAAATGAGGTGCTAGTCCTCGCAAGGAGTGAGGCCATGCTCGTAGCTGCTCTTATGGAAGCACCGCGCTTGATTGCAGGATGCTCCCTGCTTTCGCGCACAATAAGCGTCACCTTCTCAATGGTATAGTCGTCGGCCAGGGGAGCCCTTGCCCTAACGATTTCCATTTCCTCCGTCTCGCTCTGATATCCGAGGGGGAGTAGTTCAAATCTGTCGGAGAGTGCTTCGGACAGAGAGCTTGTTGCAACAAATTCGCGAGGATTCTGTGTCGCTATGATCATAAAGCCTTCCCCCGCTTGCAGAGTGCCTAGCCTTGGTAGTTCGATACGACCCTCATCCATTGCAGGCAGCAACACATTCTGAACACCTTCATTGAGTCTGTTGAGTTCGTTTATGAAAAGTATGCCACCCATCTCCATAGCGCTTGCCAGCGGACCGTTTAAAAAAGAATCACGGCCATATCCCTTCTGCATGACTAGCGGTGGATCAAACCAGCCCGTGAGCTTGTTTTCTGTGTAACGCTCATCCCCATCCACCCTGAAAATGGGTCTTCCGAGATAGTTGGCAATGGAAGTCGCAAGAACAGTTTTGCCCACACCTACAGGTCCCTCAATCAGCAGATGTCTACCGGCTAGGGCACAGAGCAGTGCCTTTCTGAGCTCCTGTTCTCTGCCAATTATTCCATTACTGCGCTTGATGTTCCTTACCGCTTCCTCTATGGCCTCCATTCCGTTTCGGCCGTTCAGAACACTCCCGTCCATTCTACTGCTGCTCCGGTTTTGGATGGTTTCACTATGTTTCTTTATTAATTAAATTGTTGCCTGCGTCCAGTACATACATCAGATTTATGCTATCATGCACAATTGCATGTGAAAGGCCGAAGCGAGGAGATAATTATATTGAATGATGCATCCGCGCACAGGTTCCCTCTGCTTGAAATGAAAAAAGCCTTCTTCGCAGGAAACGAAAAGAGGGAATTTACATTTGTATCAAAATTTCCTTGTGCTGCTGCAATAAGCTTCGCGAGTGAAAACGAAAAGAGAGAGGCGGAGCTTGCATGCACAGGATTTTCACACCCCAGTGGTGGAGAGGTGAGTGTGCTTGGTGGCAATCCTACCTTTAACCGCACCGTGCTGCGAGACGTTGGTGTGTTTCTGCATTTTCAAACACTCCTGCCCCTCGATGCAAGGATGAGAAGCATTGCCTTCCTATGGTCACAGGCTTATGGCATACCTCGTAAGACCATAAGCGAGGTTGCAGAGCTGCTAGGAGTGGGGGATTCGTGGGCTTTGAAAGTACGGGAGATGAACTCTTCGAAGCTACAGCGTTTCATGTTTGCGCTAGCTATTTGCAGAGAGGTGCCATACTATTTTCTGGACATTGATTACATCGATGAAAGCGATCTAAAACGCATATCGCCATTATTACTGGAAAAAAAGAAGCGATGCAGTATCCTGCTATTCAGCATTAACGAACAAAGGTATGACTTTCTCATCGACGAAGTGTTTTCGCCCAACGGCCTGAATTGGGGTAATGGGGATGTTCAGGGAGGGGAGACTGTTTACAGGCTGATAGTTTCGGATCCAATGAGGGCAGCCACACTTGTAGATGTCGTCTCCCTGCAGGGAAATGCAATTGTTGTCAAGGAGCTGAATATCGGGAAGACCATTGAACTGCTGGAAACAAGGAGCATTTTGGTGTTTTCTGTAAGGCGTATATTCATCCCCGGAAGGGTGTCGGAAGATGAATAGCAGAGTTCTGTGGAATTTGTTGCTTCTCACAGTTGAAAGGGATTACTATAGCATCTCCGGCTTTCTCCTATTCCTCTCCATGCTGATATTAATCCCCGTAAACGCGG
>JAVZQA010000074.1:0-6419 GCA_038881315.1 Methanomassiliicoccales archaeon
CCACACTGCAGGCACAGCTGAGTGCAGCCAACAGCACAATCGCATCACAGAACACAGAGATTGCCACACTGACACAGCAGGTCAGCACACTGCAGTCCGAACTCAATGCAAAGAAGAACTATGTCCCTGCCGCATGGTATGATGTGTTCGGCGGAGCAGGTGCGGCATTCCTTGTGCTGCTCGCTGCAGCCGCAGGTCTCATCGGTGTCGTGCTCGGCAGAAGGGCAAGGAACAAGCGCAGACAGCAGGCACTGGAGACACTGAACTCGTCAGTGGCCATAACCTACAGGAGACTCAAATAAAGAGCCTCCAAACCCTTTATTCTTTTATTTTCTTTTTATTTTCTTTCTTGTGTGCACAGAAATCAACTTTATTGGCCTCGGCATTACACGTGGATGCATGAAGATAGTGATTGTTGGCGGAGGTGCAAGGGAACATGTGATCGCTGAAAAACTTTACGCACAAGGGCATAAGATCTATTACACCTCAAAGCGGAAAAACATAGGGATGGAGAAATGCGCAAGCTTGTCTTCTAGAAACGATGAGAGAGACGCAGAAAATATAGCGGCCTTTGCACTCAAATGTGCTGCGGATCTGGTCATTATCGGCCCCGAGGATCCGCTGGAGGCAGGAGTATCTGATGCGGTTGAGAAGGTAGGCATACCATGCTATGGTCCAACAAAGGGGGCGGCGCGGATTGAGACCTCAAAGAAGTTTACAAGGAAACTGATGGACAAATATCACATAGAAGGAAATCCACGGCATGCAGTGTTTGAGAACGAGAGGGAAGCAGTAGAATTTGTACAGGAAGCCGATTTTCCGCTTGTTGTCAAGCCGTCCGGTCTTACTGGGGGAAAAGGGGTGAAAGTGGAGGGGGTGCAACTTAGTGACAGAAAGGCATCCATTGAGTATGTTAAGGAACTCTTCAGAAAAAATGGCAGCTCTGACGGCGTGGTAATTGAGGAGAGACTGGAGGGGGAGGAGTTCAGCCTCCAGGCAGCATGCGACGGGAAGCACCTCTATCCCTTCCCTTTGGTTCAGGATCACAAACGGGCTTTCGAAGAGGACAAGGGTCCAAACACCGGCGGCATGGGATCTTACTCAATGAAGGACGGTCTTCTCCCCTTTATTGAAAGGAAGGACATGGAGCACGCCCTAGAAATAATGAAAAAGGCGGTGACCGCTTTAAAGAAGGAAGGGTATGAATTTCGTGGCACACTCTACGGAGGCTTCATCTACACGGCTTCGGGTGTCAAACTGCTTGAGTTCAACGCCCGCTTCGGAGATCCTGAAGCTATGAATGTAATCGCAGTGTCGGAAGGGGACATAGGCGAGTTTTTCATGGGCGCTGCATGTGGCGAAATAGGAAGTAAGTTGACGTTCCGCAAGCTTGCAACACTATGCAGGTATTTTGTCCCGATTGGATACGGAGCGAAACCTGTCAGCGGGGCTGAAATATCAGTGGACAATCAGTGTGTAAGCGAAAATGGGTGCAGCCTCTATTTCGCATCTCTAGAAGAAAGGAATGGCAAAATATTGACCACGTCCTCGAGATCCCTCGCACTTCTGGGTGTTGCAGAAGAACCCTGGCTTGCAGTCCATGCATTGGAAGCTGCCTCTCACTGTGTTAGTGGTCTGGTTTATTCCAGGAAGGATATAGGTACTAGAGAGGAAATTGAATTGAAAAGAAAACGGGGAGAAATGCTCAGAGGAAGTGGTAATCTTGAGGCTTGAAAACCTTGGGGATGTAATGGAGGAGGTTGAGAAGGAACTTGAGGAAAAAGATCAGGTAAGAGAGATAGCGATTAGGCTGTCAAGAGAGATAATACGTCTATCTTCGGAAATGATATTCAATATAGTGCGTGGGGCAGGAGAGAAGACAACAGTCGAAAGTGCCAGGACACTGAAATCCAAAGTTATAGAGCTCAGGACACTGCTGGAAGATCACGCTGACATAAACAATGCACAGTACGTGGATGACGCGATGCAGGAATATGTCGAAGCGATATTGCTCAGAACCGCGGTTTCGGGAAAGCCACTGCCGGGGCCTGAGGAGCTGAGGGTTAGGGCTGCAACATACGTAATGGGACTAGCTGATCTGATAGGTGAATTCCGCCGCATAGCCCTTAATAAATTGATGGAGAGGAAAATCAAGGAGGCGGAGATGTGGCTGAGTTCCATGGAGGAAGCTTTTCTTGCAATAAGCAAGTTGCATTATCCCTCAGCGTTGGTGAATCTGAGGAGAAAACAGGACACAGCGCGTTCACTGATAGATAGGACACTTGGGGAGATAGCGACGGCATCATCCGCAGATCTGAGGCGATGAAATTGATGCAAGGCACTGTTCACCGTTGAGGTCGATGCCTAAAAGGTGAGTTGTAGCAATACACATCCGATCACTGGAAGATCCTTTCCGATGCATCCGCAAAGCACTTCCTTCCCCCATGGATTTTCGACTCCTTCCGCCCTTGCTTCTGGCACGTTGTATTGTGTACTTCGTTCGTAACTCTGGGGAAATAGACAACCAGATGGATTCAGCGGAAGAATACTGTAGGTCTTTGTAATCAAGTCGCAAGGTATGAAAGCATCAACGAGAACAGCTCAGGATCTTCACGTATTGGTATAATATGAGCAAAAGAAAAATAAGGTCTGATGTTTCGAGGAGATGTGGGTGCTGCTTTGAATGAAAGAATAATATTCACAGTGGATGCGTCAGAAACTGCTTCGAACTGCTTTGCTGTTAGCATGAATATCGAGTGTGCCGGAGAGAGTTTTGAAATTTCATTCCCTGCCTGGACACCGGGGTCATATGTGATAAGGGATTTCGCAGGCGAAATTTTTGATCTGGAGGTCACAGACAACAGCGGCAGGAAGAGACCATTTGAAAAGATAGACAAGAGCACCTGGCTGCTCCATGCAGAAAGACCCGTTGTCAAATACAAAGTGCATGCACACATACACAGTGTAAGGAACAGTTTTGTGGATGACGATCACCTCACACTGAACGGAGCCTCTGCATTTCCATATGTAAGAAATTTAGAAAGGGTAAGACAGGAAGTCAATATAATTCCACGGAAGGGATGGAACTCCATCTCATCCGGTCTTGAGAGGAGTGGTCCATGGTCGCTAGTTGCTCCAGATTACGATACGCTTATAGATTCGCCGATAGAAGTTGGAAATCAAAGAATTCATAAATTCAACGTCAGGGGAAAGGAGCATGAACTTGCCATATTTGGTAATGGAAACATAGAGGAGAAGACGTTTGTTTCGGATCTCAAAAAAATAGTGGCGGCCGAAGTTTCGATCATGGGCGATATGCCCTATGAGAGATATGTGTTCATTTACCACCTGATACCGAAGACAGGCGGTGGTTTGGAGCATCTGAACTCCACACACATAGTGTCAGATCCATTTCAATTCAGGAAGAGAGAAGATTATCTGCAGGTACTCTCGATTTTTTCGCATGAGTTCTTTCACCTTTGGAATGTAAAACGCCTCAGACCAAAGCCGCTCGGTCCTTTTGATTACACAAAGGAAAATTACACCACTTTGCTGTGGTTCTCTGAGGGTATCACAGATTACTACGCTATGCTTGCGCTAAGGAAGGCGGGCGTATCCAACACAGCGGAGTTTCTCAAGGAGCTCACAAGGGAAATAGAGACATACAACCTCACACCGGGGAGATTGCATCAAAGCGCTGCAGAGTCCAGTTTTGACACATGGATAAAATTCTATAGGCGCACAGAAAATTCGGTGAACAGCACCATATCATACTACAACAAGGGACTGTTGATCGGTGCACTGCTGGATATAAGGATAGCCTCACTGACCGACGGGAAGAAGAGATTGCAAGATCTCATGCGACTACTTTATGATCGCACATATAGAAGGGGAAGCTGGTTTGAGGAGAAGGACTTTCTCGAAGCTTATATGGAAATAAGCGGAGAAAATCCGGATAAGGTTTACACGCGATTGGTGAAAGAAAGGGGCGATCTGCCGTTACAACAATATTTACGTCTTGCGGGGCTCAAACTGCTAAAAGAAGAGGAGAAGAAATCATGCTTTGGCATCATACTTTCTAGAGGGGAGCCCTTGCATGTTGAAGCTGTAATCGAGGGGTTACCTGCCTACTCGTCCCACGTATTTCCTGGTGACGAAATTACGGCGCTCAATGGAATCAAAATGACACCGGATAACATAAGGGAAAGGGTTGCTGAGCTGGAGGAGGGAAAGAATGCCGAACTGATTGTATTCAGGGACGGGAGAACAAGGAAAATAGACATACACCCTGTCCTCAGGCCACCTAAGTTCAAGATTGAGAAGATAGAAAAAGCAGACACTGCTGCCAGAAATGTATTCGAGGTCTGGACCTACGCAAAGTGGAAGGAAAAATTGGATTTGAGTGCTATCCAGGATCCATCCAATTACGCATTCCGTAACCAGCTCGTGTGATCTGGCAATTAGAGGGCGGAAAGAGGATTGGAAAAGTTTATTAATTAATATCAAGAGGTCTGAAAGGTGAGATCCTGCCGTGGAACGGACCCCTTAACAGGATAGACGATGTCAGATGGGAGATACCTGCAAGTTACAAGCCGGGCATGCGAACCTCCACGATTGTCTACGCAGATCAGGAGATGCTCACATCCATAAGGCAGGACAATGCGCTGGAGCAGGCGGCCAATATAGCTTGCATGCCAGGAATCGTTGGCAAAGCACTTGCGATGCCGGACATCCACTGGGGTTATGGCTTCCCCATCGGTGGAGTTGTTGCTGAGTCCGAAGATGGGGTCATTTCTCCAGGGGGACTGGGGTTTGATATAAACTGCGGAGTGAGGATGGTGCGTACAAATCTCACTGTGACAGAGGTCAGGCCAAAGATAAAGGACCTCATGGAGACACTGTTCAAACTCATACCATGCGGAGTCGGCTCCGAGGGAAGTATAAAGGCCAGGGGAAATGAGATAGACACTGTGCTGGAGGAGGGGGCAAGGTGGGCTGTGGAAAACGGCCATGGATGGGAAGAAGATCTTGAAGTTACTGAGGAGAAGGGCGAATACTCTGCCGCAGACGCCTCAAAGGTGAGCCAGAAAGCCAAACAGAGGGGCAGAAACCAGATTGGAACGCTGGGCGCAGGCAATCATTTCCTTGAGGTGGACAGAGTCGAACATATTTTCGAGAAAGATGTGGCGGGTAGATTTGGAATTGATGGAGAGGATCAGATAGTTGTTACGGTACATTGTGGTTCAAGGGGCCTTGGGCACCAAGTGGCCACAGACTATCTTAAGGTGATGGAGGAGAAAATGCGTGACTACGACTTCTCATTACCCGATAGACAGCTTGCATGCGCCCCTCTCAATTCGAAAGAAGGAAGGGATTACTTTGCTGCCATGGCTGCTGCAGCCAACTTTGGCTGGGCAAACAGACAGCTCATACTTGATGGCATCAGAAGGTCATTCGAGATAGTGTTCGGCAGGAGCGCTGAGGAACTAGGAATGCGCATGGTCTATGACGTTGCACACAATATAGCCAAGAAAGAAGAGTATGAGATCGAGGGAAGCAAAATTACAGCATACATTCACCGGAAGGGAGCCACCAGGGCATTGCCAGCCGGCCATCCCCTGGTTCCACCAAAATACAGGGAAGTTGGTCAGCCCGTGATCATTCCTGGAGACATGGGATCGGCAAGTTATCTGCTAGTAGGTGACACTGGTTCTGTCAGGGAAAGTTTTGGATCAACATGTCACGGAGCGGGAAGAGTGCTTTCCAGGAGCGCTGCAACCAGAAAATATACGGAAAAAGAAGTGAGAAGGAAGCTCGAGGAAAGAGGCATTTACCTAAAATCGGCCACTGTGGAAGGAGTCCTCGAGGAAGCCCCCGGTGCCTACAAAAACGTGGATGATGTGGTGCGCATCACACACCAGGCAGGTCTTTCACGGAGGGTAGCGCGTTTAGTTCCTGTCGGTGTCATGAAGGGGTAAACCGACCATGTCACCGGATGCTGCTGCAACCCTTTCCCTGTAATCCGCCGGGCAGGCAACAAGCAAAACATATTCCTGTCTGGGGTGGAATTGAATGGCCCTCGCAATCGGGCTTATATCTGTAAGCGGGACAACGGTGTCGTCCATGACAGGCACAGCAGTTTTACCAGGTACTGCATCCCCCTCCAGATACTCAGGTTGAGAAGCATCTACAAGCACACTCCCCTCTGGAACGCTTGCCAGCCTACATATCTCGTCCTCCATGTGCTTAGTCCCATTCCTGATCATGGAGGAAAGAAGTGTACGCCTGCTGCTGTCCAATTCATGGAGGCTCACCGAAAATGCAGGTTTGTAAAGTTGTCTGTATTTCAGCATTGTCATCAGTTTTCTCGCCTCTCCCCCCTTCTCCAGTAACATGCCTTCCAGCGATGCATCCGTTCC
>JAVZQA010000075.1:0-6399 GCA_038881315.1 Methanomassiliicoccales archaeon
TTAGCTGTTGCCTTCCCCACGGCTACAACCATTCTGCCTCTGCATTTTTCAATTAAAACGGGAGATGCAGAACTTAGAGCCTCCACCGCTGTCACGCTCATGAAGATCACAGTATCTGCCTTCTCCAGTGACGACATCACCGCAACTGCATCTATCTCCCTGAAACGTATACCCAATGCCGGTGCTACTACAGCCCGCAATCCGAGACGCTTACAGTATTCCAGCGCCTCAGTGGTTCTTGGCTCAGGTCTGAGCAGTGCTACCAGCATCTGTATTCCCTTTCAATATTCCTTCCACTTCCGAAAGACCCGAAATCAGATGCTCTATGTCCTCACCACTCCGCACAGCCCCTGAAACTTTCCTTTGCACCCTACCATCAGTCGAGAGCACCTGCACATAGAGCCTGAAAGCATTTCCAAACGCAATCGCAGTGATACCGGCAGGTATATTGCAGCCCCCACCAAGCATCATCATTGCCTTTCGCTCTATTTCCACTTCTCCTCTGGCGTTCGCATCCTCCACTTTCTTCTTGATGGATGCATCCAATCTACCCTTTCTGGTCACTATGGCAAGGGCACCCTGGCCGGCTGGAGGCACGAAGTAATCTATTGGAAGCGGGTGAATGCTCCAGTTCTTTCCTTTTTCCACACCAAGCCGCTTCAGTCCGCAAAGTGCTAGCGTTAGGGCATCTATTTCCCCATTCTCCACAGCCCTCAAGCGGGTGTCTATATTTCCGCGGACCGGAATGATGTTGAGATCCCTTCTGAAATGTAGCAACTGTGCCTTTCTTCTGGGTGAGGATGTTCCCACCTTTGAGCCAGAAGGAAGCCTTGCGAAGTTGCATTTCCCCACTATGCAGTCAACCCTGGGACCTCTTTCAGGGACAGCCGCAATTTCTAGTCCCTCATCCAGCGATGAAGGCAGGTCCTTGGCGCTGTGTACTCCCGCGTCGAGCCGTCCGTCAAGCACCATCTTATTAATCTCGTCAGCAAAGCTTCCCTCCTGCGGGTTCCACGCATTTCTTGCGTCTCCTGAAGTCTTAACCTTAACTATTTCGATATGCTCAGTTATACCGGCATCTCTGAGTGCAGCAATAACCTCCTCGGTCTGTGCCAAAGCAAGTCTGCTGCCCCTTGAGCCTATCCTGATTGTCATTTTCCTTCCCCATTCCAGTTTGCGAGTTCCAAAGCATGATAGGTTATCACAAAATCTGCTCCAGCGCGGAAAATGGAGGTAATTGTCTCCCTCACCGCCTGTCTATAATCGATGGCCCCTGCGGAGGCTGCCCATCTAATCATTGCATACTCACCACTCACGTTAAAGGCACCAACGGGAACCAGTGTCCTTTCCCTCGCACGCCATATCAAATCGAGGTTTGTTAGCGCGGGTTTGACCATCAGCAAGTCTGCCCCCTCTTTTTCGTCCAGCAGTATTTCGCGCAATGCCTCGCGTGCATTTGCATAGTTAAGCTGGTATCCCTTTCTGTCGCCTTCTTTTGGAGTGCTTTCAGCGGCATCCCTGAAAGGACCGTAAAGCGAAGAGGCCATTTTCCCTGCATATGCAAGGACGGGGACATCCTGAAAACCGCTCTCATCCAATGCCCTCCTAATTCTTTTCACCTGTCCATCCATCATACCGCTAGGCGCAATCACATCCGCCCCAGCCTCTGCCTGGGACACTGCTATCTTTGCATACAACTCAAGTGTCTCATCATTGCTCACTCTGCCGTTCCGCACTATCCCACACTGTCCGTTATCGGTGTATTCACAAAGACAGAGATCTGTGATAGCTGTTATGCTGCTGCTCCGCTTTATTTCAGCCAGCGCTTTCTGCACCACCCCGTCTTTGTTATACGCACCTGTTCCTTTCGTATCCTTGACAGAAGGGATGCCAAAAAGAATCACAAATTTGATACCGGCATCAGCGAGTTCCGACACAACTTCTGTGATATCTGATAGGGGGTAGACATACTGTCCAGGCATAGTGGCTATTTCTTTTTTCACATTTAATTTCTCATTCACGAAAAGAGGATAGATGAGTTTCGAGATCTCGATAACAGTCTCGCTTATCATTTCTCGGATATTTTCTTTCTCCCTCAGTCTTCTCATCCTGAGCACTGGAAATTCCATATAGCCCCTTCTCAGAACTTCAGTTCTCACTGTAGTAATAAAGGTTCCACTTTTTTTGGCGCATTCCACGCATTAATATATGCGTAACCTTCGTCAGGTTACACGTGTCGGCCGGAAGTACGGTAATAGTCGTCGGTGGCGGCATAACGGGTCTGACGGTTGCACATGAACTCTCGCTCAAGGATGAAATCCGCGTCACTCTAATAGAGGAGAACTCGAGAACCGGGGGAAAGATGTGCACTGTCGATTTTGCGGGCGAAAGGACGGAGGCGGGGCCAGACAGCTTCGTGCTGCGTGGAGGTGCTTTAGAGGAGTTGCTATCTGCCACAGGTCTCCTCAGCGAGACTGTCAGGCCCTCCCCTCTCAGGGGTTTTATGCTTGTCAGAGGGAAATTGCGCCCCATTCCACCAGGTCTGATGATGGGCTTTCCCAAGGGATCGTTGTTGCCTTTTCTCAAAGGTGGTATCCTAAGTGTAGGGGGCATAATGAGAGCATCACTCGATCTATTTCTGCCTGCCACAGATATCGGTGAGGACATTGCTCTGGGAAAGCTCGTGACGTATAGATTTGGCAGGCAATTCAAGGAGAATGTAATAGACACGCTTGTTGGGGGAATTATGGCATGCACATCGGACGACATAAGCACTAAATCTGTCGTGCCCAATGTCTACAATGCGGCTGCTCGCTCGAGAAGCCTTATGCTCGGTTTGCGCAAGGCACCAACAGCTGCTCCGCAGCGTGTCCTCTCCATACAGGGGGGCATGCAGCGCATTTCTGATGCTGTCCTGTCCTCAGGGAGGATTGCTCTCAAGAAAGGGGAGAGGGTCGAGGAGATTTCCCCTGCCGGCTCTAAATGGCAGGTCATTACATCTTCAGGTAAAATGAATGCAGAGGCTGTAGTCGCTTGTATTCCTGCCGCCGAGACCTCCAAATTAATAAAGTCACTACCCGAGCTGTCACATGAACTGAGTAAAATCGAATCCACTTCTGTGGGGGTGATACTGCTTGCCTTCGAGAAAGGTTCAGTTGCCTACCCGCCGGGCTGCAGCGGCTTTCTGGTCTCGCCGTCAGAGGGGAGACTAATAACCGGCTGTACTTTCGTCAGCCAGAAATGGCATCTGCATGGAAGCGCTGAGATAATCAGATGTTTTGTCGGGAGACCTGCTGAAACCGCCTGGCAGCAAATGGGCGATGAGGAGCTCATATCCAGGACAATGGAGGAATTATCAGAGATCGTGCATATCAATGGGAAATGCATCGAAGCGAAGGTCATCAGATGGAAAGATGCGTTTCCCAGATATGCAGTTGGGCACGTCGAAAGGGTTGAGCGAATAAGGGCAGCTGCCCCTCCTGGTCTGTATTTGGCAGGCGCATCCTACGGAGGAGTTGGTCTTTCCGCGTGTGCGGAGGATGCGCTAAAGCAAACCCATGCGTTACTGTCCTACCTGGCTAGTAAACAGCAGCAAGAACCGCGTCTGCAAGTGCCTTTATGAAGAGCGGATCATCATTCGGGAGACGAGTGCGTGTCAGCTTCATCCCCCGCTCTTCTGCATATTTCTTTGCCTCTATGTCAATATCGTAGAGTACCTCAAGGTGTTCTGAAACAAAGCCGATGGGCACTATAAGCACGTTTCCTGCACCCGCATCAGACTTTGTCTTCAATGTTTCCAGCAAATCGGGCCCGACCCATTCCTCGCCAGTCCTTCCAGCACTCTGGAATGCCACAGTGTAGCCGATCTCCAGCCTTTTCGCTATTTCACCCGCAACCTCTCTTATCTGTGAGGTATATGGTTCACCTGCCCGATCATATTTTTGGGGAATGCTGTGTGCTGTGAAGATTACTTCTGACTCAGTTTTCAAGTTCTTTCTAGTTTCCCTCTCCCAGTATTCCAGGAAATGCTCGTTTAGATGCCAGGATGGAGGCACTGTAAGTTCCAGTTCAATTCCGTTTTGGTTCACATACCGCCTTGCAATCTCAACATAGCTGTCTGCGCTGACTGTGGAATTGTACGGTGTCAGGGGTAGCATGACCGCCCTTCTTACCCCTTCCCTCCTCATCTTTTCCAATGCATCGCCAATGAAAGGAGCGCAGTACTTCATACCAACCTCAACATACATTTCACGCCCAAGCGATGAAAGCAGCTCATTTAGTGCACCTGCCTGTCGGAATGTGATCTCATTGAGTGGCGATCTGCCTCCTATGGCAGCGTATCTTTGAGTAAGCTCTTCGAGCATTGCGGGCGAAGGCTTCCTGCCTCGGAGTATGTTTGTGTAATATGCTTCCACATCCCGCAGTCCGGAGGGGGAGCCGTATGCAGACACTATTACTCCATCCATTCTATCCCTCATTGTGCACCAGCTTCGCCAGTGCTTTTACGTTTTCCACCTTTGCATTGGGTGGGATGCCATGTCCTAGATTGAATATATGCCCCCTTCGGTTCTTTGTTTTTTTCAGTATTAGTCTAGCATATCTCTCCATAATCTTCCTGTCGGCCGCTAGAAGTGCAGGATCCAGATTTCCCTGGATTCCAACTGATGGAACGATGTCCATCGCCTTTCCAATGTCTATTCTCCAATCAACTGAAACCACCGCGACGCCCCTACATGCCATTTCAGGCAGCAGTTCAGGATTGCCAGTTGCAAAATTTATAACATAACAGCCAAGTCTTGCAAGTCTGGATGCTATTCTCTGATTGTACGGTTTCACATATGATACATACTCCTCTTGAGACAGCGTGCCTGCCCAGCTGTCAAAGAGCTGTACAACCTGGCATCCGTTTCTGAACTGCTCCTCAAGATAACCAGTGCACATGTCTGCCAGTTTCTCCATGAGCAACTGCCACATTGCACTCTTCTCGAACATCACGGTTCTGGTTCTTATGAAGTCACGCGAGGATCCCCCCTCTATCAGATAGGAGGCGAGCGTAAACGGCGCCCCTGAAAAACCGATCACAGGCACTCTCCCTGAAAGCCTTTCAGAGATCAGGCGGGCTGTTTCATACACAAAGTCAGTTGATGATGTATCAAAATCCTCAATATTCCTAACATCGCTTATCGAACTGATGGGCTGCTTAAGCACAGGTCCCCTGCCCTCCTCGATTTTGAGTTTCACTCCCATAGAGAGAATGGGCACAGTTATGTCTGAAAAGATTATGGCAGCATCAAGATCAAATTTTTTGACAGGTATGGAGGATAAGTCTGCAGCGAGTTCCGGTTCTTTGCATATTTCGAGTATGCCTTTCTTCCTTCTAACTTCCATGTATTCTTGTAGATATCTGCCTGCTTGGCGCATGAACCAGACAGGCTTTCTGCTCGGCTTTTCAAGCCTGCATGCTTTTAGAAGGGCGTCGTTCGTCAGCGAACCCCCACTATGTTTCCCAACTCAAGAGCCCTGCTTCTTATTCCTGTGTAGACTGGTGTGTCCCGTAGAGTATACTTCCGGCTTTCGCTCTCCCTGAGAGCCATAACGCACTGGATATAGTAGCGCAGATCGTCCATCTCGTATGCAACTATGAACTCCTGATCATCTGCACCGAAAGAATAGAGAAGTGTCTGTCTAACACCGGGAAATTTCCTTCCAATGGATATGTGCTCTCCCATGATTCTTCTTCTCTCTGTCTGGTCAATCAGGTACCATTCAGGCGTCTTGGTGAACGGATATACTGAGAGGTATTTTCCCCTCTTTGTATGATCTGTGAGATAGTTGAATTCACCTTCTTCTCCAGTGTATGTGGAGCGCATAGACGCACCTGTGTACATTGCCACCTCCCTGAGCCTGTTGTGTGTCCTTGCCAACAGCTGCAAGTGGCGCCTCTGCAGTTCCTCAGGCTCCTGTGAAAGGCGCCAGAGTATTAGATCTGTTCCTGCTTTCAGTCCTGTCGAAACATACACATGTGCAGCTGCTTCCTCCTCTGCCGCAAGTGCTTCTTCAATTGTATCAATTTCATCTGCGGCGAGAGAGCTCCAGCCGTTTTCGATGCTGAATATCACGAACTGCGAAAGGAAACTGTCCTGACGCCTGTCTTCCTTCGTATCCTCACCTCACTTTCAAATGGTTGCCAGTGAATCTCAAATGCATTTCTTTACGCTGGTATCCAAAAAGCTCCAATATATATAATGGGGTAAAATTGCAATTTTGATATGCATGCTGACGGTCGGTCTTTATTATGATGTGGCTCAGGGTAGGGAGCGTGAATTTGAAACTTACTTTGACGTCGTACGCAAGGAGATCGCAAGATTTGAAGGCTTCGTTTCAGCTATACTCTACAAG
>JAVZQA010000076.1:0-6286 GCA_038881315.1 Methanomassiliicoccales archaeon
CCAGATATTCCATGCACTTGGCAGCAGCCAGCTTGAATCCTCTTGTTACAACCGTCGGATGTACATTGTTGTCAACCAGTTCCTGCGCGCGCTTTAGCAGCTCGCCTGCAAGCACCACAGCGGTAGTGGTACCATCACCGCATTCAGCATCCTGTGTCTTGGCAACCTCCACCAGCATCTTGGCTGCAGGATGCTCGATATCCATCTCCTTGAGTATGGTCACTCCATCATTTGTTATCACAACATCGCCGAGACTATCGACAAGCATCTTATCCATACCTCTGGGGCCCAGTGTGCTCTTGACTGCATCTGCTATGGCCATGGCAGCCTGTATGTTGTTTGCCTGTGCTTCCCTTCCCTTTTCACGCTTTGTTCCTTCCTTCAAAATCAGTATGGGTACTTGTCCCTGTCCACCAATCATGTCATACCACCGATGAATTGCTTTGTGTCCATTTATGTTAGCTCTTCTATATGAATATTTCTAAAACCAGACTGATATACAAGGGGGGACCAGTGCCGGTGACCGCATGGACCGGGCATTGCATACAAATCTTGCCGGGCCGCGTATTCGACGACCCGAATGGGGAATGATTTACGGCGCCTTTGAGTAGTATGCCAGCATACCGCCCTACCATAAACCGGTAAGGACGGTTAAACAGATGTCACCTTGCCTTTCTGGCGGGGCTTCTTGATTTCTTTCGCCCAGGCGCGGAACGGCGCGTGGCATGCTTTCCGATCTTCTTTCTTGCCTTCTCCAGCACGTCCCCGTGACCCCACAAAAAATCGCCCGACTTCAGACGCCTGGGGGACACAAAGGAAAGGCCGGAAAACCAGTCCTGCGCTATGAGCTTCTTCGCCGCAGCTGCGGGCATATCGGCGAGATAGACAAAACTGATGTCCCAGTGAGAGCGTTCGGGGTTTGGATTATCTGAAACATGAGATTGCACTTCTATCAGCTTCAGTTTACTGGCAGGCAATTCCAAGTCAAGCTGCTCTCTAAGCACCCTGGCAGCAGCCTCTTCGGGTGCCTCAAACCAGTTGAGATGTGAGGCTGGAAGCACATACCTTCCGCCCCCCACTTCAGAAGCCCTTTCTGGAGGCACCCCAAATCGCTGAGACCAGAGCTCAGGTTTTGTCGGCATGCCAACGAGTATATGGTTGCCTAACCTAAGAAATACGAAGGAACAGATGCATGTGCCGCCAGGCGTCACATTCCCCTCTGAAAAATATGCCTTCCTGGCTAGGGTCAAATGCAATGCCCACCTAGGCCGGAGATGAAATTCCTTATTTATCTATTTTGGCTTCAATTTTATAGACGACTGCCGGCTGGGATCTGGCTAAGCGCAACCAGATGCCGGATGGTATGCCTGTCGCCCTCCGCAATGTATGTCTCGGATTTTGATTCGACATGTTATTATATTGAATGGTACAGATACCGTTGCCTGTGGAAACCAAGGCCGGCACCACCATCTATGAAATGGACATATCCAGAGGATGGGTGATCCACAGCGGGGCGAGAATAGACCCGTTTGATGTGGTTGACGCATCAGGGGGGAAGTCGACCCTGTATCTCCACGATCTCGACTGCATTAGGCGTTACAGGCCTCAGCTGGACATTATACAGGATCTTGCGACTGAGGTGCCTGTATGGTATGACGGTGCATTCAGGTACGCTGAAGCTGTAATCGATGCGATTGTATCCGGGGCGGAGGCGGTCACAGTGAGTGCCGCATTCATGAGGGACATGAGTGAGTTCGAAAGGCTCATCACGCTGACGCCGAGCGCATTCATAGACCTCAAGAGCGAACATGCAGATGGTATTGATGACCTTGAAAGAAAGGTTTTAGACAGAAACGGTATCAGTAGACTCGTTTCACTCGGCTTTGATACCTTCATTGGTTCGGAAAAAGATGTAGATTTCTTCGAGCAGCTGCGTCAAACAAAGATGCTCCATCTATGGCTTCGGGATGGAGGGGATGGAGCCGCGGTGCCTGGAAGCATTGGGATTGCTGGTAGAGTAATGCAAATTGATGAGTTGATTGAGAATGAATGAGTCCGAATTGCCAAAATCTGTAATAGCAACCATATTTAGGCGCAAGGGAAAGACCATACTCACTGAGAAGGAATTCATCTATACCATCTCCATGGAGCTAAGATGGTGCAAACCTGCTGCAGCTAAAACATTGCTAGAGGACTGGAAACGCCTTGATTTCCTCAAGAGGACAGCTGCGGGTCTGACACCTGCATTCTCGCTTGATGATGCGACACTGAAGCAGCTCACCGCCCTTCCGGAGGAACTTACGGCAGAGGAGGATGTGGTTTCAAGGATTGTCAAACTGCTATCTATAAAACTCGGCCTTCCCAAGAGCGAAATACTTGCGAAAATTAATAAGTTGAAAAAGGAGAAAAATATTGAGACCCAGGCTGCGGCTGTGGAGCTTGCACTTCAAAGCAGGCTACAAGTTTCGGATCTTGCTGAACTTGCACTGCAGGAACTTTCAACTTCAAAAATTTGATTTATCTCATAGCCCCAGCCTGCTTGCGTGCCTCCCTCTGGACTCCCTCCTTCTTTTTTTCCAAAAGCACTATTTTGAGAACTTTTTCCAGTTTCAAAATGACATTGTTGTCAGGCACGAGATCTCCTGCCTCGAGATCCTTTACAACACTCTTCTTTTCATTGATTTTGGCCGCAAGTTCCTCCTGCTTCCATCCCAACGCGCTTCTCGCGTTTCTTATCCTTTCTGGATAGTCAAGGGCAAGCTCGAGGTCTCCTTCATCCAGCGCGTCTCGCCTGGGCGGCGGGGACAGATGGCGCTGAGACTGTATTCGGTACTGAGGGGTGGCTGTAACAGCACCTCCTGAATGCTGTTGCGGTTGAGCGCTGGCCACAACGATGCCAAAGCGTGTACATTCAGGACCAACCATGAGGATTGCTCCTTCTATCTTTGTCTTTATAAGACGACTTACCTCTTTACCGCACATCTCGCACACAGGCACGCTGCTCACCGCACACCCTACAGAGATGTGGATATATCATATTTGGCAGATAGTTCAGCTGCCTTATGACAATAGAACGTTCAGGCGAAGAGCTGAATGAACCATAACACGGTAGAGCAAATACATCCACTATCTCCGTTTGCTGGGAAGTACAATGCCATCATAACGATAATAAAGCGAGCTATGCAGCAGTCGGTAGTAACACTGGCATTCAACCATTTTCTGGTGTACCTGCGGAAAGCACTCGCTTGTTAATGGGAGGCATATCGGAGTGGGCGCCAAGATATCCACGATGCATGCGTGTGACCTTTGTAATATTTATGCCTGCATTTGCAATCAATTGTAGATTCTCCTCTGGCACATACAGGTGAAAAGGCCTTGGCATTTCTTCAATTGCACTAAGGAATGAATCGAAGGAACTAGCTTCCCCGCAGAAAGGTACAATCTCAGTGCCGTAAGCTTGTTCACCAGGGGATGCAATGAGGTAGCCGTTCAGTGCGCCCGTATCATCCCTGTTCGAAAGCACAGCTGCCCCCTTCCTACCTGAAAGATGTTGCAGAAGGCGACTTCTGTCCTGCGGGAAAAAGTGAAGATCAAAGTCCAGAATTTCCTGATTGAGCGAAGTTCTTTTCACCCTTCCAACGTTTCCTTTGACGCGATCCACAGTGCACTCAAAGAAAGTTGCGTCAAAGGTAAAGCCAAGCCTTTCATAAAGGGACCTGCTTCTGTCATATGCATATAGACCGACTGTCTTTATTCCTTTCTTTTTCATCCTATCGATCAATTCAGTGACAAGCTTTTCTCCTATCCCTCTGTTCCTCATTTCTGCGCTCACTACAACGTTCCCTACCCATCCAAGTGACTTATATGGAAAGGCAGTGGCAAGTCCTACCCTTTTCCCATCCACAAATGCCACTAGAGCGCTACCCAAATCGATGTACAGTTTGATATCGCGCTTCTCTGTAAACCATCTTTCAAGCGAAGTGATGCTCAGAGCGAAATCGATATCCTCGTGTTTCATCTCCCTGAAGCTGACACTCATTTCCGCACCTGTTGCACTGTTGCATGCAACAGTCGGTATTTTATCCAGTTGGTTCGGATAAGAAACTGCACACCATGTGTGCAGGGGTTATGGGTTGAGAAATATTAGAAGTGTGGTGAAATGGGCCTGCATATTCCTGATGCTGCTTTCGACATCCATGTCGATTGCATCCGCTCAGACTACGCCTCAACAGGAATTGATCGGAACACTGAATAATGTAAAGAATCTGCTCTTAGCGCTAGGTTCAGTAATAGCTGCGATTGGATACATCGTGGCCTCCTACCTCTGGATGACGAGTTCGGGCAATCCGGAACAGAGGGCGAAGGCAAGGCGTTACTTCATGGACGTGACTTTCGGTGTCTTTCTGCTTTTCATTTCTTCATTCTTAGTGCAACTTGCACAATCGCTGGTGATGTGATGTCGCCGCCGAGCACAGCGTTTCTTGCAACAATATCGGTGATGTTCATGCTTTTGTGTGGATGGTTGAGAAGGGCACTTGAATACATTGAACGGAGGTTGTTGCATTGAACCTTTTAAACATAAATTTCAACTCAATCTTTCTTGGGCCCTTCACCCAATTTCTGCGTGCTTCCCTCTCCACTGTATTCAAAGCAGTAGTACCGGCGATGTCGGATAGCACAAACCTATTTTCCTCCGGGATATATTCGGTTTGGTCTTCTGTCCTTTTCCTTTCTGAGGCGCTGCTTTCGATTGCAGTGATACTCTGTGCCTACACTTATTTTTCCGGCGTGCCACTACGCGGATGGAGAGGAAACGAGGCAGGGCTCACTAGACTCGTGATATCATCTCTTGCCATGCCGTTTACACTCTACCTTGGACAGCTGACATTAAATGTGAATGACGCAATGGTTCGGTTTATTCTGCCCTACAGCCAGCTTAACACCTATAGCACCCAGATCGCTCAAAACCTCGGTTCCTATTCTCTCGGCTCATTAATCATCATGGCCATCGTTGTCCTTCTCATCTACCTTCTCCTCATCGTCCGCATGCTGCTAGTTTTCTTTCTTGCCTCCCTCCTTCCTGTCGCTTGTCTGTGCTATTCGATAGAGCATTTTCACAATTTCGGGGTCAAGTTGATCTCGCTTTTTCTGGAGGTGGCATTCCTCCCCTTCTTCATGGCTGTCGCCTTCAGAATAGGCATTGCTGTGTCCTCTTCCTCCTTCCACACACAACTGATTCCGCCGCTGCTTATCGCAGGAACATATTTGTTACCTCTCATTGTCCCTGCGCTCATTTCCCCCACAGGTCAAAGAGTGATGCAGTACATGGGCATACCTGCGGTTTCAGCCGTTACTTCCGCAGGCTTCGGCCTAATGGTGTCTGGAAGTGCATATGCTGCCGGCCTGGCTTCATTTCCATTACGGAGAGCAATCTTACGTGGGGGAAGCGCAGATGAGGCAGGTGTAAAGCCCTCGGGACGAGGAGTAACGCGTGCATTCACCACGGGTGCCTACCATTCTTCGAGGATTGTTACTGGGGTAGCAAACCTGTCAGATAACATAGCCGCAAGGCTTCCGCAGAGAGACAGATTCCATAAGCCAAAGAAATGGGAAGAGTTCAGACCCGAACTGACACACCACAAAATCTACAGACCTAGGGAGGAGGAATGAATTGACAGGCGGCGTGTATATTCCACCTCCTCTACACTATGAACCGCGCATTATCGGACCGCTAAAGTCAAAAGAAGCGATTCCGCTTGCCTTCATCTCCGCTCTCGTGATTGGGGCGGTAATGCATTTTGGGGTTAGGACATTGCCCCTGTTTCTGACTTCTGGCGGGCTGGCATTCGCAATCCTGTGTTCCTATTACAGGGGAAAGATGCCCTTCCGATCACTCTTAACAGCGATATCTATGCATGCAAAACGCAGGAGATACATCACGATTCCATGTAAAAACGAGACATTTCACGAATTGGAAGGCGTTAACTTCCTATTTACAACTGACACCAACTTTGAACTTGAGCTTGCCTCGCTGAAACAAACGCTCCTATCTGTTAAGGGACCAATCACGTTTGTAACCTCCCACGCCCTGAAGGGAGAAAACACGGGAACTGGTTGCGGAAGGCGTTTTGCGATTAGAAATGATGATAGAATGGCAGCCTTCCCTTTCTGTATGAATTCTAAACTGAAGAGGGGAATTGCAATATTGCCTGAACAGGATTGCTGCAGGAAGCAAGCCTCATTCAGACTTGGATATGACAAACTCTACTACAAGAGACAGACAATT
>JAVZQA010000077.1:0-6283 GCA_038881315.1 Methanomassiliicoccales archaeon
AGTGCCGGCACTCGAGCGTCTTGCCAGCACAATATTCAGAGATACAGAGCCGGACGCAATATATTCCAAGGAAAATCCAATGAGGATTGAGACTAGCGAAGAAGGGACAGTGATTAACCTGAAAGTTCCACTCGCTGAAAAACTGCCTTATGGCACAGGCGAACTCAATTTATACAGGACGAGGGATAACATAGTGGTGGACGTAGGCCAGCACAGGAGAATGATTGCGCTGCCTGTTGGTCTCTACGACACAGAGGTCTCGAGTGCGGAGTTAAAGAATGGAGTGCTGACAATAAAGTTCGGAGGCGGAAAAGTTGGAGGAAGAAAGGGTAGAAGGAAAAGAAGTGGCTGAGCATCTATACGAAGCGGGAATGAGTCTGATGAGGGCATTCAGATCCATGATGCCTTCGCTGCCAATGAACAGTACGGCAGCAAAGGAGCTGAGAAGGGCACAGCTTGAATTTCTAAATGCCACAAAGTCCATGATCGACAGGCATATTCAATTTCTCGAGAGCATGGAGAAGAAGAAACAGAGCGGAGTCCAGCGCATAAGGGTCAGGAAAAATCAGCCCTGACTGACAACTGCTGCAGCTATGTCCTTCATTCTACGCTGAACTGCAGATTCGTCTGTACCGTTCCCGATGACGGAGACCACGACCGCTTTCTTCCCGGCACTGACAATGAGCATCTTGCCGTCACTGCTCTCCACTACCACCTTTTCGGGTGCCCCCCTACTGAGCTCCATGTTGGCAGTAACAGCCGCCCCCATGAGTGTTGCACACATGATGGCGAAGGTTTCAACATAGGTGTTGGCATCCAAATCAGACGCGATGACGAGTCCATCTCTGCTTATAACAGCAGAGGATCTTGCCCCCTCCTGTCTGAGGTCTCTGAGCATGGCCTTAAGTTCATCACTCATCCAGATCTTCCTCCAGGCTTTTGAGTTCGAAAACGCACTGCCCGGCTCCGGCACTTTCGCATTCCAACTCCTCACAAAACATCTTCTTCTGCTCTAAAGCCTCGAAAAGGCGTTTGAACACCCCACGCAGCCTGTGGCAGGTAGGTTCGCTTGAGCTTCCCACCTCAATAGAACCCTTCACAATGATCTTATGATTGTCGAACTCGATGCTGTCTGCCCACCCTCGAGCAAGCAGCAATTTTCTTGCAGTTTCGAGTATATCGTCATTTTCCTCGTTTTTGGCAAGCTTTATGATCTCGCTCCCGGTAAGCATTCCCTCCCTGTAGAACAGACCGTGAGAGGCGCTAGCCATCACCCCTTCGTAAAGTGAACGTATATTTCCTATTTCTGACTGCGATATCTTCACAAATTTCATGCTACAGTTCATTTGCCACTTGGAGCATATAAAGGTTTTCTGATGGGAGTCATCCTGAGCAATACAGAGGCAGGTCAATCTTAAAGAGACGGAATGCAATGGACGATCGATGCTTAGCGACCAGGAGGGCGCAATCGCGGTCAGATTCGCAAGGGAGATAGGGGAGAGTGCGGTGAAAACGGGGAGTTACAAGGTCCCTCAGATCGAATTACCTCCTGTCTTTGAGCAAAATGCGGGTGCATTTGTAACAGTGCTTTCCTACCCAACGAAGGAGCTCAGGGGATGCATAGGCATCCCGGAGCCTGTGTACACGCTCCGTTTGGCACTGCTGAATGCTGCTGTGGAGTCGGTCCTCTCCGATCCAAGATTTGAACCTGTTAGAGAAGAGGAGCTCCAATCCACAATTTTCGAAGTTACTGTGCTGCAGCCACCCCGCCTTCTGCAGGTGAAAAGTCAGTGGGAATTGCCGCGGCAGATAAAGGTTGGGATACATGGTTTGATTGCGGAAAGGGGACGGTTCAAGGGACTCCTCCTTCCACAGGTGGCAGTGGAGGAGGGATGGGACAGCGAGGAATTTCTGAACAAGACATGCTGGAAGGCAGGTCTGCCTGAGGATGCCTGGCAGGACCCACGCGTCCGCATTTATACATTTGAGGGGGAGGTTTTTAGCGAAACCTCTCCCCGTGGTGAGGTGAGGAGAAGGGAGCTGGGGCAATGAATCGCTGCGCTATCCAATGACCAATCGATATGAAAACTTCTAAATAGCGTCCTGTACATAGTTATTACGATCAGAGAATGTTAAGACGCAGCGCGTGCCTTCTGATCGCACTAGTGCTTGTTTCAGGCTTTTTATTTGTTCCTCCATTCAATGGTGGCTCATCGCAACGGGTGAGAGACGCTGCATCAAATGCGACGGCAAGTGTGGGTGTAATGAGCTTGAGGGATGTATCGCTGGCAGCAGACCCGCAGCAGAACACTGTCTACAATTCATCCACTGTGATTGCATCGCCGCCTCCCAGGGTACCCGACACAACGCCTGTCACCCTCAATCTGGTAAGCAATTTCGTGGTGCACAGGGGAGGGCTCAATGAACCTGCACCGGTGACATTTGTTTCTGGTCAGACAGAGGCACCCGCCAGACCTCCACAGGGATGGGCTCTCATAGAACTGATGTACACCGGCAACGCCAGCGGAACAGTTTATGATTCCGGATATTCACTGAATGTCGATAACAATACACTGTTCTGGGGCTCCTCACCTGAATACGGTAATTGGACTGTGTACGGCAATCTCACGATATACAACGCGCTCTTCAGCGGTATCTTCACGTGGCAATGGAATTCTCCAGGTTCAATAGTCAACGGAACGTTTGTTACAAGTATCACGCTCCGCTTCTATCCTGCGGACGCGAACTTCAGTGCGCCCGCCACCCCGAATCTGATAATGCCCCTGCTACCCAGCATGAGTTCTGGCGGCTTTCACATTAGCCCCTCCCATCCCACTGTGTATGGAAATGCAACGGTTCCATCGGATGTCTCGGCAGCCATACTACAGATCTGGGTATACGGCTTTTCCTTCGACGAATTCTGGTATTCCAACGAACCGAGTTTCAGGGACGTCATAGTCAACGTGAGCGGTCAGCCTGTCTGGTCCCTGCTTCCCTTCCCATATATCAATACAGGCGGCATAGACCTCTTCGCCTGGAGACCCATTACTGGTGTCTACACGCTGAATGACAGGATCTATATGGAGAACATAACGGCTGCTCTCGGCATGATAGAGGGCACGCACGAATGGAGCTTCAACATGCCTGTCCTGCTCCCATCATGGTCGATAACCGCTTCGCTGCTGCTTTACACAAACCCAAACGTGGTGTCGGCACACATGTCGTCCTATGCATTCAACCTGCCCGACGTCAGCACAAGCCAGAGCGGGATTATAGGTGTTTCCCCGCTATCCACATTCAACCAGACTGCCTCAGCCTCATGGTTCTATTCCTCGGACATCTACACTTCGAACGGATATACCGCCGTATCACTGAATGCTAGGGAAGAGTTCAGCAACTTACAGGACATCACGCCTGTCTGGGAGAATCTGACAGGGGATGAGCTGACGCAGATAACACAAAACAGCGTGAACAATGAGGGCGGAATGGTTACTGGCGGCAGCCTCACCACAACGCTCATAAACTATCCCCTCGCGATGGACACATTCTTCGAGATATCAATAACGCACACGACCAACGGGGGCTTCCCAGAATACGGGAATGCAAGCTTCGGTCTCACGAATCTTACGCAGGCGTGGATCCAGCACACCTATTCCCTCTCCTTTGCAGGGGCGCATGCATCGTACCTCCAGACGCTTACATCCGATGCGGTTAATTCTGACAGCGATGTGGTCGTTTCGAACCTCACCCTTATAAGCCCGACGGCAGGAATACTTGGAGCGATAACGCATGTCCAGGGATTTACAGGCAAGGCTTATTCACAGGTCACGTCCAAAGATGGCGACATATCCTTCTACATACACCTGCTGCAAGCTGGATCACTCAACATCACACCGCCCAATTATGTGCAGCCACTCCTGTTGAACGCAGTGATACAGGGCTCCGTTGTGGTGGTGCACGTCCGCGTTTCTGATCCTGGAAAGTCCATGGAATCGGTCCTCGGGCCGGGCATAATCAGAAGGGCGCTGCCTACGAAGATAGCGTAAGTGTGTGAATGCACAGAGAAGGGGCGAGACTCCAACAAATAAACGTGTGCGAGAGCGTCTGACAGAAACAAGGTTGCTGTAGATCATCCCCTTTTCATCAATGGCTGTCGGCTACTACAGTGTTACCCATTGTCCGTGCATTGGGGATGCAGGGTGCCTTGCAGCGCCGGCATGTCCGCAATGGATTGTAACATACAATGTTACAAACACAGAACCAAGTAGTTTGCCGGGCAGTATGCGTGAGCATGAAGGAAACCAGTTTTACCGGAATGGAGGTGTGTGCTTAGGTGAGAGCGAAGGAAAGACTGACGCAACTGTTGATAGTTGGACTGATCATTGTGGTTGCGGTTGCGTTCATAGTGGAGCCGTTGGCAGGTGTCCTGGCAAAGGCCCAGAATAACACCAGCGGCGGCAGTCCTGCACTGGAACAGAATATCACGATGGCCAACTTTTACGATGGTCACGTGATCTATTCCAAATACGAACAGGGGTATTTCATAGGTTCCCCGGATGGAGTTCCGCAGTTAGGTATCAAACCCACCATATATCCCAACTCATCCAGTTCGCAGGAGGACAGCATGTATGTCCTTGTCCCCTGGTGGGGTCCGAAGTCTGAACCATACCTGCCTGCATATGACCCTTCGGCCTACGGAATAAGCCTGGACTGCGATCCAGCAAACAATACAACCACCTGCTTTGACCATCCGCTCAACCTGTATGTTCCCGGCCTTGGAGTGGTCCCGCTTCCGGGACACGACCATCTGCTTCCCTCCACCGACAACTACAGGGACATCTGGTGGCAGGTTTATGTTGTGCTGGTCTTCAACCAGTCTGCCTTTCCCGCCTCCCCAAATTCCACAGCAGGGATAACGTCCATGAGCGCACTCTCACAGGCCGAGAACTCCGGGATGGCGTCGCAACCTCTGCCCACCAATATATTCCTCAACTTCCAGGTGCTTCAGCCTGGCAGGCAGTGACAGAAGCGTGGGTGTGGAGTAAACCCTTTAATTTTTATTTCCTTCATGTGGCTCAGCCGGCAAAGGATAAGACATGCCGCTGCATTCATATGGCGTGAAATTGAATGAAATTGTCACTGCGCTCACCAGTCTGGGTATGAGCAGGTACGAGGCACTGCTGTTTGCAGTGCTCTGCGGTTCTGAGGCAGCGACAGCTGGCGAGTTATCTGCCGAGACAGGTGTCAACAGGATGCAGGCATACAGATCACTGCAAAGGCTGGAAAAGAGAGGGCTGGTGCACATGGTACTCGTTAGACCTAGGAGATATTCAGTGATATCTCCTGCAGAGGCAGTGGAAAACATACTGTCCGAAAATGCAGAAAGGTTGAGAGATGCAGAAGCAGTGATGAGGAAATTTATTGCCTCCCTACCACGCAAAAAGGAGAAGATGGAGCGTAACCTGCTCAGAATAATCGGAAGCAGGAGCTCGATTTACAAGGAAATGAAAAGAATGATCGACAGGTCGAGGGAGGAGGTGCTTGTTTTCACAACAGGAAAGGGATTGCTCAGAGCATACCAGAAGGGTGTCAATGAAGTACTGCTTCATGCAATACATAGGGGAGTGAGATGCCGGATGATTGCAGACATCAATGTTAGGAATTTTTCGCTAATGACGGCAGTTTCGAAATACATCCCGCTGAAACATCTGGAAAGGCAGAGGGCCCGCTTCATAATCTTTGATCGTTCGGCAATGGTTGCCTTCCTGATACAGGATGAAAACTCGGTTAAGGGAAAGGCGGAAACTGCCCTGGTTACGGACAGCGCTGATTTTGTGAACGCGCATCTCCTGTTCTTTGAACATGCCTGGTCGACAGCACAAACATCAGAAAGCAGGTTTGCCGAACTACAAAAGCCGCGGCCTTGATATCAGGCAAAGGACATGAGAGGGATGGGGGTTAATGAAACGAGGTTTTGAGGCGAGTGAAAATGCCTCAATGACAAAAGAAAGAATGGATTTGATGCCGACAAACAATCAGGAAGAAATATGGTATCGGCAACTGAGGACCATCGACAGGTAAATGCTTTATGAAATGGACGCTCAAAGGGGTGCGAAACGAAATGAGACTATCTGAAATGATCGACCTCGCCATAGAGAAGGCTAGAGAGGATCTTCGCATGCTGCAAGAATCAGGGGTGGATAGCGGTGTGATGATGGCTGAGGTCATGCTCTTCAATCCGGAAAAATGCAATAATTATAATGCGCCGCACAGCATGCCCAAT
>JAVZQA010000078.1:0-6272 GCA_038881315.1 Methanomassiliicoccales archaeon
TCTAGTCTTAAATATTGGACATTGTCCCTCGATTTATATAGCTGAACAGAGGCCATGATAGAAAGTGGAAATGAAGATTGTTAATTGGAAACACTTTTAGAAAATGTGATGCATTGAAAAGAATACCCGTTTCCTGATGTTGTTCGAAGGGTGTCAAATAAAGAATATGAATTAGGCAATGAGAGTTTGCCTAGAAAAGATGGACCTTTCACATTCAATCATGGCCATGTCAGTAAGGTATGGGATGTAATGCTTCACAATAAATTCTACATTATCTATGCGCTCATCTTTTCGGCGCTGGAAATATCGCTTGGTCTCTTTGTAATAAACTGGGGACATCTCCCATCTGTATTTCTGTTTGTGGTTCTGAGCGTTCTGTTTCTAGGCAGTTCATACGGTCTTGCAAGAGAGGTTATTGCACTCCTATCCCCATATCGGCCTCCCAACAAAATCAAGACTGTACCTGCAGGGCGGAAAGTAGCGCTCATCTATACCACAATGAATGACGTGGTTCCCGAATGTCTTCAGGCAATAAGGCAGACATATCCATGTGACGTCTTTGTTCTCGACGATTCAAGTAATGAGGCGAGCCGGAAGACAGTGGACAGCATTTCGGCAAAAATGGGGTTCACTGTGGTGCGTAGGAATTCAAGGAGAGGATTCAAGGCAGGAGCCATCAACGACTGGCTGAGAGCATATCCTGGCTATGACTACATAGTCCTGCTGGATGCCGACTCCTATATTCCGCAGGACTGGGTGGAGGAGACACTGAAATACGCCGAACACCCGGATTTCAAGGACGTTGCAGTCTTCCAGGGAATGATAAACATATGGAACCTCGACACTAATTTTGTGCGCACTCTGGCATCGATGTCAAGAGTTGGACAATTCGTATGGGAACAGCAGCTCGCCAATAAGCTAGACGCGGTTTTCTGTTATGGGCACAACGCAATGATCAGGGTTGAAGCGTTGAAAGAGAACAGAGGTTTCGTGGAAGGATACGTATCCGAGGATTTTGCGACATCTGTTGCGCTCGCGGAGAAGGGATGGAAGACGCGATTTGTGCCGCTTCACACATATGAAGCCATGCCTGAGAACATAAGGGGCTTCATTAGGCGCCAGAACAAATGGACAAAGGGATCCATGGAATTCTTCGGTTTCTGCAGAAGCCGGATTTCACGCAAAAAAAAGGTGCATCTGATACAGATACCCCTTGGGCATATAACCAATCTGCTCCTCCCTGTGGGGATGCTGCTTACAGTCTACGGTTTTTCCTCAACACCCTCAATGGCGGCCTCATTTCTCAAACATCTGCTGGCAAATCCTCTGTCCACATACTGGTCTGTGGCCATATTCAGGTTTATGACAGTGGTCGGTGTGCTCACAGCAGCATTGAGCACGGCAGTCAGGATGGCATGTGGTATAAGATATGTGGATGCCTTCAGACACAAATGGCTGAGCGCATCCATCAGGGCCGTCTCCATACCCTATGAGTTCAGAAGCATACTTGCATATTTCAGCGGAAGAATAAAGAATATACCAGTTACACCAAAAAACGAGGCGCCGCTATCTGGCAGGGATGTATTGCGCATATCCTCCTGGTCTATTGTCATCGAATTGCTTCTTATCACCGGTCTCATCAGACAAAATCCCCTTGGTGCACTTTACAATGCAATTTGGCTAGTTCCAATGGCCATCTCCCCTTTGATTATTATGAAATTCAGCGGCATCTCGAGTTATACCAATTCCGCTGCAATCGGAAATCACCATGCGTTGAGTCCGACTTCATTATTCCCTGATCCTGTTGTTGTTAACACTCTGCTCCACGACACGGCTGGTTCAACATCTGTCCTGGAGACAGCTGATTGAACGACTCTTGCATCGCGCTTCGGCAGAAACCGCGAAATTATTTGTCGTTGATTAGAGATGCCTGGTCATGCATCATGATCCCGAAATAAGCAGGTTGCTGGAAATGCAGTCAAAACTTCCTCCTCTCTGGGAAATCCCTCTCGAAACAGCACGGATGTACAGACCAGAAATGGACAGTTTCTTTGGACTTAAAAGGGAAGAAATGAGAAAGGTTGAGGACAAGAAGATACAGGGGCGGGATGGAAATGAAATCCTGCTGAGAACATACGAGCCGCACACACAGAGAAAAGAGTTAGGAACAGTGCTCTATTATCACGGAGGGGGCTTTGTTATTGGAAATGTGGAGAGTTACGATGCACTGTGCAGAACAATTGCGAAGGCATGCGACTGCAGGGTGATTTCCGTTGATTACAGACTTGCACCGGAACACAAATTTCCTGCAGCACAGCATGATGCTATTGATGCATTCATGTGGTCGTATGATAATGTGAGACCGCAAAATTTCGCTGTAATGGGAGACAGTGCAGGGGGTAACCTTGCGGCGGTTACTGCGCTGGCCGCTAGAGACGCTGGAAAGAGAATCAGATTGCAGATACTCATTTATCCTACACTCATGGCATGTGGTCTAGTCCCCTCTTACTTCGAAAATGGCGATGCCCCTGTTCTTAATATGAAGACAGTGAGATGGTTCAGGGATCAATTCTATAGCTCCGTCACGGACTTGCAAGGGAAGCTGGCATCTCCATTGCTCATAGACGACCTGAAGGGTCTGCCGGATGCACTCATCGTCACTGCGGAACTTGACCCCCTCCGGGATCATGGAGAGATGTATGCGGAAAGGCTCAGGGAAGCGGGAGTTTCTGTCACAGGCATTAGGTACAGTGGGATGGTTCACGGCTTCTTCAACATGATGTTTTCAAAATCCGCCAGAAGTGTGCTGGCTACAAGTGCCGCATTGCTGAGAGGTGCGTTCTACAACGAATAAACACGTTGAGGGGACAGTTGGCAGGATTCCCGTGAAGACCAATCTCCATGCTGAGAGATATATGACCAATGAGGTGTCACTGCGTAATCTTTCGGCGGCATTCCTGTTGCTCTCCCACACATTAAATGGAAAACTGATACATGCACCTGCCCTGGAACTCGCCCTCAACAGTTACGTGCCCGCTTACTCTATACTCAGATGTTCAATGTATAGAGTGGCCATCTCTATCCTTCAACTAAATGAAATTCATCATTGTAAGCGGATAGGCGCCTGCTGCATAACATCTAAAAGGATTGGCTCCGTACAGTGCTGTAAATAGCGAGAAGAGACGGAGTTGATGATCTGTTACATTCATTCCCTTCAAGTTGTCTTTTGTTAAACTGTCCTGCATCGACCGTATAGGAGGTGGAAAATGGAGATCATAACATCGATACTAATTATCTTGGGCACCGGACTGGTGCTTGGACAGGCATTTGAAACATACAGACTTGCTGGAATAGCCGGCGAGATACTGGGGGGATTGATACTGGGACCTGCAGTAATTGGCATCATCAGACCCTCTTCTGTTTTGAGCAGCATTGCGGACATCTCCTTGTTCTTCATAGTGCTGCTCATAGGGATCGATGTGACTACCAGAGTTCTCACCAAGTCTTATACCAGGAGCATACCCCTCTCCTTTTCGAGCTTCCTCCTTCCCTCGCTGGTAATGACACTCATACTTGTTCTGATCTTTCACCTTCCATTGAACATGTCTGTGATCGCGGCTATCGCAACTGGCGTTCCTTCCATCTCAATAATTTCGGTGCTTCTGCGCGATTACAAGGTGCTCCAGAAACCTGCAGGGCAAGCCATACTCTCCAGTGTGGTTATCTCAGACCTGCTAGCATTCGCATTTCTCTCATCCCTCTCAGGCGGGGATTTGGTGCTCAGGGTCACTGCTATCCTTGCATTTATCCTGGTTCTATTCTACGTGGATTTCCTGCTCACCCGAAATTCGGAGAGGATAATAGGTCTCTTTTCTAAACTGCATGCAGCCGAACACGGGGAGAAGATCATCTTCGGCATTGTCATACTTGGAGGATTGCTTGCATCCACGTTCTTTCAGGCGATAGGCTTCACCTTTGTGCTGGGCGCCTTCTTCTCGGGGATGCTTATCAGTGAACTAGTTGTGGGAAAGGAAGTGCTGGGGGTGCTAACGAGAACCCTCGGCAGGATTAATGACAGTTTTTTCATTCCGGTCTATTTTACAATCGCAGGCATAGACGCGGTCATCCCTCCGCTGAAATACATAATTGTAATGATAGCTCTCCTTGCAGTGACGGCCGTTGGTTCACCGCTGCTGACATACAGACTTTCAAAGGCACTTAAAATGGATATGAAACCAAAGAGCACTGCTGGTTTTCTTGGCGGAAGAGGGGCGGTGGGTGTGGTAATAGCAGCAACGGCACTGAGTCTTTCCCTCATAAATGAGAACCTGTATTCGATGATACTGTTCGCCACAGTAATACAGGCGATAGTCCTTCCCCTGCTGATTGAAAAGGACATTGAAGGTACAGATACAACTCCTGCTGCTTGAAGCACTCACTGCTTTCAAACAGAAAGCAAGTAGTGACTCGCTGCTGGCGATCGTTGATTAAAGTTAGAGTGGAACAGGAGTTGCTAGTGCATGTCTGTGTTTCAGCGCCGCCAGAGTTCATCTTCCAAGGTTACCAGCCCGGCCCTTGAGTGTGATCTTTGTTTCCAGCATTTCAAAATCTCTCACGAATTTGACATCCACTGTTTCCCCTTCCTTGAGGCGTTGAATGCATTTAACCAAATCATCTGAGTTGCGCACTTCCCTGTCAGCTATCCCTATTATTACATCCCCTTCTTCGAGGCCTGCTGCGTCTGCGGGACTTCCAGATTCTATGCCTACTATGAGCGCGCCTCTTGAATTCTTGTGCATTAGGGCTCTAGAGACATCTACGCAGTATACGCCCATCCATGGCCTCCTTATCTCTCCATTTTCATCGAGCATTGCGATAATTGATGCAACGGTGTTGGAGGGGATGGCAAAACCAATACCCTGAGCAAAAGGTACAAGTGCGGTGTTTATGCCCACGACCTTTCCATCAAGGTCAACGAGGGGGCCTCCGCTGTTTCCAGGGTTTATGGCTGCGTCTGTCTGGATCATGCCGTCCGAAACATGCGAAAAGCCTGGGATCTGCCGCCCCACTGCACTGATGACTCCCATGGATATTGTAGGCGCCCCTCTCATACCCAGCGCATTGCCAATGGCGAATACAATCATACCCGGCTTAAGCAAGTCGGAATTTCCAAGGGATGCATACTTGCCGACTTTACTCTCTGTCTTTAATACGGCTATATCTGTCAGTGGATCGGCTGCTTTAACGGCGGCATTCAGTGTTTCCCCGTTTGGCAGCGAAACCTTGATCTTAGACGCACTCTGCACTGCATGATTGTTGGTGACTATCCTGTCCGCGGAAAGGACAACGCCTGTCGCACTTCCACCAAATGGCCCCCATCTGTATCGGGGTGAGGCAAAGGATGTCTCCAGCGAAACTACCGCAGGGGATATGTTCTCAAGAACCTGCAGTGCATTCTCCTGTAGTTCCTTCAGCATAGGCTGCCAACCTCCGGAGGAGAGGGTGGTCTTACACCGGGAGAGGGTTCGTATGGTGGCTTAAATGGAAAGCGCTGTGGTGCGCTCGCTTGTCCTGAAGGCGAGGACAGTTGCACTCCAGACCCAAATAATTCAAGATTGTTTTCAGGCACCAAACCAGATACACTTTCGATCGACTGCATACTCTCCTCTAAAGCAAACTGCATATTATTGACTGAGAATTGACAAACCGGGTCACAATGCTATTTGAACACAGATTTCAGTTGTCCCTTGTCTCTCTCCATTTCCCGTTCGCACCAAGGGATGAGAGTATAGAGGATATGTGCGAGGCCAACTGATAAGCGGCTTCCACCGCATTACCGATGTACCCCTGGCCGATTACATTTGTATATATGGCGAGCTCATTCACAGATATCGAAGCCTCGATCTGAAACGTCGCATCCTCTGCAACCCATTTTAGAATTGTTGAGGAAACATCATAGGAAAGGCCAAGCCACCTCAATCTTCCGAACCAGCTGCCGGACAGCCTGGAAGTCAGTGCCTCCGCGCTCGCGGCAGAAGGAAGAATGCTTCGCAGTAGAAGAAATCGGTTTCTATCTGAAATACCGGCTTGTGGAAGCAATGTTTTGCCTTCTGCCGTAACAGCATAGCCTGTCGATGTCTTCCTTATCAGATGCTTCTCCTCAAGCCTTCCAATTACACGGGAGAGGGTCTCCTGATGTGTTCCAAGGAGGCGTTTTATGCCTTCAAAACTGAACTGTAGCAACTGCTCTTCACCAAGCAGTCGCAACAACT
>JAVZQA010000079.1:0-6262 GCA_038881315.1 Methanomassiliicoccales archaeon
CCACGATATCTCTGTGGAAAGACCCTTGTCATGGACAGTGTAAGTGGTGGGAGCACCGGTTCTAGCACGCTTCTCATTTTGCTCTGTGTCGAATCCCCTCCATTCCTGTCCCGGATCTATCAAATTTTCACTGATCACAAGACCGCAGTCGGCGCAAACCAGTTCCCCCCTTTCATAATCCTCCTCGAGATGGGAACTGTTGCACTCAGGGCAATGCTCCACCTCGTCTATCTCCACCTTTTCTTTTGCCTTATGCAATGTTACCACGCGCTCGCCTCCAAGGCTGACTTCGCGGCGCCCATGATGCCGGATAAGACCATAACCGGTAGCTTCTTGGCCCGCAGCCGACCTACAACAATATTAACTCTTCTGGCAATATTTAAGATTTTTGCCTAATTACAATATATAAAGTTTATAAATTTTAAATATCCCAACCACCATTCCACATTTTAAGGTCATTTATTATGTGGATAATCCATGAGAGCTTTCATATCCATAGATCTGCCGCCCGCCCTGTTTACACCCGTATTTAAGGAGAGGATATTCGGAGATAGATGCACCAGGGTTGCAACAGATTTCCATCTCACTCTCCTCTTCCTGCCGAATATAACCGAGGAGAAGGCTCGCGGGCTTTGGAACACGATGGATGAAATTGCAGGGGATATATCTCCCTTTAAAGCCACAATAAAGGGGGCTGGCGCGTTTAATCGAAGAGGGAGACCAGGTGTTCTATGGTTTGGCTTTGCGGACGGAGGCATTACGGTTAAGATGCATTCGGATCTTATGTCCAAGGCCTCAGAATTGGGCATTGAAACCGCTGCCGAAAGCTTTGAACCGCATATAACACTGGCACGTTTCAGATGCACCCCTGCTATGCCTTCTCTGCATGCCTTTCTCGAAAGATACAGGGATGTTGCACTGGGCGAACAGCACGTTGATCATTTACACTTCAAGCAAAGCGAATTACTGTCCGGCGGTGCAAGACATACTGTTCTACACACGTCTGTCTTGCGCGGAACTTCCTCACCCTGTTCAACTGATCCCGTCTGAGTTCTGCCATTCGACCGTATGCTTAATACCTGCCTTCTGAAGCAGCTTGCTCATCCTCTCCGTGACGCGCACTACCTCCGCACTGGTCGAATTACCCAACAGAAGCATCTCATTTCTGCCTATGGGGAAGAGCATTCTCATTCTCCCCTTTCTGTTATACCCAGGAGGCTTCCTGTTCTCCCTGATATCTCGCATATTCAGTTCCAGCAGCATATCGAGCATTTCACTTTGTTCTGGCATCTGATCCGTTTCCTGCAGAAATGTGGTATAAAGTGTTGGAAAGATCTGTTTGAGCTGCCTGAAACGGAAACCCTGGCCGAATTTTATTCTTCCTGCTTCTGCTTTCACGTAAATGAAAATGAATAACCTACATTTAAATACCGCACTCCCTAAAGCACTCGCGGGAATAGTTTAAATATGACCCTCAAAATGCTCTTCCACTTTCCTCACCTGCTCTGCCGCATTGAGGTGAAACGGGAAAGGTGCTCTAACATGGTGCCCAATCTTCGCCGGGCAGCGGGAATTCAGGGATACATCGCGGGTAAGGTGATCTGAAACGAAGATTGCCATGTTTACCGAATCTTATTATCCCACGGTTGATGGCGTGGTGACATCACTAAGGACAGTTTCTAAGGAACTTGAGAGGATTGGGCATGAAGTCTATATTTTTGCACCGGAACCCACCCAGGGTGAAAAAACCGAGGATATGACGAGGGGCGGCACATATTTCTTCCATTCTTTCGGCTTTAAACACTACCCCCAGTACAGGAGTTCCATTCTCCCATCAAATGGCAATAGGATACTTCGCCGTCTGGGTGTAGACATAGTGCATACGCACGGCATCATTTTCATGGGTATGAAAGGGCTATCGGCTGCCAGACGCTTTGATGTACCGCTGATGTCAACCTATCATACCATGTTTCATGAAGCCGCCGATTACTACAACCCATTGCCGCTAGCGGGGCACCTGATAGTAAGTCTCCTCATACGTTATATGCGCTTCTACCTGAATAGAGTTGATGCGGTTGTCGTCCCCACCAAGCCCATACTGGAAGAACTTGTTAAAATAGCTCCGCGCATGCGTCATGCTGCCGTCATCCCTACGGGTCTGGATACACAACGCTTCCAACCGGTGAAAGATAATCGCTCCGTTAGGGAGGAGTATCGTATCGGAGATGCGCCTCTCCTCCTCTATCTGGGCAGGGTGGCATATGAAAAGAACATTGACGCTATCATAAAAGCTCTCCCTCTTGTTTCAGACAAGAGCGCCAAACTCCTCATTGCCGGTGACGGCCCGGCCAGGCAGGATCTGGAGAGAATGGTCAGAGACATGCATCTCCAGGATCGTGTTATCTTTTCCGGATTTGTGCCGGAGGAAAGACTCATTGATTTCTATTCCGCAGCTGATGTATTTGTGAGCGCTTCTCCGTTCGAAACCCAAGGTCTCTCTATACTAGAGGCCATGGCATGTGGAAGACCAGTTGCGAGTTTGAATTACAGAGCTGTCAAGGACTATATTATTGATGGTTACAATGGTTTTCTATTTGCTGCACATGAGAGGAGCATCGCTGCGACAATAGACAGGGCACTGCACTGCGAACCGCACATAGTCAGAAATGCAAGGAAAACAGCCGAAGGATATTCGAAGGAAAAGATGGCAAGTCAGCTGAGCGAACTCTACTGCAAGATGATAGACCTGCGCGCAAGAGGATAGGTGTAACCAATGTTTTCCGCCGGAGCATCGATTTATGAGTTCTTCCGCCCTTTTGGCATGGGAGGACTTCTTCTCACTCTTTTCGTCATCTTCTATCTTGATGCAGCTGTTTTCCCCACGTTACCTGAGTTTTTTACTGCACTCATCTTCCTGGCGCACCCGACTTTTGTCTTTGCGCTTCTGATGCTTGCCTCATTGAGCGCAGGCGAATTTCTTGGTATAACAACATTGTATTCGGCCGTGCGGTACTCCCAGATTCCCGCCTGGGTGGAGAAGCGAATGCGTGGGTACTCTTCCTTTTTTATAATAAGCGATGAAAGGATGATACTGCTCAACAGACTCACGCCTGTCATCCCCTATCTCGGTGCATTTATCATAGCCTGCAGGTGGAATTACGGAAGAAGCATGCTGTTCAACTTTGTAGGTGGATTGGCAAAATACTCTGCAATCATATCGCTGGCATCCCTTTTCCTCGTATTCTTTTCTAATCAGCTGCTCGCTGATGCCACGGTGCTTATTGCGGTCATTGTGCTGATTGTGGTAAGCTGGTCGTACACCTTCATGAAGAGAAGAAGGACTGCGGTGAAGGAGGAAGGCCATTATTGAGGATAGTGGAGCTGAATCCCTTTTATACACCATATAGAGGAGGAATTGAGAGACGCATTGAGGCCACTACCAGTCGTCTTTCTTCACGCCACGAATGTTTCGTAGTGACTTCCCGCTTACCTGGAACTCTTGAGGAGGAGAAGATAGCGGGTGCAACAGTTATCAGGTTAAAAAGTACCTATTTTGGAAGATACAACCCGCCGTTTGTGCGCACTCCCGGTGTCGGTGAAGCACTCGCCTCGCTATCACCCGATGTGGTGGATTATCACTACAGATGGGCCGGTTCCTATAACAGGCCGTTCTTCTCGTTTGATGGCGGTAAACTTGTAACCTTTCACAATACCTTCGGCGAGGGAACGGGCCTTCTTAGATTCCTGAGTGTGCTGAATGACGCTCATTACATTTCAAGGCTCAAGAAGGGCATCAGAACCATTGCCGTATCCTCATATGTGCGCGATCAGCTCATTTCACATGGTATTGAACCTGCGCAAGTTGAAGCAATACCGAATGGAATAGACATGCATAGATGCAATCCCTCGGATGAAGGTTTTGCCCTGTTTGTCGGCAGGTTGGTACCAAGCAAGGGCCTAGTTTCGCTTGTAAATGCGGTGAGAATGTGTGGTGTAAGAACCGTAATCGCTGGGGATGGCCCGCTGTTCTCAACTTTGAAACGCCTCTCCTCTGGTTTGCCTGTTGAACTGCTGGGCAGAATAGATGAGGAAAGGAAGGAGGAGCTTTTGCTATCGTGTAGTTTCTTTGTCCTTCCTTCCATTCAGGAATCGTTTGGAATAGCGGCTCTGGAAGCTATGGCGCATGGCAAGGCTGTGGTTGTGACCGCAACCGGAGGTCTTCCGGAAGTGGTAGGTGGCGGAGGTCTGGTGGTACCTGTTGGTGATGCCAGATCCCTTGCCTCCTCCATGAAAAGGCTGGCAGAAGACAGCGAATTGCGTCTTATGATGGGAAGAAAGGCTGAGGAAAGGGCACATACATTCAGCTGGGACAGAATCGTACAGAGCATAGAGCGAACCTACACTGCTGTCGTCAGGGAGTACCGGCCTTTTTCCCAGTCGTCGGATTCTCTATAAACACTACGGTCAACGTGAATACAAGCGTTCTACCCACCACAGGCTTGTTGAAATTCAGTGTAATCGTGCCATTGCTGTTTAAAGCCCATACTGTGAATTGGGAGCCATTGGTATTCACGCCTCCCACGGTGCCAACCATTGAAGGTGTGACCATATTCTTAATTTCTATTTCCCCACTGCCATTTGCTGCACCACTGTTGACTGAAACCACCTCAACAGGCCACCCCGTAAGGCCCGCAACAGTGCTTGATCTGTCTGTGTAAGGATAGACAACCTGTCCAGCGTGCGGCAAATACTGGTACACTGTAGTTCCGTTTCCAGTGCTCAGAATCTGGGCTTGCCATCCCCAGAATGGCACCGTAAAGACCATGCCGTTAGATGGTGTTATGCCGTATTCACTTTCAAATGTCGAAGTAAGTGTCCTGTAGAGCATTGTTATGTTTTCATACACGGGGAGATACTGAAGAAGGCTTGCATTGAGTGGCCCGTATCCAAGGGAAGGTGGTATCAGCACAGTCTTCGTCTGATTCACGGCCATGCCAATTAGTGCCGACTGGAAACCAGCTATAACCTCTCCATTACCCACACTCGTTATGTTCAACGGAGTGTATCCAGCAGCACCACGCCAATCAAAGCCAGGTGCCTTCGGATATGTGGCATTATTGACTGCAACACTATAGATCGATGTATCAAAAACAAGACCATTTGTATACTGGCCAATATAGTTCACAAGCACTTGGTCGCCAGCGGTCACTGTCAACGAATGGGAATGCGGTGCTGTATAGTATCCATATGCCGAATATCCTGTAAGCGCGGCGCCCACCACAATGAGCACTATTATGAGCACTGCGAGACGCGAGACATGCGGCATCGGTTTATTGTCCATCGGTCGTGCTAACTTATTCCTGCTAATAAATCTAATCTGACTGCAGAGAACTGTTCAGTTGTGCCTGCGGCGATATGCCCTCTCCCGTGCCGTTAAGCAACCAGCGGCTTGCCCACTCCCCTAGTATTTCAAGCGCTGGTCTGAGATCTAGACCTTTCTGTGTAAGCGTGTATGACACCTTAAAAGGTCTTGTCGATACCACCTGCCTATTCACTATGCCCTCTGCCTCCAGCGAACGGAGGGCTGAGGAAAGTGTTTTCGCATTCATCCCCGAAATTCGTTTCAGTTCATTGAATCCCATTCCATTCTTTGTGAGGTATCTGATAACCGTAAGCTTGGATTCATTGCCTACCACTCTGATGGCTGCCACTATAGGACACTGCCCCCTTTCCACCTGTGATGACGCCATATACTGCACACCAACTCATGCAGCATGTTTCTATTAAAATCTATTCCCGATACCAGATTACCAATGATAAATCTATTTACCAGCGTCAGATTTTTGTGGAAATTGCGCCCGTATGTCAGAAACATTCGAATATCAATGCAGACGCAATATTTTCACCGTCGGCGGCGGTTGACGGTTTGCTGACCTTCGGCCGGGCAGGTATCAATGGCGTTTGAATTTGCAGCGCAGTCAAAAGAAAAGGAACTCGGGCGTCCAGGTGCTTTACAAAGACATCTCATATGACACATCTTTATATGCGCATCAACGCTATCGATCTCCCGTGGCAGATCTTTCTCTCTCTGACAATTTCACGCATATCTCCGACATCTTCCGCGATGGGAAGGTAGGCAGTGAATATTTGGTTAGGGGATGGATATATCGTACGAGAAGCAGCGGATCTATTGTCTTTGCTGTGCTGCGTGACAGCACAGGCATTTTACAGTGCACGGTTAGGAAGACATCTGTATCCGAAG
>JAVZQA010000080.1:0-6164 GCA_038881315.1 Methanomassiliicoccales archaeon
CCTCCAGCCAATAGCTGCTCCAAAGGCCGTATTGAAAAAGCCTGCTGTCTGGGCACCCAATAGGGCTCCAATAACAAATGTTGACTGAAGAAAACCTCCCGCCAACCCTCTTCTCCTGTTCCCCCAGGTCTCATTCACAAGCGAGAAACCCACACCCCATTCTCCTCCAACACCGAGGCCTACTATCAGCTGGAAGACATAAAACATCGTGAGCGAGGTGGAGAAGCCGCTGAGAATCTCGAATATCGAGAACAGGAGAATTGTCAGAAGAAGGGTGGTTCGTCTCCCAGCTCTGTCAGCAAACCATCCAAAGAATATTCCGCCTATAACAGACCCGATCAGCGCAAACGTGACCGCAAGCGCTACCTGGGGGAGCTTGGCATTAAATGCGCTAGCTATACCTGCAAACAGGAAGGTTGTTAGCAGGAGGTTATAGCCATCAAACAGATATCCAAGGGTCCCACCAAGATAAGCTCTCGCTCTTTCTGAGTTAGTGTAGGAAATCTGGATTTCCATGCTGGAGTAACTTCTGGATATATTTAAATATTCTATTTAGAATATAGCTTATTCAATAAATTGATGCAGGTTTGCCTTCCGCATCACATGCTTTTCCATACGCCCCTGAATTCATCGCGCCATTTATCAAATGTTTCCTTAAATTCTTGCTTCGTTGGAAAACAGGTCCTTGGAAACTCATCGATCCTCTCGTATGGCTTTACAGCGAAGATTATCCCCCTGTTGTTGGTGTAGGATGAGGCAGGGACATCCCTTGGTTTGAGCGGATCCACGCCGCTTGCCCAGGCTTTTCTAATGATCCCTAGGTCTGCTGGATCTGCCCTTGAAGTTATGGCCCAAAGAACATCCTCCATATCATAAGGATCTATGTCGTCATCAACGACAACAACCCACTTTCCCATATAGGCTGCACTCCTTGTTTGGCTGGCAAAATAACCTGCTTCAGTCGCATGACCTGGATAAGATTGTTTAATGGATACATTGATAAATTGCCTTCCACCACCGAAGGGCGGGGTATAGACGCCAACTACGTTGGGAATACCATTCTTGGCCATTTCATCATAAATGAGGGCAGACCTCCATATGCTTCTCCAGAAGGCATGATCATTGTATGAACCCTTAGACATTGCGGAACCAAGAATTATAGCTCCATTTCTGTAATAAAGTGTTTGCACTTCGACGTAAGGTTTCTCTTTGGGTTCACTGGCGTAATAACCTGTCCATTCCCCATGGGGGCCTTCAAGCTTTGTCCTATCGGGGTACACGTAGCCTTCAAGGGCAATTTCGCAGTTAGCTGGGATTGGTAAGCCAGTGGTTTCTCCTCTTATTACGTCCACTGCCTTTTCCATGATGGCTCCCTGGTATTCAAGCTCTGAGATTCCAGTTGGAATCTCACTACCAGCCAAAACGTATAGCAGTGGATCCGGTCCGATGACAAGGACAATTGGCATGGGTTGGTTTCTCGAGAAATACTTTGCCATGTGCATCGAACCATGTTTGCCGCGCTCTATGTTTATTCCAACGGTATTCTTGTCATAAAGCTGGGCCCTGTAGGAGCCAACGTTTATCTTACCGTCGTCCGGGTCTTTCGTGATTACTGCAATTCCGGTGCCAATGAATAGCCCGCCATCCTCCTTATGCCAAAGAGGGGCAGGGAACTTGAGTAGATCAATCTCCTCCTTGCGTTTAACATTTTCAAGAACCTTTCCGGTAGAAACAAAATTTACCGGGTAGTTGCGGCTTGCTTCAGTCCAGTAATTAGGCTTCCCCCTTAGCGTTTCGATGGTTTCCCTCAGGCTCATTTCGATGTCCTGCCCGAATGTCATGTTGAATAACGGTGTATTGCCCACTGAGTTGGTCATTATTCGGAAACCGCTTGATTCATAACCCTTAATATCCTCAAAAAGCAATGCTGGCCCGTTATTCTTGGCATTAATCTGTGCAATCGCGGAAATTTCAAGCCTTGGGTCTGCGCCCTTGATTATCTTTAGCTCGCCAATTTTGGACGCACACTCCAGCCATTCCCTAGTATCCTGCCAATTCGTCATTTCAAGTACATCCCAGCATTGGATTTACAGGTTTTGTTAAAAAAATGGTTAGGAAGATATGGCCATCTCTTCCTTTGAAATATTTCCCAGAGTCTCTTTGGATACAATGGAAGCTATAAGGTACATTACACCCAAAAACACAAGGAAAATAAATTGCGCCATAGGGTAAAACTTGAGGCCATATACTACTAGCAATGCGCTAATGATTATAGGCCAGACTCCCGCAATTCCATAACCAAGGTTCCAGTTCAGCCCCACCGCAGTAGACCTAACTTCAGTAGTGAAAGCTTCATTAAGGAAGATAGAAAGGTCGGCTTTGGAAATGGACGCGAAGAAGTAGAAAGGAGCTATTGTGAAAAGTATGAGGTAAAAGGCATCCCCTGGCAAGTTTCCAAGATAGATGAAAAGTGCACTAATAGCTATCAAAATTATGGCGCCACCGATTGCAAATGGCTTTCTTCCAGTCCTCTGGGATATTGCACCCCCTGCAATGGAACCTATGACACCAAATACCGCACCGATCAATACAAGGTTGGCAAGGGCAACATGAGGAACCTTGTTAATCTCTGCAAGAAATGTGGGAAAGGTGTTCTCAGTGAGATTGTCATATCCAAGGAGGCCAATGGATGAAAATACGGCTATCAGGAAGGCATTCCTCATGCCAGTTTTCTTCGAGAATAATGTTTTGTAAACTCCTTTTTGTGTATTTCCTTTGGACTTTGCCTTGATGTAAATCTGAGATTCAGGTACTTTGTACAGAACCGGAATTATCAGAACCAGCGGCAACAAGGCCACGAGAAACATTATTCTCCAGCCAATAGAGAAGTATGAAGCCCCTACAAAGGCGGCGCTGATCATGAGGAGCCACGCAGCCCCGATCACATGGGCCCAGCTTCCACCAGCCTCAGCGAATCCTGTCATAAGGCCTCTGAATCTTTCCGGCAAATTTTCAGGGGCAAAGACCAGGCCGCCGCTGATTAATGCGCCAATAAATATACCGCCAATCAGCCGGAGTGAAATGAAGGTAATAGGCGCCCATATGCCAACAGCAGCATAAGTCGGGTTTGCAGCGATTGCTGCTGTAAGTAAGCTTGATCCTGCTATGCTGATATAAAGGCCGCGTTTTCTCCCCACCTTGTCATAAAGAGGCCCTATAATTGCAGCGCCAATAGGTCTTGTAACTGATCCGGCTGCGAAACCACCCCAGGTAACAAGCAATGAAATACCGATGGTTTTTGATGGATAAATGGCTGCCGCAACTGGAACGATGACAAAGGAGATTGCCACAAAACTCAGAATATCAAATGTATATGTCATCAGAGAGATGTATGTCTGAAGCGCATTTACCCGCGTGAATTTTTTGTCATTGGTAGAGGTCTGAACATCTGCCATAAAAATTGATCATTTCCTGATATTTAAATTAACCCCTTTTAAAACACTGCTGAATAATATCCTAATAACCTGCCTATCATGTCATATTAATCAAAAATGCCTGCGTTTTATATCGGATAGAATTCAATTTATCCTGTATTCGCATCCCGCTATATGGAAGGACATTACATTGGCATCCAGGGGCATGCCGTTTACTATGAGACTGCTGGTGCTGGCAATGGGGAGAACGTGTTGCTGATACACACTGCTGGTACAGATAGCAGGATATGGCATCAGGTTGCTGCAAAACTCTCTGAAAGTTTCTCTGTAATCATTATTGATCTTCCTGGTCATGGAAAATCTTCCCCATGGGATAACTGGAGGCGCATACGTCCCTCAGTTGAATATTACTCTTCTGTAGTGACAGAATTTATACGCCAACTGGACCTAAGCGAATTGACTGTCGTTGGGTGTTCACTTGGGGCAGATGTTGCACTTGATCTAGCTACCTCAAATGGTTCACAAATCAAAAAGATCATAGCTCTTGAAGGGGCGGGAAAAACACGAACGTTCAATGAAAGCGACATTTTGAACGTTGATCAGTACGATCTTGCACGAACCTTTAATTTTTGCGGCAGGAAGGCTACAAAGGAGAATATGGAAAAACTATTTTGGATAAGGACTTCAAATAACAGGGATATATACGTTGGGGATCTTCTGGCTTGGAACCAATTTGACAGGAGAGAACAGTTAAGACGATCCAATATCCCAGTTGCACTGGTAAGAGGTAGCGATGACCCAATCGTGACTAGGGAAATGCTGGAAGAGACATTAAGCCTCAATAGCTTGTTCAGAATGGCAGAGATCGAAGGATTGGGGCATTATCCCATGATTGAGGACCCTGACTTATTGACTAAGAAAATAAGACCTATGGTTCATGAATAATGATTTTTACATTACTTAAAAGGAATTTATGCAATCCAATGGATTTTGTTTATCAAGATATTACTGGATAGAAAATTTTTAATATAGTGTGCGATCAAATAAGGTAGATGGAATCAACAATTTCATATAGCAATAGGGAAAGGTACGGAACACTCCTTGGAATTCTATTTGGACATTTTGGGGATGGGCTCGATTTGGTGATAATTAGCTACTTATTTGTCCCACTTTCTATCGAATTTAAAGTATCAGTTCAGGAAATTGCTATTGCACTTACTATTAGCCTTGTATTTTCAGCCTTTGGCGGCCTTTTATTTGGGGCAATCGCCGACAGATTTGGAAGAAAAAAGGGATTGCTTCTTTCCATAGCTGTATTTGGGCTTTCCACTATGGCAACTGCCGCGGTAGGCCAGCTTTGGCAACTTTATCTTGTGAGGGCAATTGAAGGACTCGGAATTGGAGGAGAATGGGGGATAGGCTTCGCACAGATAACAGAGGTCTGGTCTCCGAAATGGAGGGCCACTGGTGGCGGCATTCTCCAGGGCGTCTTTATCATAGGATCGCTTACGGGGGCATTCACCGCCGGTTATACACTGACAAGATTTGGAGAATTTCTCGGCTGGAGATACGCTTTCGTTATCGCGGGCATTGTAGCGCTGGTAGGAGTTATAATAATCCTGGTCGCAATGCCTGAATCTAAGTACTGGGCGAGGTACAAAGAAATTGCCAGGAAGAAAAAGGAGCAGGGTGTAGCAGAAAAAACCCCTCTTTCGGAAATATTCCAACCAGAGGTTAGAAGGTGGACTTTGTTCGCGCTTCTAATAGGTGGTTCAAATCTCTTCATATATTTCTCATATTCCAGCTTTATGCCAACTCTCTTGGCGATTGGGTATGGATTGACCCCTGCAAAATACACTACAATGCTAGTGCTGGGTCAGGCTATTGCTGTCCCCTTCTATTGGGTCAATGGCTTTGTTTCAGACATCGTCGGAAGAAAGCCGACGGCCATTGGATACGGAGCTGCGTATATCATAGCCGTTGTGATTTTCCTGGTGAGCATTCTCCAGAAAGAACCGTACCTTACTGTGTTTTCATTTGGCCTTTTCTACGCATACACATTTGTTTCAATAGGACAGGGAATTTCGGGTGAGTATGGCGTATGGTACAGTGAACATTTCCCAACTAGAATGCGATCAACAGCGACCAACTTTGGGTATATGGTCGGAAGAGGAATAGCAGGCGCTCTTGCCTCTCTTCTGGTTCCAATTATATACAGCGGGCTCGGGGGAATAAGATTTGTGGGGCTCGCAATGTCCATAGCAATGCTCGTAGGCTCGATCTTCCAATTTGGTGGTCTGTTTGGGCTAAAGGAAACAAAGGGGACAATAGTGACCTCGGACTGACGTTTGCTGTCTTCTCAAAGTTTTATTGTAAATGAATAAACCTAACAGACCCGTGTCAGGAAATGGCATATATTAGGAATTTAGTCTTCCGAAGATCAACCATCACCCTTGAATAGTATTGAGGGCAAATTCGCTATAATTTCAATGTAAAGCATCAGGAGGAAATTGAAGAGGAGAAGGAGGTTTTATCTCCATCAAGCTAGTTTGTTTACTCTATACCTCTGGCACAATTCCCACAAACCCTCCATATTATTTTTGGGCCATCTGACTTTTATGTTGGAACTTATTGACATTTCTTATCTAATGCAGCCTCCCAGGCGTTTTAAGGGATGTGTAAAGATAAATTAAGGGCCTTGAAAAGTAATTTGCCCTTTCTCATTTGTAT
>JAVZQA010000081.1:0-6131 GCA_038881315.1 Methanomassiliicoccales archaeon
TAAATAATCACTGCAAAGACGCTTCTTTTGCGTGGATGACATTTGAGTGCACTATGCGCCTTCAGGCTCTTTATCTGTCTTTGCAGTCACACCCGACGACCTGGCGGCCAGAGGCGAAAGTGCTGCAAAGCATACACTTGAAATAATCACTGAAAGAAGCGCGATGATGTATATTTCAGCGGCAAACTGAATATTGCTCTGTAGAATAAGTACAGAGACAGCGGCGACAGTGATGCCCTTCGGCATCGCTGAAAGCACCATACCAAAGTCTCCCCTTATTGATTCATTCGAATAACGGCTAAAGAAAGCAATGGGTAAACCGGCAAGACCGCTAACGTATCTTGACACAATGAAAGCAATAGGCATTATCACAGAAATTATCACTATTTGAAGCCATAATGAAGTACTGAACCTGACAGAACTGTTTGCAATAAAGAGCATGAACCCCAAACTCATTCCCACGCTGAAATAAAACACAATCCTTGCAAGCAGTTCGAATTCCTCATGAAACAGCATCATGCCTGTGAAAGCCCGACGGCCAGTTTCCTCGGATGCCGAATCTGTTATGGAACTGTTTCCTCCAGGAAAGAGGTAGCCAAGGAAAAAGCCGAGATAAAGCAGTGCAAGCAGAGAAAAGAGCGTCTTACCCATGCCCGCAAAGGATGTGGCGTTTTGCACCTCTATTGTCTCATAGACCAGAAGTGCTATACCCAAAATCACACCGTATATCATCATACCTGTTCTGAACTGCTTCTCACTAAGCTCAGAAGAAGCACCGGAAGAGGAAAGGGGCAGTGTATTGAGGGAGAAAACAGAATACACTCTCAGCTTTCTCGCCTCCTTATCTGTCAGCCTCCGCTTTACAATAAAGGCAATGAATCTTGAACTCAGATATACAATCAGAGGCGTCCCCGCACCTACTATGAGCAACACGATCGCATGCAGCCGGATTACCTGAAGCAGCGATGACCAGATAGTGGCAAAGAAGGAGCTGAATGTCGGGTTCAGATTACCGATTGATATCTCATTGAAAAAGATAACGAGAAAGAGGACGAGTGCCACACTGTTTACTGTCGATTCCAATTTGAGAACATGAGCAAGCCTGTTAATGTGCGCAGACTTACTGCCTCCCTCCTGAAGTCTTGTGGTGATGTGGTTCATAAAGGGGACAACCATAGCAGCCGATGTTTCCCCCATCAGTGACCCTAGAAGCGCCCCATAGTCAAAGGACCATCCGAAGATGAATTTGCATAGGAAACCGAAGAAGAGAGCTGCGAAGATTATGTCCGCGAAACCCATGACTATTCCAGATGCGGCAATACGCCACCCTTCTCCGCTCAACGATTTGACATCCCATCCAAGTTTCAGCCCCATGCCCAGAAATACCAGAACAAGGACAAGAGTGGTAACGAGTGGTGTGGAGAAATCGTTTACGAATGAGACAAAATACGATGGCAATGCAATGATATTACGTGCAACCAGAAATGCAAAGAAGACACCTCCTAAAAGAAGTGCGGTAACCTGGAGTGCCACGCCGGAATTGGATTCATAAATTGCAAATGCAAGAACGGATCCCATGAGTATCAAATAAGCGGCAAACAGGAGTACTATGTCCGGGGAGGGTAGAACAGTTGCCGTGAAAATCCCGCAACAATGCCATTGCAATTGGTATATAATAAAGCTATCCCGGCCAGTTTCACAGCTTATCGCCAATTGTGATGTCACTGATATCAATATCTGATATTTCCTCATACGCATGGAGCGTCCGCTTTGCTTCAGCCTGAGGAGCGAAGCTGGAGGCGTATTGGGTCAGCACCTGCCTCGGTTTTGGATGTGCAAGTGCATATCTGATGGTTTCAGCGAACCCTTCGGCATCCATTGGGGAATAAAAGACAAGGTCGTCATAGAGTTCCTTGAAGACGTCCAGCTCGTTTACAACTGCATTAGTACCGCACGAAATGGATTCTGCAACAGGATAACCCGCTCCTTCGTCCATCGAAGCGAAAGCAAAGAGATCCGCATGAGAAAGCCTTGAAACCAATTCAATATCCGAAACCGCCCCCAGAAAGTGTATGCGCCCAATATCGGATGCCATTTTCCTCAGACGAGCATATTGCTCCTTCCAACTGTTGGAATAACCTATGTGATAGAGCTCTACATTATCCACCCTGGCGATTGCCTGAAATATTATGTCGAATCGCTTCCTGGGATTGAAATCGCCTACTGTAACAATGTGAGCCATATTGTTAGAGGGGTATGGGGAAGCCCCTGTAACCGGCTTGAAAATTGGATCAACTGACAGACCGCAGACGTGAATTTTACCTGGGTCTACTCCCATTGAAACCAGCTGTGCTGCGATCACCTTCGTCTGAACAATAAGATGCGCGTCAAAGAGTTTGTTGTACATTATGCTATACCCCATCCTCTCCCTTGCATTTCTAATGAACAGTTCTCGTTGTCTAAAGGGGATAACATCATGGATTGTTATTGTGTTGGTCTTCGAACCGCTGAGATCGGGGGAAAGCGCGTGAACAACTGGTGCATGTGTTCTTATGAACATGGAGAAGAAACGCTGGGAAATCAGACCGCCAACTGGTCTACCCCAGAGGCTCTTTTCAATCTTTCTTACCCTGTGGACTTTCACCGGTGCCTTGAGCTGCCTCATTCCATTGATTAAACGCTCTGAGTATCTTCTGATGCCCGTCATCCTTGGGGTGTAGGGATAAACTATATCGGCTATCGTCGTCGCCATCAGTAACGGTTTTCAATCCAATGAGAGTGATTTAATATTTTTGAACCATTGGTGACAGACATGAATGCGTAATTTTCCAATCATCACCATCTTAAATATTAATTCGCTTTAATGCAACAGACCTTAGATGAAGACGTGCGTACCTGGACAGGGAAGGGTAGAGATCGCTGAGACGGAAAAGCCATCGCCTGGTGAAGGGGATGTGCTCATCGAGATGAAGGCATGCGGTATCTGCGGTACAGACGTGGAAAAGGTGCTGGGTCATTATCCCTCGAGAAGTTTTGGACACGAGGCGGTCGGAATAATAGTGGAGGTAGGGGAGAGGGTAACTGCCTTTGATGAAGGGGACAGGGTGTTTCCACACCATCACGTCCCCTGTTACTCATGCCACTACTGCAAGAGTGGGAGCGAGACCATGTGTCCGCATTTTTCCTCATCGAACCTCATTCCAGGCGGCCTTTCGGAGTATTTCCTCATGCCTGCATGGAATATAGAACACGGCGGCCTCTTCAGGCTGCCAAATAGACTGGATTTCAAGAGAGGGACACTTATAGAACCACTGGCCTGCGCCATAAGGGGGATAAGGAGACTTGGGCTCACGCAAGATAGCACTGTTGCAGTGGTCGGTGCAGGACCTGTCGGCATGTTGCATATCTTTGCATTGCATTCGAATGGTTTTAGGGTGGATGCAGTGGAACCAGATCAGGCAAGAGGAGCATTCGCCGTTAAGCTCGGAGCAGAAAGCTCATATGTGCCGAACGAGGCTACAGAAAGCATCAAGAGTAAAACAGAAGGCAGGGGAGCGGATGCAGTAGTCGTGGCAACAGGCAGTGTAGCAGCAATGAAAACAGGAATTGCGCTGCTAAGGAAAGGGGGCACACTTCTTCAGTTTGGCCTGCCTATGCCGGGAACTCTGCTTGATTATGACCTGAATACCCTCTTCAGAAACGAGATAAAGATTGTGAACACATACTCCGCAGTTGAGCGCGAGGTGGCGGAAGCGATAGAGATGCTTAGCAGTGCTGAAGGTGTAGTGGACGATATAATTTCCCATTCCTTTTCTCTTGAAAGAGCTGCGGAAGCCTTCGACCTCGCAATGAAGCAGAAGGGAAGAAAAATAATTGTGGAAAGGTGAGAAATCTGAATAACACGCTTGGTGCAGAAATACGCAAAAGCAGGATCATATCGCCTGTCGACGGCAGAGGAGTTGTAATCGCTATTGACCATGGCATACTTATGGGTCCGGTGAGGGGACTGGAAGACATAGAAGAGACTGTCGGGCAGATCGTTAAGGGAAAACCGGACGCACTGCAATGCACACCCCCAGTTGCGAATGCGATAAGAGAAAACTTTCTGGGGAGAGGGGCTCCCGCTCTAATTGCGAGAATAGATACATCGAACGTCTGGCGGTCGAAACCGGAACCGAAGGAAGGCTACAGGGAGATGCTCTTCTCTGTTGAGGAGGCAATTAGAGCAGGTGCGGATGCGGTCGTCGTCTACATGCTCTTCGGATATCAGGAAGACAGAGAAGAGGGAAGGAACATAGCCGAGATAGCGGATGTGATCTCCAGATGCCAGGAATACTCGATGCCATGTATGGTTGAACCAATTGGAATTGCAAAGGGATATCAGACAGTCAGGGACGCGGAACTCATTCCTCTGGCATGCAGGATTGCCTTTGAAACTGGAGCGGATATACTAAAGGTGGATTACACCGGGAACAGGGAAACATTTTCGAAAGCCGTTGATGCTGCTAATGTGCCAGTGCTCATACGCGGTGGGCCAAAGACGGAGACAGTGCTGGAAGCATATAAGATGGTCAAAGAGGCGCTGGATGCGGGGGCGAAAGGTGTTGTGTTTGGGAGAAATGTGTGGCAGTCACCGGAACCCGCCAAGGCAGTTATGTCGTATATGAGACTGGTGCACGATGGTATTTCGCCGGAAGAGGCCGCAAAGATACAGAGTAGGTCTTAATCCAGAGCGAAATAGATGCGACGGTTGTTCTTTCCCTTATTTTCGGTTTTAACTATCCTAATGCGTCCTATTTCGGAAGTGTTTCTGACATGCACTCCGCCATCGGCCTGTATGTCGAGACCGTCTATTTCAACGATTCTCAACTCACTCACATCAGGGGGAAAGGCTCCGGCAAGCTTCACTATGCCAGGTATTCTGAGCGCCTCTTCCTTGGGTAGGAAGTAGCTTCGCACCTCCCTTCCTGCAGCGATCTCGCTATTTACAGTGGACACCAGTTCCTCTATTCTGCCACGATCAAAATTCTCAAGGTTGAAGTCTATTCTGGACTCTTCGGGCCTTATCTGATTCCCCGTTATTAGAGCACCCGTTTCTCTCTGCATAACTGCGCTGAGTGCATGAGCAGCGGTGTGCATACGCATTATTTTGTATCTTCTGTCCCAGTCTATTTCACATTTTACAGTTTCTCCTGCAGTCATGATGGATTGACCATCAGCCATATGAGCGACAGTGTCCTCACCCTGTTTGACAGTGTCTTTGATTTTGACATTGCCTGCCATTCCCGTGTCTCCTGGCAATCCGCCGCCAGCAGGGTTGAAAGCGGTTCTGTCAAAATAGAGCACATTATCCCTTACCTCAATCACGCGTGCCTCGAAACTATGCAGGTACGCATCCTTCCAGTAGAGTTTTTCTGTCACAATGGTCATGCCTTCCAGCATTCAGACGTCTTCATATCATACCATGCATTAACATATTCTCCAGTCGCCAATCTATTGCACACGTAATGTTCATCACAGTAATCGCAGAGTTCAAGATTGCCTATCAGCCAGCCTGTCCCTGGATCCATGTCTGTCTTCAGCTCAACCATTTCCTCTGACAGACCAGAAGTCAGTGTATCGAAAATATCAGAGGTGCACTGATTGCATCCTGATGTGCATGGATATGGTTCCACAGTATAGAATGGCCCCTTTGCACCATTAGCCGAATTGTGGTAATCGCAAAACGTCGAACAGGAATAATCAGAATAGAGGGAGACGGAAACACCAGGCGGGAAGAAAATGTTGTATGCTCCCTGTGTCCCGAGGTTTGAAAGTTTGCCGGAGGAAATCCAGGACTGCAGTGTTGTGGAGATCTCAGCATCCGTAATGGTTCCAGGTGGATCTGACGGAATTACCGCCCTTCCAATCACATTTCCTATGCCAACATTGTATTGACTCAAACCTCCTGAATAGGAGGGAGCCTTCTCAATATCAGCAGTTGCGCGATCGACTCTGTTCATCCATGATGTGGAAGATGGCGTTGTAAAGAAATTCCCCCAATAAACATTGAGCCACGAATACCCAGTTTTCCAGAGCGGACCTCCGAAATATTCAGGCTTGACTGCCTCTGACATGAAACCAATCCTGTG
>JAVZQA010000082.1:0-6105 GCA_038881315.1 Methanomassiliicoccales archaeon
CATCCACAAAAAGAACTGAGCGGCTTCTGTTTTAGTCCTAGTCGTCATGTAAGACTATACCAATGAATTGCAGTTTCTTGCTTTAGTTCACTGAATGTGACTGGAAAGATATGGAACGGGCCACGAAAGAAAATGAAAGTGTAAGGAAACAAACAGAGATAAGGCACTAGTACAAAGATTTCTCACTTCGGTCTTGCTCATTCCATAGATCGCGCATTCAAACCGATGCAGGAGGATAAAGAAGAAATTATGTCATATCTTAGGAAATAAAAATGAAATGAATCTTATGAATGTTGAGAAAGATAGCTAGGGACCTGCGTATAAAAACAATGCGTGGCGCTGATTCCGGCTGGATAGCGGAAGGCGCTCATTGTCATCACGAAAGAACTCAAAGAGGCTGAAGCAAATGCCGGCTTTTGATGACACGTGCGATGACAAGACGAGGAAGATGCATTACATGCTGCAGAACGTCAAGTGTTAGGCGTCAGGGAAGGAATCCTGGTGGCTTCTTGAATGTGTGTAGGGAGTTTAAATAGCAATCGTAATACCTTCGGAAGCCTTGTGCAAATAATTATGTGTGCAGCATTATCCATGAATCTTACTTTGCTAAATCCATCTTAGTGGCGGCGGTACCATGAACGCCTGTGACAATGCGTAACGGAAAAAGGTCTGTCATGGTATAGGGAAAATGCAGCTATTCTAATATCACAATATAAGAAGCAAAGGAGATATCAAAAAAAGAACTGTTTATTGAATTTTGTCCATATGAATAAAGCGATTGAAGTGATTACAAGTGAGATTTGTTAATCTGCAATCCGCTGACAATGAATATCTCTCCGAAAACGAGTGGTTATTTTGCATATATGAGCTGATAACGTAGCTACAAGGAAAATAACAGATATAACCTGTATCCCTTGCCGCATATATGGAGCAGACAGATGAGCTGCTGAAAAACAATGGGGAATATTCAAAAAATTTTGAAGGCAGAGATCTGATGGCGTCACCTGTAAGGAAGCTGGCTGTTGTTGCATGCATGGATGCTAGACTCGACATTTACAGGATACTTGGTATCAAACCAGGGGAAGCTCATGTCATCAGGAACGCTGGGGGTGTTGTGACAGACGATGTAATCCGTTCCCTTATCATATCACAGCGACTTATGGGCACGGAGGAGATAGTGCTAGTGCATCACACAGACTGCGGAATGCTTAAGCTCGACGAAAATAAATTGAAGGAGGAGATTGAAAAGGAGACGGCAATAAGGCCGCCATTTGCGTTTGAGGCATTCCGGAGTATTGAAGGGGACATAAGACAGAATATTGCAAGACTGAGAGCCAGTCCCTTCATAGCGAAGGGGAGCAGGATAACAGGCATGGTGTATGATGTTCGAACCGGAAGACTGTCGAAGTTGTGACTTCCGACATTGACAGAGGAAAGTGGCCTTCTTATTATGCCTAATTACACTTGAAGATGACTGCGTATAAGATATGTGGTTAACATAGTCGGACAAAAGAAGCAGTTTACATTAATTGATGCAGCGCCTCTATAGTTTCAGCTGTGCGTATCGCTGAGGGTGCTTTTGAGCCTCAGTATTACATCTTTCACTTGAAGTCTAAGCTTCTCGATGTCCACACAAACAAATGTGCCTCTCTCATAGAGCACCCTGCCGCCGGCAATCGTATATTCTACATCACTGCCAGCGCATCCTTTCAAAATAGAATCGTAGATGCTGCCTTGAGCCGAAAGAGAGTGTGAATCGCACCTAATCAGAACAATATCCGCAGGGCTGCCTTCAAGTATGGAACAATATCCATGGTTAGGAAAGAGTGCATCAGCTCCCATGGAAGTTATAGAATTCAAAAGGAAAAAGGAGCTATCCAATGGCCATTTACCTGAGGCGAAAACATTACTCGCAGTGGAGGAGACAGCAAACAGATCCATATCCGGGGACACCAAATACGAGTCGGTTCCCAGACCAACTTTCATACCGTTCATGACCATTGAGATTAGAGGCGCTCTAGCCAGACCTCGATTCAGGGAGGATGGATTTGGGCATAGCACGCCCCTGCATCCGTCAGCAGCAAGGTGTTTCACTTCAGTAGAAGTTAGCCATACAGGGTGGGAGAGCAGAATATGACTTCCAGAGAGTCCTGCGCTCTCCAGTAACTCATATATGGAATTTCTTCCCTCCTTTCTGCATAGCTCGAGTGTCCTTCTCCTTTCACCCTGTGTGGGAAATGAATGAAAGGAAATACTTGCATTATGCTCCACTGCAATGTCTCTGAGCACAGCGGAGGTCTCCATGCTGACAAGTAGGTGGGAGAACGGCGAGATACATTTTTCGATGAGTCCGGTGTTGTCTCTGAAATGCTTTAAATGGGACGAGACGAGTGATATAATTTTATCATGCTCCATGGGTGGAAGGCCATATTCGTTCTCAAATTCCACAAATGGAATCCCAAGAAGGGCTCTCACCCCTGCTGCCTTAACTGCTCTTTCCACCGAGGTGCTGTAAGACAGAAGGCCGGGTTCATGGATCGAAGTGCAGCCATTGCTTATCTGCTTGCAGAGTGTAAGAAGTGAGATGGCATACTGTTCATCTGACCGGAGGAGCGAAAGACATTCCACGATTGACCTTATATACGACCCTCTTTCCCTGGATGCAGAGACAATACCGCTAATGGCCATACCGTAATTGATATGAGAATGTGCATCCACTAATCCAGGTAGTGCAATCAACCCGTTGCAGTCTATAACAACCTCCGCCTTTTCCCGCACCGCAGATCCATTGGCGGCTATGGAGACAATTCTTCCATCCTCAATGAAAATAGAGACATGTCTCATGAAGCTACCGGTTTTATCCATTGTAAGCAGAAGCGAGATATTCCTTAGCTCGATTGAAGGTGACAGCATGATCTATCCGTCAATGAAGTTGTACCTTTTTACACTGCTGCCATCTAGCACAATGAGACAGAACTTGAGAACACCATTCTGGTATTCACTGCCTGGATTGAGGCAGACTGTCCTTCCTATTTTGCAGTAACCTCTGGATTCATGGATATGACCATGGAGTCCCAGCAGAGGCTGATATTTTTCAATCGCCTTCCTGACGGCGGTGCTTCCGACAGGTGCGGTTCTCGAATGGCCTGCGCCGCCCCTTAATTTTCCATCTGGATCGAGCATCACAGCCCGGTCCAGCGGCGTATCATATGGAGGACAGTGGAAATTGAAAATGGCCGTGTCGAAACTCTGCAGAGGTTCCACCTTTTTTTCTATAATTACTGCCAGTTCCTCCTCGGTGACATCCCTGGGTGCATCCCAGGGCGTCTTGTTTGCGTAACCAGTGCTGATAAGTTGGTATGTATCTCCAAGGGTTATGATTCTGTCTTCAGCAAAAACGAAAGAATCATTTTCGATGTCATTAATGTGCTCGTCGAGATCACGCCTATCATCGTTTCCGAAGTTCACGATCACCCTGATACCCTTAGGTGAGAGCCGCTCCTGCGCGAGTTTTGCCCAACTCTCCAATGTTTCAGCCATCGCCTTGCGAAACAGCGCATCGATCTTCTCCGGTTGATTCCTGATTGACTCATACTCTTCTTGAGAGACGACCGAGGTGTATACTCCTTCGTCCTGTAGCGCATCTCTGACCTTTTGGAGCCTTGAGACTTCTACTGTTTCGTTCCTTCCCCTATAGGTGTACCTGTAACCGTCGTGTGCCTCTATTATCGGTACAAGCAATTTGCCGGTGATGTCTGCACCTATTATGAGAACATCCGTTCTGTAATAGTTGACTGAATTCAGCAGCTTGAGATAGGCGGCCCGTCCTGAGTGCAAGTCTGAAGCAAAGGTTATGGTATACAAGATATCGACCAGTACGCATCATAGGGGAGGTATTTCCCTGCCTACCAGCGATACGTTGATTCCCTCTCTTGCCAGTCTCCTCATGAAGGCAATGTACATCAGGAAGATTAAACCGACAATTATTGAAATGACCAGCATGACTGTCAGCCCGACTTTGGCGCTGAATGCGTTGAAGAACGAATCTCCCAGCAGGTAAACCCAGCTCGCCAAGGAAAGCACACCCACGAGCGATATGACAGGTATACCGCCTATTTCAGCATTCGCAGGCCTACCCGCCTTCTCAAAGAGGTCCGGGTTTGTCACCGGAAGGACAATTGCTGCTATTGCTGTGAAGAGCTGCAACATCCCTATTGAGAGCACATAGAGGTCTGCGCCGACAAAGAGACCAAGTTTGAGATAGGGACTGACCACAACAATAGAAATTATAATCGCAATACCAGTGACAAGATAACTGATGATCGGCTGCCCGGTTTTCCTGCTGACATAAAGGAGGCGCATCGGGAGCATCCTGTCAAACGCAGCACCGAAGAGCTGCCTTGCCTGGAATATGATAGATGGAAAGACATCCTTGATTGGGAAAAGGAAGACTATGAAACTGATTACTATTGCAAACCAGCCCACGTTACCAAAGGCCACTGCGCCAAGCAATGGAATTGAGGGTGTAACATGCAATGAGCTCGAAACGTATGACATCCTGGAAACAAATTCCACCCCGTACATATGCTGATAAGAACCAATTGTAAATGCCATCAGAAACAAGGCGACTAGTCCGGCACCTATTGTTCCAAAGAACATTGTTTTATTGGGCACCTTCGTCTCACCTGATATCCAGCCCCCGAAATGACTAAAACCGCTCCAGGAGGAGATGAGTGGTATGGCTGCCAGAAATGTGGCAGAGAGACTGGGCTGAATAAGCTTTGCAGTCCATCCCTTGCTGGTGGAAAGAGAGTAAATGTTGTTGTATGAACCGCTGCCGAACACAGCATTCCACAGTGATGGAACTGACGACTGAGGTGTCAAAAGCATCTTAATATCTGCAACCAGCAAAATCACGAGCGGTATGAAGAAAAGCACTGAAACTACCACCCTTGAAACCGTGTGGCCGAAGAATGTCAAAATTGTAAAGATGATTGTAATGAGAGAGGCCACGAGTATTATATTCAGTGGATGGGTGAAGAATTGTCCGCTGCTGGAAAGAGTGCTTGAATGCGTCACAAGCCCTGCAATGGTGAAACCCTGTGCAAGGAAAGACGCACCAATATAGGCCACATCCCCCATTATCAGACAGTAACCAATCCATGAAAATATGTTTACAAAGTAACCTATGCCTGGATTCAGCAGTCTGCTAATCCAAACATATTGTCCTCCCACTCTCGGCATTGCTGTCGCGAGGAGATAAACCACCGCTGCACCCGAAAAGAGTGGTATTATATCCACAAGCAAGGCCAGGAAAGGATTGGAACCAGGGTATTCGCCAACAACCTGAACTGTGAAAAATAGTATTCCTGAGCCAATGGTAAATGCGATTACAAAGACCACCAGGTCAAAAGCAGTGTATGGTCTAGATAGACCGGATGACTTTCTTGCGAAAACGGCACCTGTATCAGAGCTTGACGACAATGTAGCCCCCCGCCCTGAACAGTGGTCACCATAAATAAATTTTACTAGCCGAAAAGGAAGATCTTATATCGCACAATATCCAGCTTTAACGAAAAAAGTGACCTTAAGACTAAAGACAAGGTTTTAGTCAATTGAATCACGGAGAAGAGATGCCTTTTTCAACCCATATAGCGTGAGCCTGTCAGCCTGCTGACTTTCCTCCATTCGGGCACAGGTGGAACAAGCTGATCCTCTGTGAGACATTCCACGTTTATGAGGCAGGGCCCGGGTGTTCCATATACAGTGTGCAATACTTCCTGCAGCTCAGATGTTCTTTCTACCGTGTGATACGGAAGGCCGAAGGCATGGGCGATACCGCTGAAGTTGATTTGCGAATGCTGAGTCCCCTTGACTATCCTTCCAATATCATTCACCATGGCAGCTCTTATCCAGCCGAAGGAGCTGTTATTGAAAATGAATATCTTTATGTCCGCACCCTCTCTCTTTACAGTCTCGAGTTCACCCAGATTGAAGGCAAAACTGCCATCGGTTGTTATACATGTGGTTGTGACGCCGGAAGCGAAGTAGGCACCTATGGAAGCTGGAAATGCATATCCCAGACCTCCCACAGAATAGTTGAAT
>JAVZQA010000083.1:0-6093 GCA_038881315.1 Methanomassiliicoccales archaeon
AAGGCCATAGAGACTGACAGGTGTCATCGACTGCTGCAGGTGGAATGTTATGCTGTTGGTTGCATTATTCACGGTTATGTTTTGAGTTATGTTCCAGAATGTGTTTGTCTGTGTGTATGGGGAAGGAAGCAGATCAGGCGCAATCATCCAGCCACCAGTGAGGGGGCTGCCTGCGTCGAACAGCAGTACTCTCACATAGGAATAGAAGACATCCCATGCACTCACTGACTGACCATTCTGCCACTTTGAATTGTTGTTGATGTAGAATGTATAGTTTTGGTAGGGTGCAACATGCACTGTGTAGCTTGTCCCCCAAGGATCCTTGACGGTGTAGTTCACATAGTTGTCATTTATGCCTCCGTTTGATACACTAGGCAGTTCCTTGGCAAGCATAGGCACAAATTGAGTATCGGAGGAACCGTTGAATCCCACTAGAGGAAGCATCGTGTTGTAAATGGGTTCAAGACTTACTGTATCAAAAGCAATGGCCGGGTCCAGTGATTCATACCCTCCCTGCACATATTCATCTATGGTGAATACACCGCTTGCCGAGCTTTTTTGGACAAGTCCACCATTTACGAAAATAGCCACATCCAGGAATGCGGTGGTGGTTATCTCACTAGAGGCGGCATATGCTCCGCTTGTCTTATTTGTAATGAGTGCTGTGGTTGTATTTATCTCAACCACGTACAGTCCTTGTCCGGAGAAGGTCTCACTGAATGTTTGACTCGCAGCAGCAGGTGCATAAGCGCCTGACGCAGCATTCCAGACGAAATGAACACTTCTGCTTGCAATAGGTGAGCTGTATTTTAGGAATGTTACATTCTGCCCGATGATTTGGTACGCGTGATTGACAGGTTCGGTGAAGTAACCAGTGGTAAAGTTCACAGTTGCACCGGGTTTGAAAATCGGCTGGTTGTTAACGAGCGAAGAAGTAGACGAAGAGTAATTAACATCAATTATGCCCAAGGACGCATTTTGGGAAACGTAATTAGCTGCTGGTGAGACTGTGAGGGGAAGCAGTGAGGAAGATGTATTGAACGCAAGACCATTGTTCTTGAACTCCCCAGTGATATAGATTAATGCGGAGCCGGGGATTGTGTATGTGTGTTGAATTTCAGTCGTTGTGCGGGCTGTTCCGGAAGCATTTGAGTTGCGTGTTAAAGCTGTTGTGTCACCGAAATAGGTGGTTAACGTTTTAAAACCCGTTGAATTGATGGTTAGATTGTACGGCTGGCCAGTCAGCACAACTGATGGACCGTATATGGAATAGTAATTCGAAGGACTCTTCGTTGAGGTTTTTGTTGGAATCAGAATGACTGAAGCAAGAACTATGATTACCACAACTACCACAACAACAGCCACTATTACGCCTCTTCTTCCACGTTTCTTCTGAACATCACTGCCTGGGCTACTACTTGTCATTGTATACCTGCCATTGTATCTGTGCGGCAAATTAACAGTGCTAATTAATCTTTTCCTACACCAGGTTTGTTTCCCCTTTCGGACCTCGTAATTCCTAGCAACATTCTCCATCCAAGCATTTCCGCAGATCTCATGTCATGAGTTGTCTCTTGGCTGCCCTTTGCCAAAAATTAATTAGCTGGTCGTAATCAGGAGGCCGATAGTTTGCAGCTAGGATATTACGTGCTTAGGCGCGTGATTACAATAGTTCCAACACTGTTGGGTCTTCTCCTATTGATGTTTCTGCTCGAAAGAGCAATTCCTGCGAGTATACTTGCCTCACAATATGTAAACCCAGACAGCACCGTACCAATACAGCAACAGCTGCAGAACGCTTATGTTCAGCTGGGTCTGAATCATCCAGCCCCTGTGCAATTCTACTACTACCTCGTTAGCCTACTTCACGGCAACCTCGGTTTCATGGATTCCAGCTATTACTCAGGCTCAGTCCTTTCTGCCATAACCACATATTTTCCTAACACGCTGCAACTCGTCATATTCGCCATGTTGCTTACGCTTGCGATTTCCTTTCCATTGGGAACTTACATAGGATCCAAGCCTGGTTCAGCAGCAGATCACGCCAGCAGGATCTTTGCAATTACAGGCTATGCAATTCCCACTTTCTGGTTGGGACTTGTTTTGCAACTGGCATTCGGAAGGGGTGTACTCAATCTTCCCATTTCGGTGATGCCTTTGAGCGGAGTGATATCGAGCTCAGCTGTTCCAACACCTCCCCCCTCATGGCTGGTGAATCCGATTACTGGTGCGCTTTCCTCCTCCCCAACGCACATGGTTTTCTTCGACGCTCTAATCCATGGCGATCTGCCGCTGGCATGGAATGCATTTATACATCTCGTTCTGCCTGTTATCACTCTGACATATGCTCTGCTTGCGGGTCTCATACGCTTTATCCGCTCTGGCATGGTTGACGTCTCTGTGAAGGATTTCGTCAGAACGGCGAGGGCCAAAGGTGTGCCAGAGAAGGAGGTAATCAAGAGGCATGTGAGGCGTAATGCACTCATACCTGCAGTCACTGTAATTGGTCTACTGCTGGCCGATCTGCTCGGAGGAGTGGTTGTCACGGAGAGCGTCTTTCAGTATCCTGGAATGGGACTTCTTTCCGTGGAGGCCGCTGAGACCAACCAGATCTACGGGGTTGTGGGCACCACCCTTGTATTCGGTATAATCATGGTTATAACCAATCTAGTTGTGGATATCGTCTATGCGTATCTTGACCCCAGGATAAGGTATTGAAATGGCGCAGCCAACTGTTGTCAACAAACTCACAAATGCGCACCCTCGTCTTTCGAGGTCAGCAGACTTCCTCAGAGGAATGAGCAGGAGCAAAGTAACTATTGCAGGTCTGATCATTTCCATTGCCTATCTTATACTCGCAATCATGGACATAGTCTACCCCCTCTATCTGGGGGTAAGAAACGATACCAGCATGCTTTATTTCATACCAGGCCAGAACGTGAACTCAGAGCCACCATCTCCACCTACCTTCGTCCATGGGTGGTGGTTTTACTTCGGCACCACGATTTCACATATACCGATATTTCCCTCAATGCTTGCTGCACTTAGATATGATATCATCTATTCCCTACTTGTTGTTGTGGCAGGCGCTTTGCTCGGTATCGTCATTGGGACAATCGCCGCATTCTTCGGAGGCGTCACAGATGAAACACTGATGCGTATCACGGACATCTTTCTCTCAGTGCCTTTCATACCGCTTGCGATCGCAGTGACTTTTTTCCTGGGATCCACTTTCCTCGATGAGGTCTATGCCCTGATATTTGTTTCATGGCCGGCCTTCGCGCGTCTGGCCCGGGGAGAGACGCTTACGCTGAGATCTTCGTCATTCATACTTGCCGCAACATCAGCCGGCTCCTCACGACTCAGGAACATATTTGTTCACATAGTTCCCAATGTGCTCTCACCTATCTTTGTCCAAGCCTCTCTTGGCATAGGCAGAGTGGTTCTCATATTTGCCACACTGGATTTCCTTGGTATCGTGAGGGGTGACCCGTATATGCCTGAGCTTGGTAAGCTGATGGTTTTGGGCGAACAATTCTTGCCTCAAGGCCAGTGGTGGCCTATCGTTGTACCGGGCATCTTTCTTGTCATTTTTGTGGTTGGCATCAATTTGCTTGGCGATGGCTTGAGAGATGTTCTCGACCCTAAATTAAGAACTTGAACCTGTTCTGTATCCGCTCCAAAACCCGAACACAAGCAATCAATAAATATCACATGCGCGATGCATAGGCAGGAAGGGATGGTTTTGGCGATATTGAGGAAGAAGGACTATAGTAGAGGAGAATATGCATCGCTTGAACCGGGCGAATTCATAGACCTGTCGCAGATGACTTTTGCGGATGACGGGCAGCTGGGCGCGAAAACACTCGTGAAGGTGGCGGAGATCTACAGATATGAGGATCTCTCCAAGATGACAAATCATGTCTTCAACGGTCACATACTGATATTGGACTACACCGCACTTTCAGGGGATCAGTTGGCCATGAAGCGCATAACAAACGACCTCAAGATGGTGGCAAGGGATGTCGGAGGAGATGTGGCTGGTCTTGGAAAGAACTACTTCGTCGTGACACCCGGTGGAGTGAAGGTCGACAGAAACAAGATAAAGGGCGGTTTCTGAACTGTTACTTTATTCGGATATGGGCGGTGTTGCGGAAAACGTGCCGTCTCTGAATATAAGCGTCATATAGCCATGTTCAACCTTTGAATGCCTGAGCTTGAGGCAGCGTATTCGGAGCTGGTAATCTGCTTCTCCCACCTGATGGAATTTGAGTGCGATTGTGCCGTCGGCCAGGAAATCTTCGCCATAAGCGGATATCTCCTCTCTGCCAGGAGCCAGTTCGGAGATGATAAATGCAGTAATTCCCAGACGCCTGAGGAAGCCAAAGAAATGGAATAGTCGACGTCTCGGCTCCTCCACTTTTTCGAGCGAGAACACCGCATTCAGTGAATCAATGACCACAATATCGAGCCCGTATTCCTCGTGCCGTTTGTTTATGTAATCCTCCAGTATCTTGAACCAGTCCTTTCCCTTTTCCGCTTCCGCATGCTCGAGGCGAAGATTCGCTATGTCTGAAATCACAAGCCGGTTTTCCTGAAATGGCCAGAAGCCTAGATTTTTCATGGATTCGAGAAGGCTTTCCCTCGATTCCTCGAGCGTTATGTAGAGGCATTTTCTGTTTTCTTTTGTTGCGTTATTCCATAATATGTTTATGGAGAGTGTCGATTTCATTGTTCCGGGGGAGCCGAAGAGCAGGACCACGTGCCCCTTTCTGATCCCCCCGTCAATTTTGTCGTCAAACCCTTCGACATATGTCCTTATGCGCTCTAGGCTGCCTGACTTCAGCTGTGTGGCCATCGCTTTTTATTTTCTTGGTAAGCACTTAAACCTAATGCCCTTATTTCCATTTGTTGAACTTATCATCAGGTGAGGAAATTATACCACTTTCGTTATGTCAAGATGGATGTCTCAGGAGAAGAAAGTGGTGCACGATGCGGTGCACGGCAGCGTGGTTTTCAGCGAGCCGTTTGACAGGCTGCTTGAGACACCTGAAATGCAACGGATGGCTCACATAAGGCAACTCGGTCTGGCCTATCTTGTATTTCCGGGTGCAAACCATACCAGGTTCGAGCACATGATTGGCGCATATCATCTTGCTTCGCGTTTTGCAACTGTTTTAGGGCTAGAGGGATGGGAACGCGATATGCTTCTCACAAGCGCACTAGTGCATGATGCCGGGCATCCACCGTTTTCCCATACTCTTGAGCCCTTGATGATGGAAAGGCTAGGCATGAATCATATGGAACTGACCGCATCCATCATAAAAGGGGAGAGGGACGTCGTCCCCAAAGAGCAAGGTGTTTTCCTCTCCACAAAGGTGAGGCTGAAAGAGGCGATAGAATCCATTTCCCTCGACCCCGACCAGGTTGCTCAGGTGGTCATGAGGGAAGAGGGTGTCCCGGGAGTGCCTTCGTTCATTTCCTCCCTAATCCACGGTCCTGTTGATGTCGACCAGCTTGACTATCTTATGAGAGATGCGCATTATACTGGTGTCGCCTCGGGTAGGGTTGACGGAGACCGCATTATACAAACGACAGAACTGAACAATGGCAGACTTGTCTTGAGAAAAAGTGGTGTTCCTGCAGTGGAAGGGCTTATCGTGTCAAGAATACTCATGAACACTGCGGTATATTTCCACAAAACGGTCAGGATAGCCGAAATGATGCTCCTGCGTGCTGCCTCCTTTCTCGACGACAGCTCCTTGGCAGCGGCCATCACTGGAACGGATGCATCGCTGGAAGGCATGTTACTGGAGAAGGGGGGAGAGGCGAGAAAACTGATGACAATGCTGAAATACAGACAACTTTACAAACCTGCATTTTCGGTGAGCCTCCATGAATTGGACAGCAGCAGGCGTACACTTCTTTCCTCCATGATCAGGGATGGGACTAAGCACATGGAGGACGAGATATGTAGGCTGGCAAGCGTTCCAAAGGGGAGTGTGCTTGTAGATGCTTCTCAACCTGAGTATCTGGAGGGGGATGCAGTACCTGGTAAAACTGCTGTGCCTGTCATGGACGACACCGTTGTCC
>JAVZQA010000084.1:0-5725 GCA_038881315.1 Methanomassiliicoccales archaeon
ACATTGCAATGGTGAGCCCGTCAAAGTCCAACATGTGGGCTTTCAGTGAATCAATGAAGGGGGATGTCTTCACTGATTTCCATTTCAACTGGGAGAGCTTTGGCATCTGGATTTGCGAGGCCGAGGTGGTTTTCATATGAGCAACATATGGTTTCTTAACGGACTAAGAAAGGGTATCAAGACCGAAAAGTTTCCAGCTTCCCCACCTGAAGAGCCCCCTCTCTGGCCATCCAGGCTCACAGGGGAGGGTGACACGACCTGCCCGGTAGGTGCAATAGAGGAGGGCAAGTGGGACAGGGAGAAATGCATCTATTGCAGGCGCTGCATGCCGAACTTCAGGCCTACCGGGGATCAGAGGATATACACTGTTCAGAAGGTCTCCCCTCTTTTCAAGAAATCATTCCACATCTATCCTCTTGACAGCGGTGCATGCGGTGCATGCAACATAGAGCTGCAGAATATATTTGCTCCACAGTATGATGCGAACAGATTCGGCATTTTCCTCACGAACACCCCACGTCATGCGGATGCCATCGTAATAATGGGTGTTTATACAAGCGGTATGGAGGAAGCTTTGCGGCTTGCATATGAAGCCATGCCGGAGCCCAAGTTGGTTATTGCCTTGGGCGCCTGCGCTCTGACTGGCGGTATAATGGGCAAAGCGCCGTTGCAGCATTCTGAGTACAATGTTCGCATCGCAGGCTGTCCACCCTCTCCCTACACAATTCTATTCGCACTGCTGGACGCAAGGGGTGACTGAGGTGTATGATTATTTACCGATTGCAATCTTCGGTGCGGCAGCTGTTGCCGGTATCTGGAGCAGAAAGGCATCATATCTGCTGGATGTCGCGGCTTCAGTTGCTCTGGTTGCACTGCTGTTCAGTCCTGCGGATTATGTTTCATATTTCGTGCTCATTGCCTCCCTTGCCTGGATTCTGATATCTGTATTTTCACTTGGGTATGACCTTCATTATGGAAGGTGGCTAAGCTCGCTTATGGCCTTGACAATGCTGGGCATGGCTGTCATTCTCATTTCTGGAACATATCTCGTCTTTATTGCTGGTTGGGAGGTAATGTCGCTGGCGGCTTACGGTATAATAGGCATGAATTCGAAGAGCCATGGACCGCCATATGTGTTTATGATGTTCAGCGAGATAAGCACAGTGCTCATCATAACCGGCTCGGTCCTTGCTGTCTTCAGAGACGGTTCGTTTGTTACTTCCTACACACCACTGAGCAGCGACCTGCCACTCCTGTTTATCGGTTTGGGTTGCATAATAAAAATGGGCATTGTCCCATTCATGATCAGTGAGTGGTTGCCCATTGCGCATGGAAGTGCTCCTGCTAACGCCTCTGCCATGCTCAGCGCTACAATGACGCTGATGGGCGTTTTCATGATTTACAAACTGATCGGTATAAGTCCGGATTCCGCAGCGATTGGTATTTTCTTTTTAGCAAGTGGAGCGATATCTGTTCTCTTTGCGTCCTTATATGCATATATTTCAGAGAATATGAAAATGCTCGGTGGCTTCAGCACCATAGAGAACAATGGTGCCATTCTTTCTGCCCTTGGTCTGCTATTGATGGTTCAGGGCGGAACATTCAGGCTCTTCGTCTCGATTACAGTGATTGTATTCGCGCTTGCCCACTCGCTTGGAAAGACAGGCTTATTCATGACGGCGGGGGCGTCTGGTCATGAATTGTTTCATCAAGTGGACAGCATGGGAAGCTATTCACTGAAATTAGGCTCCATAATTTCGATGGCTTCGCTTTCGGGTCTCTTTCCAACTATAGGTGGTCTCGGTGTCTGGATGCTTCTTGAATCCTTTTTCATGGAGGCATATGCGGGTGGCCTATTAGGCGTGATTGCAATAGTTGTGGGCTCGGTGATAGCGATAGGCGAGGGGATGGCTACAGGTGCCATGGTCAAGATGATTTCATTCACTCAGATATACCCCGGCGGAAGAGACAAGCTGGTTTCTGGAAGAACTGTATTTGCCACGGCTATTCTGCTTATCACACTTTTCCTGGTTTCACCTCTCATGTTTCCTGCAGCCCTGAAGGGTGCGGTGCCGGGAACTCTTGTGTTCTACGGTTTTACTATTGAATCTAAGTTTGGTCCTGCAGATTTTGGCCTTGTTTCGCCTCTTTATATTGCAGGTCTTATTGTTGTATTTTCAGTCGCCGCCTACGCCTTCTTTGGCAATCCTTCTCCCAGAAAGGTCACTGGATGGAACATGGGCCGCTCTGACAGGACGATATACACCTCGTATTCCTATTCTAGCAACATACGATTGATGCTCAGGAGAATACTTAGAACACGCGTTTCTGCGAAGGGGCAGTCACTCAGTGTGGCTGATGTCTTCTGGGAGAGCATGATTGCTCTGGCGAATGGCTACCGCAGATTTGCAAGGGGCATAACTTATGCGATTATGAATAGCTCGATAGGGAGATACATTCTCTATATGATACTCGCATTCATGCTTGTGCTGCTCATCTCTGTTTATGTGTTCTAGGCCCAAGAGCAACCACATGCGCTCCATCTAATGGTTTAGACAGCAAGTGGCCTCTGAACCTGTATTGGCGGCGGGTTCAGTCCTTCCTTCTTCCGCCGTTCCGAGCGGTGGCCACCATCCCGGAAAGTCTCCTGCTCAATGTGCTTATTGTGCCTGACGAAAGGATCGAATGCAGCTGCCAGATACCGATGCTGCCATTCAGCAGAGGCATCAGCTTTTCTCTGTCAAGGTGGCTGCATGAGACTATGGCCAAAGGTCCCTCTGCTCTAACCACGCGGAGTCTTCTCATGTCCACATCAAGCGAGTTTGCTGCCCTTCTAAGGTTGAATTCGAGCGCCTTCCTGGAAAATGCGGGAGGAGAGACTATGACTGCAACATATCTCCTTCTTCCCACTTTATCTTTGACTGTCAATGGCGAATCTCAGCGCATAGTCATATAAAGTCTATATCCTTTTTCTGTGCCGGTCCTTGCGGAAGTATGAATGGTGATTTTACGCCAGTGATGACCACAAGCACCTTGATTCTCCCATCAGATTCGGGTTCAACACTGCATCCCCAGATTACTCTTGCAGAAGGTCCCATCATTCCAGCAGCTGCTTCCACAACCCTTTGAGCTTCCTTGAGCGTCATGTCGCTCCCTCCCACAACCCTTATCAAGGCTCCCCTGGCCTCCCTGATATCCACATCGCCCAGGAGTGGTGAGGTAAGCGCCTGTTTTAGTGCCTCCTCCACACGTTCGTCCTTTGGGCCGCAGGATTCTCCCATGCCTATCATCGCAACACCTCCTTGCCCCATTATTGTCTTAATGTCAGCAAAGTCTATGTTGACCAGTCCTGGTTTAGTGACTATTTCTGTGATGCCCTTTATGCACTGGGCGAGAACTTCGTCGGCCACTCTGAAGGCCGCATCAAGCGGCAGCCTTGGCACGATTTCAAGTAGCTTATCATTGGGCACAACGATGGTTGTATCGGCGAAGTTTCTTATCCTCTCCAGCCCCCTTAGAGCGTTCTGCATTCTCACGGTCCCCTCCGATTTGAATGGGAGGGTGACGACTGCCATAACAAGGGACCTGTTCTGTTTTGCAAGTTCAGCCACCACAGGAGCTGATCCAGTTCCAGTACCGCCGCCCATACCGGCCGTGATAAAGACTATGTCCGAATGGTCCACATACTTCCTCAGATCGTCCCTGGCTTCTTCTGCTGCCTGACTTCCCACTTCCGGAATAGCTCCTGCGCCTAATCCCCTGGTGAGTCTCCTGCCTAGGAGCACTTTGTGAGGAGCATTGAGAAGCAAGAGATGCCTTGCATCTGTATTCGCTGCTACCAGCTGAGCTCCGAAGATGCCTGCCTGATTTAGTCTCCTTATTGTGTTCGAACCTCCTCCGCCGCAACCGATTATGGTAATGTTAACCTTTAGTGCATCCACGAGTTTCATCAGTTCCTCATCGGAACTGTCCATCTCGACATTCCCTGCCTGGCCCCTGTTATTAAGGGCATCATCCACAAGTGACTTCATGCTGCATCCCAACCCTACAAGAGTGCCTAAGGCCTAATACAGCTTATGTATTTAAAACATATTTTCCGTCATACGAAATTGCTTTATTGCAAGACATATGTCTGACGATAACCGCATTCGTCGCATGTATCACCATCAAAAATCCTGCCACAGCTGGGGCATTTGCTGAGCTCCCATGTGCCCCTGTAGACAGTTCCGCACCAGGTGCAATAGTCCTCATCCTTTCTAACGGCACAGCCGCATGTTCTGCATCTCATACTATCATGGCTCAGCATGGTAAGATGGCAGGATGGACACATATCCTGTCTCTGCGAAACGATTGCAAAACATCTGTAGCATCTGAATGAGACGGCGCAGTCCTCCCCGGAAGACTGCTCAAATACACACTCCTTTGGCAGCCAGAAGAAGTTCCCCTCTTCTGCTTGCGGTATCGCACTGCATTCCGGGCAACCTCCGGCTAGATATGCGCATGCTCTGTGCAGCGGTTCGCCACAGCTGCAGCGGACTACTTCATCTGTGGAGAGGCATATTGAGCATCTCAGTTCAGGCTCAGAACTCCTGATCGGAGTGGGTGCGTTTCGCTTCAATATCCTAATAGGCATTCATACCCACGGTGCCCAGATATGTGCCGTCCAGCAAATAGACCTTGCCCTTTTCCATGCGCACAAGGTCTGATTTCAGAAGAGGTCCCAGCGGAGTATATTCCTTCCTGTTGACAGGAGTGCCTGACAGAAGGGGATTGAACGCGGGAAGAACTATCAATTCTGTAGGTAATTTAGGATAGCGTCCGGAGGCATCTGTCTTTCTGAATGGAATTCTCAACCAGCATTTTTCAATATATGTGTTGCCCAAGGAATCCTTGAATGCGATGGCTGGATGCAAATGCCCCATTATCAGTGTATCCGCTTCCATGAGTTCAACAGGAGGCCATGTGTGCCCATGGATGAATGCATTTCCATCTTCTACGAATCCGTCGCTACTGTGTAGAATGACACGCTGAGGAAGTCCTCTTGCAATTAGCGCATCATGGTTACCTGGCACAATATCTATTCTTTCATATGAACGGAGAAGGGCTGAAAGAAATGCTGGAACTTCGCTCCTGCGCACAAATCCAACGGTGTGGCGCAGATCACCAAGTATCACAAGTCTATTTTCAATCTCGGAGAGACGCAGGAGCATCTCTTCCATTTCCACCGCATTTCTCTTTGCATTGAAACCTGCTTCTTCCAACTCCTCACCCAGGCCAAGATGTATGTCTGCCACTATCACACATGCCGATTTGCCGCCTATTCTCAGCGCTGGTGCACCCGGCAACGGTTCAAGGAGCCTGCTCAAACACCCCACCTGAGCCTTTCGGATATGGCGGATGGAAGACCTGCCTTCATGTTCTCCACGATCTGAGCTTCAATATCGTAATCCACTCTTCTCAAACTGATCCTGTCCCCTTCCAGGATTGCAAAGGACGCTCTTGGATCGCCATCCCTGGGCTGCCCTGTCGAACCTGGATTGAGTATTGTTTTACCGTCAATCAGGCGCACGAACGGGATATGAGTATGGCCGAGAATGGTGTAGTCTGTATTAAGCAATGAAACAAATCGTTTGTCTATCATTTCCTCAAACACATATTCATCCGGATCCATTGGAGAGCCATGGTAAATTGAAATCCCTTCCTCGATCCTGAAATTCGGTAGGGA
>JAVZQA010000085.1:0-5574 GCA_038881315.1 Methanomassiliicoccales archaeon
ATATTGTTCTGGCCTGTGATTGCAATGGCGGAAATTTCTGAATCGGTGGCTGCAGTTGTGAGTGCCACGAACAGTTCTGATATAGCCTGAGATGTAACAGATCCCTCGGCAGTTGATTTTATAACTATAACACCAACTGAATCCTCTCTCCAGAATGTTATCCATTTAAATCCATGCGTCTTAAGGTTACTCATGATAGAACGCCGCCCTGTAAATCCTAACGATTATCCCTGCTAGGATTAGTATAAAACCAAGCCCAACTCCAAACTCAGCGTCGTTCAAAGCTCCAACGGGATTGAGGCCAAGGATGTAGTACGCAATAACAATACACCCCACCATTATTATGCCTGACAGGACAAGAGCGGTGTTCTTGCCTATAACAGGCTGTGAAAAAGCTGAACGATTAATGGCAGAGGATTCGGTACTCATTTTGGCGCTCCGCATTGTTCCAACGGCACCAACGACAAGGACTCCACCAGAGAAAATAGTAGCTAGTGCATTAATTCCGGATGGTGCAGCTAGCGTTGACACAAATCCCTGTCCGAACGAATAGGCTGCAAATAGCATTATAAGAATGAAGATCAGGAAAGATGCAACTATTTTGTTGGAGCTTATTCTCAGCCTTCCGCTCTTGTAAAGACGGTTAAGCATAAACATTCCAGCAACTACAACAACGAATGGAGGAACAAGAACCGCAAGAACCTCAGGCGTTGGTATTGGTATCCCAGGACTCAGCGCACCCCAGACAGACAAGATAATCATGTAAATTATCCCAAGGATTCCGAAGGAAGTGACAAGAGGTCTAGCGAATGGATGTGTTTCATTATTGGTATCAATGAAGGGCAATATGAGGAAATACACAAGAGGTATCACTGCGAAAACTATGGTCGCGGAAAGTGCCGACATTGCGCCAGCTGCATTGAACATCTCAAAATCGACAGCCTTGTAAACGAACAGAAGGAACCAGGGAGGATAGGTAGGCACAAACGCTGCAAGGTTATACGCAGTCGGGGGGACCTGTGGAAATGGTGAAAAGAGTGCTGGAAATCCTGGGCCTGATACAATGAAGGTATAACCAGCTTCGGTGACCAGTTGACTGCCGCGCAAAGCCAAAAGGCCGAGAACAGACGGAATTATGAATAACAACCCGAAGCAGAACATACCAAGTTGAATAATGAACACCATATTGTACGGGTACCATGGCTTATAGTCCGGTGATTCCTTGTCAATTGCGGGCGCTTTGTGGCCCGTCTTGCGGTGGGACGGCATGAAACCATTGGCTTCTGCAAGCCAGAAATGCCCTCCGAACAGTAGACCAATGAGAGCAGCCAGGATAATGTGCCATGCGAGCATATGAGTGAACAGGCTGGTGCTTGTACCGTTCCCAAAAAATATGGCATCAAGATACTGGCCAATGAATGGTGAAGCCCCAGCGATTCCTCTGCCAACATCTGTGGCGTCTACGGACAAAACGTCACCAGACATGGAGTAACCGAAATACCCAACCCCTATGGTCAAGGCTAGCAGAATGACTCCGGACACCCATTGAAGCTGCCGAGGTTTTTTATAAGAAGCAAAGAAATAGTTACGGAACATGTGCACATATACAAGGAAGACCATGGCATAAGCTCCATAAAGATGCGTAGTGAGAATAAGCGAGCCATATGGTATGCTCTGAATAATTGACTCAGTGCTTCCGTAAGCATCCGATGGAACGTAATATAAAAGAAGCAAAAGGCCTGTAACCACCTGATAGATGAACGTTGCTGATATAAGGGCGCCCGTCCAGTACCATATTCCATGCCTCCTACGCATGTAGTCTGGCACCCTCTTGAGCGGGAGTTCATCGATGTGCATCGGGTCAGGGCCAAGTACTGCTCCTTTCTTTGGCGGAACAAATAATTTAGGTTTTTTACTAAACATATCCAACCTCTATGAAACAGACACCTTGCTTACCGTCGTTGCCTTTGTACCGGGCGAAAATGGAGTGCCGCCCGAAAGATCTGTAGGCTTTCCGTAAATAACTGGGCCAACCATGTTTTTGGCGTAGTAGGTATCAGTAGAAGCATCATATGAGAGAACAACGTTAGGTAATGGCCTCACAGTCGGGCCAGTAAGTACTGCCGCACCGCGGTATGGATCATAAGTGCTTCCGTGGCAATTGCAGTGAATAAAGCCGTACTGTACAACCGAAGACTTTGAAAGGTTTGGATGCCCAGGTATTTGAGAGCCTGGTGGGTAATAGTGAATGATTGGCGCAACACAGCCAAGGTGCTGGCATATCGCACTATATGAAACAACGGAACCATATGGCCCAACGCCGCCAGGCGACTGAAAAATGCTGCCATCAGCCTGAACAGTAATGCTTGATGGGGGAACCCTAACATCTTTTCCGCTAGCATCGCCCAACCTAATAAGGAAGTTCGGGTCATCACTAAGTGGATAGTTAAAAAGGTAGGCAGAAGCGGAATTTACTTCAATATCGGACGTGTGGATGGGCAATCCGGTGTTGGCTCCGACGAGCTGGAGAGTTGGAAAAGAGGTTATCCCAGAGGACGGAGTTATCAGGTTCTGGACAACGCCCTTCACCACACCGGCAACTGCAGCCCCGGCAGCAATGACAGCCATTGCCTTGAGGAAATTGCGTTTGCCGTGGTCAATATCTTCCTCAGCCATAGGTGTGGATAAACAAACATAGTATAAGATTTTTTCACAGCATTTTTCCCATCAGTATTCACTGGGAATTGATGAATATAAGGATACGTTAAATTAGTGTTATATGTAAATCTTGATATACATGTAATACATTCACAACTATGGCAAAGGAAGAAAGCACTGATCAGAAAAGAGAAGAGTCTGAAAAGGAAAAGACCGTATCGATACGGGGAATAAGAGAGGACATTTACAAGAGAATGACAAGGCTTGCACGAGAAACTGGAAAGACCGTTGGAGAGATCACCAATGACGCATACCATGCACTTATCGCATCTGTGGACGGTGTGAGAAAGGTCTCAAAGGAATTTCTGGAAGGCATAAATTCCACCGAGATAAAGAGCATAAGCAATCTCAAGAAAGTCAGCATAAGCGGAAGCGATTTGAAGGAAGTGGAAGGGAGTATCAGGTTCAGCAATATTGATGAGTTAAGATTCGAAAACATCGATCCCGCTGAGTTCGAAAGGAAAGTTGCTGCAATAGTAAATGTAAAGGTACTGACGGTGCCAAAGAACATTTCCAAAAGCAAAGTACTTCTGAAATGCTCATATGTAGATGAAATAGTACAGGCATGATACAGAAAACCAACCTAATATATACTTTTGTTATTACGAGAAAGCCGGGCTCGTAGTCTAGTGGTCATGATACCGCCCTTACAAGGCGGTGGTCACCGGTTCGAATCCGGTCGAGCCCATTGAAAGGTGCCCTTGGCAGAAACCACCGGCAATAGGCCATAGCCGAAATGTTTCTCTGCAGCTGGCTATGATCTCGATCAAGAAATCAGTCGGCAAGGGATCAAAAATTACCAAATGGGGCAGGCATTTACGGCCTGCGCTCGCCTTCGGCAAAAAAAATCAGTTGATCCCTACCCCGCCATAGGATTCTGTGCCAGGATGCTGACACACAACGAACAAAGGATGGAGATTTGCTGCTTCTTCATACTTTAGTTATGACGTCAAATACGTTTTTGTCTGGTGGGTAAATCAGGGAATAGAAAAGTGTCCCTCCCTCATAAATAGCGATAGGAAACTGAAGAACAAGCATGATGGGGCTCCACTTCGCACCAGTCTTTATTGCGCCGTATTGGTAGAAGACAAAATAGCATATTGTATTGAATATTGAGATTGCTTCCAGCCAAAGTGGAAAATGAATGTGAAGGAATATCGCTGGAATTGCTAGGAACACTCCAAAGAATCCAGTCCATCCTATGGAATAGCGGTATATGAGCCAGTAAAACATCTTTGGATTAATCTTCTTTATATATTTCCTAGCCCAAAGCATTGACATTATCCACCTTCTCCTCTGTTTGTAGAAGTCCCTTGTAGTTGTGGGAGGGGCAATATAAATGGGATGCGGGATGTAGCCGAACTTGTAACCGTTCTTCACTATCAGCTGGGACATTATTATGTCGTCTGCACCATAGGTACCATAGTCCCAGCCTATTTCCTCTTCAACATCGGCCCTGATTACTAGACCCTCTCCATGGACAGCCATAGGTTTACCCCTCGTGTTGAAGTAGGTGCAGAATGCCGCGCAGTCAGATACCCTTGTCATGTCTGCTAGCGTTGACATAATATGTATTCCTGGTTCTCGCAATCTGAGGTGCCCCTGCCCACCTTCTTCTCGCATGTGGTAGACATATTCGATGTATTCCTGAGAAACGATTGCGTCGTCGTCGAGGTGTATAACGTATGTTTCTCGCCCAAATCCATGCTCTTTTAGCCACTGGCTCTCATAGTGCAAGGCCCTTAGCTTGTGCCTGGAGCCATTCGGGCATTTGTATGAAGCTGGCACCACAATTTCCTTGGCGATGTAAAGATGGTTATCATATTCCTCCTTTGTAACGAAAACATCTATCGGCAACCCATAGGAATTCAATACAGACGTTATCTTGTCCACAACTCCTGGGTTCTTTCCGTTTGTCGTTATTATAACTATGATCCTTCTGCCATTCTTGAATTCCCGCTCTTTCAAAATTGGAGGAGGCATCGGGAACGATGATTTTCCACGTCTTCTGAACCTTGTGAAAAGCTTGTCGCTGTTTATTTCCCAGCCCTTTAAAATAAGGCCCAGCTGAATAGCAGCAATTGGGAAATATAATATTATGAGAAATGCCATTAAATCCAGAACAGCATTCACTGCCATGGAAGCCATTTTATAGGGATCGGTAGCTTTTTTATAAATATGTAGCTGTTTTGCAGCGGTCTGTCGATCACGACCTTACCCAAGGTTTTCATAAAAGATAATAAGCAACCTTGAACTCAGAACCTATGGCCGGAAACCAACCATCCTGGGATCAGTACTTCATGAGAATGGCTTATCTTGCCGCTTCACGGTCAAATTGCACAAGAAGAAAGGTTGGCGCTGTCCTTGTGAAAGATAAGAATGTTCTTGCTACGGGGTACAATGGCCCACCTTCTGGGACTGTACATTGCGATGTTGTGGGATGCATAAGAGATGACCTCAACGTCCCATCTGGGGAAAGGCACGAGCTATGCAGGGGTTTGCATGCTGAACAAAACGCTATAATCCAGGCGGCTGTGCATGGGGTGAGCATTGCGGGTTCGTCGCTATACGTGACAACACACCCTTGTGTTGTCTGCTCCAAGATGATAATGAATGCCCAGATCAAAGAAATAGTATACGCGGACGGATACCCAGACGATCTCGCAGAGCTTATGCTGCTTGAAAGCACGGTTACTAAACGTAAATTTTCCTTGCCAAAGGAAGAAGTTAGGGTTATGCTTGGGGATTTCTCAGATCAGCCGCCTGGAAGTGATTAATTTCAATCAATGAGATGTTAAAATACATCCTTTTGTATTACGAAGGGGGTGCAAGAGATAGCGCTACTGGCTGACATTG
>JAVZQA010000086.1:0-5450 GCA_038881315.1 Methanomassiliicoccales archaeon
ATACTCTCCTTATCGCCACTCCCAAACGTTGTTTCCAACAGCTGGGGGGGCTACGAGGACACATGGTGGAATCTCTATGGCCCCTCATGGCAAAGCGCTAACGCACTTGAAAATTATTTCATGGCTCTCACGAGTATGGGGGTTACAGTTGTCGCTGCCGCAGGCGATACGGGCGGCATCGATACGGTTTCGGGCCTACTTTCCCCGGATTTTCCAGCATCTTCACCATTTGTCCTCTCTGTTGGCGGAGTCCAGACTGTGGTAAGTGGTCTGAATCAAAGTACATTTCCGGCGGTCGCACCGTTCAATGTCTCTGTCACAGTGGCACCATATGGTTATTCTGAACTCGATTCACTCCCTGTATGGTATCCAAATTACACATTGGCCGGTTCCCCTGTTACCAAGTTGGCACAGCTGTATTACTGGTATTATGGTCCGAATTCCACAGTGCCGGAGTTCGCTTCTGGTGGTACAGGCATTTCCTATTGGTTCAAACAACCATGGTGGCAGCACGGGCAATCTGTTCCGAATCTGGGAAGACGGTTAGTGGCAGACATCTCAGCCGAAGCAGACTTCAATGAAACTGTCTATTTTGACGGTGCATGGAACTTTTTCTGGGGAGGCACGAGTTTTGCGGCACCCACTGTGGCGGGGATCATATCACTCCTGGATGGATATCTCAACATTCATCTCGGGAGCAATCTCAATTCATCCTATTACCTAGGTCTCATTCAGCCTCTTCTGTATCGCATAGCAGCCGACACACACCTCCCCTCCTCATTCTTTGCAGTCTCATCGGGAAGCAACCCTGCAGATATTACTGCCGCGTCAGAAAATCTGGGATGGCCAGGTGGCCAGAACTGGACTGATGGATGGAGTAGTTCAGTCTCGGGAAAATATAGCCTGCTCACTGGGCTGGGAGTTCCGGATGCATCCTCTTTAGCATCGAATGCACTCCTGTTGTTAAATACATCAGGTCCGGATGATAGCTTTGAACTTCTGCTTAACGGCTCTGGCATCCAGACAATTGTTGGTAACATGAGTTATTCCTTTACAGTCAAAACATCTTCAGGCGTGCCCGCACCGGGAATTAAGATAGAAGCAGACTATTTTCCTGCTTCAGGTTATTCCATTAATTCCACTTACGTCACCTCCTCCGCCGGCATCTGGAATTTTAATGCAACGGGTCTACACGGATATCTGACCATTTATATGGAATCAAACAACAGGTCAGCCTTTGAGGTGTTGTGGATTCAGTCCCCTCCCTTGAGCGGGACTCTCAGTATTTCCGTACATCGAGACTCGTCCGTGATGGGCGGTTTCGCGCTCTTCAATGGTCTCATCTCTTCAAATCCTCCGGTGGTTTCGCCATTAATGCCCAACACACTGCTCGTTTCAGTGTACTATGCGAATGGCACATCCTCAGTTCCAGTTTATGATGCTACTGTGCTTGCAGCAGAAATAAATTCTTCTCCGTTTTCCTCTCCACCTTATTCCCCTAATCCTTACTACAACTCTTCTCTGCTAAATTTCACGGCGCTCCGATCGTTAAGCTATACCAATGTCACTGGGACAGCTCTTGTTGAAACGTGGAATACAGCCGAGCCTGTAATTTACCGCATTGCAGCCTTTTATGGGGGACTGCAGGTATCCACATACGTCAATGTAACACCGCAACTCGTTGTACGTGGAACGATCTCCAAAACCACATATTCTGCATCTATCCCCTCCACTTACCTGAATGTTTCTGCAGAGGACACAATAACTGCGCCGCTTCCAGAGGGGATGATATATTACGGCCTTTCAGTCTCCGCGTCTCTCTGGAATGGCTCGGAGCTAGCCGGGACGACTGTTTCACTAGCGTACGTATCGGCCTCGGACCCTGATACGATCCATGTCCTGCCACATTCAACCGTTATAACGGGAGAAACGGGAAAAGGGACACTTTTGATAAGCTCTGCATTGGATGCAATGTATGCAAGTGGCGATACATTCCTTGTCATTGCATATAATTCGAGTTACAATTCTATAAAAACAGGCACAATCCCAGTACTAACCAACTACAGTGCGGCGCTGTTAATTTTTGAAGGAAGCACGTTGGGTGAAACTCAGGTGCTGATGAAAACACCTTTAGGCAATTACGTTTCAACAGACTATCCAGGAAGCACTGGCAATTTGATCTCTATCTATGTTTCGCTAGCCCCCTCCTTTGTTGCATTTGACAATATTACCTCAATGAATTTTACTATAGACAATGGTGCAATAAATTCTGTTCCACTTCCATCCACAGGACAATCTGCCTTCTACTGGGTTTCAACCCTGCCTGTTATGAATACGGGTGCGAATTTCATATATGTAGAGCTATCTGATACGCTGGGACTGGATTATGGCATGTTGCTTGAGGTACACGTTATAGCCCCAGGACAGGATCCGCCCCCTGTAGCCACGATTCTCTTCCCCGCCAATGGCGCGTATGTAAGCGGTATAACCACCGTGCGCTTCAACTCTACCGAATCAAATTATCTGCAGGCAGAAACGTTGGCTGTGGGTGGAAACACTTATAATGTGCTAGGCCTCAATACTTTCACCTTTAACGCCAGTGCGCTGCCACCGCGCCCCTTAACGCTCGTACTATTTGCCGTTAATTTCAACGGACTCGCTTCCTCATCCGTAATAACAGTTTACCCAGCCCCTAATTCAGTACCTCATGCCGCTATCACCGCCCCTTCAGCTAACTCCACCTTACTCTCATCCTCATATGAAGCAAGTGTCACGTTCGGTCTTTCCTTCAGTGGAGATTACATCGCATCAGAAACACTGGCAGTTTATGAATTGGGACAGATTCAACGCTCTCCTTCCTTCTACAACGTAACAGGTATGAACTCCTTCAGTGTTAACAATCTCTCCCCCGGCAGATACATGGTAGTATACACTGTCCGTAGTCTCGATGGTTATTCCTCACAGGCGACCATTAATTTGACAATAGTGAGATCTGCGGGCGCTTTCGTTCCTGTTATAGGCACACTTGAACTGCTTGCCTTTGGATCGTTACTTGTCGGTTGCGTATTTTTAGGTATATTTCTGGAAAAGTTCAGAGAGAGGAGACGCTTTTAGGAGGAAACCGGATGGAGTTTAACGGCTGCTCATTCCCGGATGAACTTGAATATACAGAAGATCTTGCTGCCTGGCTTAAGAAAGAGAAGGAATTTTACAGAGTAGGAATAACATCGCTTCTGCTCTGGACAACCGGGAAGCGTCTTGTCTTTACACTTAAAGAACCATGCACCATTGTTGAGCCAGGAAGGAACCTATTTACAGTCGAAGGGCCAAGATATTTTGGTGCAGTTCGTCTTCCGGTGAGGGCAAAAATAATGTCTGTAAATCCCAACCTGCCGCATGTGTTCAGGAGCACCTCGGAGGTTTACAATGAAGGCTGGCTTTGTACAATATCCATTTCAGAAGACACAAGCGGTCTCTTTCTTCGTTCAGAGAAGCTAGCTGAAAAGCTCAGAAGCGAATTCAGAAACCGTGAGCTTCAGTGCTTTTCAGTGATGAGTGACGAAGACATGGTTGAGATAGGCACCGAATGCTCCTCAGTGTTTGTAAAGCTCAGGGAAAAGATGAAAACAGAAGATGAAGGTTTCACAGTCCACCTTGTAAGCGATGATCCCACCGCGCCGATTGAAGTGGTGCGTTGGTCTGACGAAACAGGAATAAAAATTTTGGAAAGCAGGAAGGTGGGAGATTTATTCCACTTCCTGCTTCGCAAGTGATGCGTCATTTCTCAATCGGGTTTTTGACGCCGTTTCCCCATTCGCTCCATGAGCCGTCGTAATTAATCACATTCTTGTATCCTAGCAGCTGCGTTAGGACAAACCATGTGTGGGAAGATCTCTCGCCTATTCTGCAATACGTGATTATCTTCTTGTCCGGCGTTACCCCCTTTGACTGATAAAGCTTTGCGAGCTCATCGGCGCTCTTGAAGGTACCATCGTCATTCACAGCCAGTCCCCATGGAATATTCACAGCCCCGGGAATGTGGCCGCCTCGCTGTGCTCCCTCATTCGGATATTCAGGCGGTGCAAGTATCTGTCCGGTATACTCAGCCGGGCTTCTCACATCCACAAGTGACCAGTCTCCCTTCCCAAGGACTTTTCTGACATCATCTATGAATGCCCTTATTTTGTTGTCCGCTGGTTTCGCTACGAATTTCTTTCTGGGATAGGAGGGGACATCCTTATTCAGCGGTCTTTCTTCGAGAAGCCATTTTTTGCGCCCGCCGTTCATTAGCTTAATCTTCTCAACACCATAGTACCTGAGGTCCCAGTATGCGTAAGCCGCAAACCAGTTGTTGAAGTCGCCGTATAGCACAACGGTGGTCCCGTTGTCTATGCCGCTTCTTGATAGAAGATCTTCGAGCTGCGCTTTGCTCAATAGGTCTCTCGTCACAGGATCGTTGAGATCCTTCTTCCAATCGAAAAGCACCGAGCCGGGTATATGTCCTTGGTTATAATTTGGAACCGGATCGTAGTCAACTTCCACTATCCTTACATCTCTGTCGTTTAGGTGCTGTGCAACCCATTCTGTTGAGACAAGCGCATCTTTGTTTGCGTAATCCATTGTTACACCTACATTTGTATAACGGCGTTATATCTTAAATTTTTCTTAGCTTTGTTGCCGACCTCATTGAACTATTTTCATCGTTATCCTCTTTCAACATGCCGTTCAACTGGAACCTAAAGATACATTTCACAAAATGAAGCTATTCAATCAAAAGAGATAAGTTCTAATTGTGCCTTCTTGCATATGAGGGATGTATTGTGCCTGACGATCCGCATGTTATGCATTGCTGGTATTGTGAGCTGCGTATTGGATATAATCCGGAAGCAGGGAAGGTGGACATACCTATCTTTTGTGACGATGACTGTTACCACCACTATAAGGAAAAATACCCTGACAGGGTAAAAGAAGGTTGGCCCTGAAGCAACTTATATTCTCCTCGAATATCTGACTCCATGGATTTCAGAGAAAGTGAGACGCAGAGGCTAATAGCTTCCACTGTCAGGGATTTTGCTGAAAAAGAGGTCAAACCCATCGCAGATGATATCGAGGAAACAATGCATTTTCCTGTCGAGCTGTTGCCTAGGCTCGCAGAGTTGGGGCTCATGGGCATTCAGGTCCCGGAAGAGTATGGTGGGGCGGGTCTTGATACACTCTCATATGTCACGGCAATAGAGGAGCTTGCACGCGTGAGTGCTTCAGTGGCAATAATAGTTTCAGTGCATAATTCACTTGTGCTATACCCATTCTTAAAATTCGGCAATGACGAACAGAAGCGTAAGTACATACCAGACATGGTAAGGGGAAGGAAACTTGGTGCCTATTGCATAACCGAGTCTACCGCGGGTTCGGACGTTTCCGGCGAATCTTCATTGGGTGTAAGGGAGGGC
>JAVZQA010000087.1:0-5256 GCA_038881315.1 Methanomassiliicoccales archaeon
TCCTGAACAGAGACGTCTTGGACCTGGAAGAGGAGGAAATTGAGTGATGGTCTTTAGTTCATTTATCAATCCCTGTCCCCTCTCTTCCCAAAGAGAGTGATGAATCTCTCAGCGGTAAAATACTCCTTCAGTCTGTTTTTCATTGGAAGCATGAAGTCATCTTCAGAGACAATACCGCAGGGTAAACCGGCATCATTGGTTACGATCACATATTTTGCACTGTTCTTTATGAGCTGCACAAGGGCATCATAAGCGAAGGATGTCGATGGCATTGTTATGAAGCTTGCAACAGGAAGAGATCCGATTTCCATTCTTTCGTCCAGACCAGCATCAAAAAGCTCGCCAAGCGTCACTATACCTGTCACCTTTCCCTTCTTACTGACCAATACGTATCCTGAACGCAGCGCCACTTCGGATGGCTTTGAGAGCCAGAACCTCACTTCCCTGACGGAATCGCAGACATCTGCATTTACGAAACTCCTCTCCATTATCCTGGAGAGGGAGATGTGCATGAGCGGATTGTAATCATACTGGTGCCTGATGCGTAACCCCCTCTTGTACAGCTTTTCAGTCATGAGTGTGCTGTCCATGAGGTATTCCGTCACGAGGTCTGCTGATATTATAGTGAGCATCACAGCAATTGCACCACTGTAGTCACCAGTGACCTCCAGCGCAAAGGCTATGCAGGTCAGAGGGGCGCGTGCCGCTGAGCCGAAGACAGCTCCCAGACCTGCAATTGCAAATATCTGTGCGGCAAGTCCGAGTGAGGGGAACATGTCCCTGATAAGCATACCGTAAAGCAGTCCGATTGCCGCACCTATCATGAAGAAAGGCGCAAGCGTCCCGCCTGAAGTCCTTGAACCCATTGCGAGTGTCCATGCAACCGATTTTGCAATGAGGATGGAAAGGGCGAGTAGGACAAGCACCCTGCCTGTCAGCAGATCTTCTATTATGTTGTAGCCTACACCAAATATCTGTGGAACGAAGAAGCCGATCACACCCACAAACAGACCTCCGACGGCAGGAAGCCATGGCTGTCCCAGCGGTATTTTTGTGAATACAGATTCTGTTCTGTATAGTGCATGTGAGAGCAGATATGCGGCAACGCCACATACAAGGCCCAAGGGCACAAAGAGAATGAGATCGTAAAGATTGCCGAAATTATATGCGGGTGTCTGGAACAGCGGCTGAGCCTGAATTAGTACCACATGCATTGCACCACCTATTGCTGATGCAATCACAACGGGGACGAGAGTCCTCACCCTGAATTGAAAAAGAAGGAGTTCTATTGAAAGCAGGACGGCCGCAATAGGTGTGCCGAACACGGCCGCCATGCCTGCTGCAGCACCTGCGGAGAGGAGTATGTTCCTCTCCCCCGCCGATATCTTCATTGTCTGCCCCACAAAGGAGCCGAAGGCACCGCCGGTCTGTATGATAGGTCCTTCGGCACCGAAGGGCTGGCCAGTGCCTATGGTCACCGCACCTGATACTGCCTTCAGCAAGCCGACCTTGGGTTCTATCTTGCTCTTGTCCACAATGACAGCTTCCATAGCCTCGGGAATGCCGTGGCCTATGATCTTAGGTGAGCCATACTTTATCATCAGACCGGCAAGCAGACCACCTATGGCTGGAAGTATTATCACCAGCGGGCCGAATGGAGAATGGTCGGGAGCGACAAAACTGTCGCTTATGCGTCCATAAAAGAATATATTGGTTATGAGACCGATCAGATGATAGAGGGCATATGCTATAAAACCGGCAACCACACCGATACCTGCGGAGATGAGCGATAACCGCGCGATCCTTGTTTCGGCAATGAAATCGCCTCCGTCCTTCTGCAAGCAGCCGTCACCTCACCTTCGCAACACATCGCGAAAAGTGCCGTGCCATGAGATAGATAACGTCCAGAGGAAAGACGATTGCCCCCGCAATTCGCGTATGTGATTCCATGCTTTAATTTATCAACGAGGCAATATAAGGATTGCCAAAAGCTGAATGCGGAAGAATGCTGCAGTTGTAAACCGCGTGTCTGAAAAATATTGGGAAAGGAGGGCTTAAGCGCCGTGCCTCTTGATATTCTCAATCTCATGCTCCTTGGGGATTGGATGCATATATCTGTTGCGCTCGAGTTCCTTTGACAGCTTTCCCTTCATATAGCGGATGCAGAAATAGGCTGCGAGCTTCAGCGCATAGCGGTTGAAACGTGACTCCACATAATCGGTGGGAAGCCATTCCTGATGGGAGAGGGTATCGAATGTCTTGTTGAGACCCCTGAGCAGAAATTCGTTTTTCACAGGATCGTCGAGAATGTCGCGCAGTATCGTCCATCCCCGCTTCCTGAGACCACCCATCGGAATGAACGGCAATGGCCAGATAAGCACCTTTGCATCCTTTAACCGCTCAACAAGCTCTATGCTGCGCAGCACATCATCCTCCGTTTCCCCTGGGAAGTTGACTATCATGGTTCCGACAACAATCCACCTGTTGTCGTTGAGTATGCCTACCGCCTGCTCCACGATGTCCGGGTATTCCTTTGACGTGAATGGTCTGACCTTTCCGGGCATTATCACATCAATCATCCTTGGACTGCCGGTCTCGATGCCCATTTCGATGTAGCTGCCCGTTCCTCCCGGATTTATTGTCTCCCCAGCCTTCTGAACCAGTCCCGGATCGGAGACCGCGGATACGGCGGTTGTGAAATCAGTGGTCACCCTGAAACCCTCGCCGTTCTCTATGTGATATTCCTTCAGAATGTGTTCCACCCTTCCAAGGAGTGCAGTCACGTGCTCCCTGTTGGGTCTGAACGGATTGCTTGAACCATACTTGAAGAATTCCTCCGAATGGAGGCCGATGTGATTTGTTCCTGCATCCAGATTGAAACGTATCTCCTGCTCTATATGGTCATAAGGCATGCACACCCATCTGAGCAACGTGGGCGTGCAGAACTTGCACCCCCTACCGCATCCCCTGCTTATCTCCACCTCTCCACCTATGGATGGTGTCACAATGTACGGGATTTCATCCAGATCGGGTATGCCACCATGGTATATCTGCGGGAGCGCCGCACCGTTCACTGCATCTTTGAATAGCTTCCAGCCATCCTTTTCAAATTCACCCTCAAAAACGGTGTCAACACCGACAGGCTGGTGATTCCCCGCATCCACGAGCTGCCAGGCCGCGGCTCCTCCGACAATCAGCTTCGGTCTGAACCGCCTGACGGATGGATGCTCGACAATATCAAAAAAGCCCTTGCTTATGTACGGCCTCCCATCATATCTTATGCCGATGGACTGGAGCATCATATTGACCACGCCGATGCCGTAGCTGACACCAAGCGGGTCCATGGTGGTGATGCCCAGTACCTTGGTGTTCGGACCAACGACCAGTTCAAGTTTTCTCGGATCCGCTATTATAATGTCCTCCCGCCTGAAGCCGTGCCTGAGCAGGGTGGCTTCCACCTTTGCTATGCCATATGGAGATCTGTCCACCCTCCCCTTTTCGTCACTCTTGATTGGAAATAGCAGTTTCTCAATTCTTCCACGTATCCAGCTTTCCGGGAGCGCAGAGGTGAAACCCAGCTGCGTCGAGCCCCCGTAGTCGCTCATCAGAGCGGCCTCGCCAGTAAGAACCACAGGATAGCCTGCTGAGTTATCGCTCAGATTGATACCCCGCTGGTGAATGGCATTATAAACTCATATTTCTATTTGTTTTATCCAAAAGCACTACATACTGTAAAGATCTTTACAATCGCGTAATACAGCGGTGTTACGGGTGGAGGCAGAAGTATTGCGGCGGTATCCTGATGGCGTTGAAAGGTTGCACCGTTGTGGGGGAAGAATTTAAAAATTGATTAAACTGAATAGATAGCGGGGAGTTCGGGTCAAACAACAATAGCGCTTTGCCCGAACCGGGCACTCCTCATGCCCTCGATGCTGTCAGCCGTACGCTCTGTCATCGTCATGCGTCGTGGGTGGATGGTAAGGCTGAAAAGAAAGACCCATCTGTTCGATACCCTGCATGAGCTGCAGGAGCATCTTCCTTATCTCTTCCTCCTTTCTTTCGATTTCCGCAATCTGCCTTTCCATCCGCTCGATGCGTTCCTTCACGGAGCGGAGCATTTGTTCGGTGTTGTTGTCGGAGGAACGGGGCAAGTCAGATGCCCCTGGCTGCGTTGTTCCTTCGGGCAAATTCCTTGAACCGCTCCACATCTATACCCCTGCCGGAAACACCATCTAGTCTTTCCACTGGTGAGCCGCCTTCAAAGAGTATGGCCGTGGGCACAACGTCTATGTTGAATGCGTCCCAGAGAGGCGAGTCCATGTCGGATATGTCCACCTTTCCGAATGGAATGATCGCTTTCTTCGACAACTCCTCAAACTCCGGCAGAAAACGTCGGCAGAATGGGCACCATTTCGCGTAAAAGAGGAGAAGTGTCTTCTCCTTCGACGCATAGCGCCCGTCGGCGAAGCCATTGTCTGCTACTTCCAGCATAGTTGGTGGATTGCGACAAAGTGTAATAGCATTTGCCCTCTACGGCTCTGCGATTGCCCTGGAGCCGGACTGCCTGAATCTGCTGCTTATCCCCGTGTAATATTCCAGTTCCTCCTTTGGAATGGGCGAGACCTTCTCGAGTGCCCCATCGAAGTGCCTCTGATGGATGGCCAGTTGCTCCAGTTCCTTTTCATCCACATCCCTGTGCTTTTCCAGGAATTCGGTCAGTGCGAAGAGTGCGGCCTGGTTACAGACCGCGGCAATTTCCGCGCCCGTGTAGTTTTCCAGTCTCTTCGCCAGTCTGTCCAAATCGACGTCCGAAGCCAATGGTCTTGACTTGGTGTGAATGCGCAGTATGGATTTCCTTGCCTCAAGATCCGGTGGAGGAACATAGATGAGCCTGTCGAACCTTCCAGGCCTGAGAAGCGCAGTGTCGATGATGTCCGGCCTGTTGGTTGCGGCTATAACCGATACACCCTGCAGTTCCTCCAGGCCATCCAGTTCGGTAAGCAATTGGCTCACCACTCTCTCCGTGACCTGAGTGTCTGCTGAACCTCCTCCCCTGGCAGGGACGATTGCGTCTATCTCATCCATGAATATGACACACGGTGCAGCCTGTCTCGCCTTGCGGAAAGTCTCACGCACCGCCTTCTCGCTTTCACCCACCCACTTGCTCAGAAATTCTGGCCCCTTTACATTGATGAAGTTGGCCTGACTTTCGGTGGCTATTGCCTTGGCGAGCAGTGTCTTCCCTGTCCCAGGCGG
>JAVZQA010000088.1:0-5168 GCA_038881315.1 Methanomassiliicoccales archaeon
CAACACAATGCCTGGAAACTGGGATATACCTATTATGAAGTAAATAAACGGCTTGCGCCCAGGAAACATAAAGCGGGATAATGCATAACCACAGAAGATCGCGAGCAGTACGCCAATAATCGCTGACACGCCGCCAAAAATTAGTGAATTCTTTAGCCAGATCGGGAAATCGGGTTGTGAAAAGACAAGCACGTAAGCCTTGTCAGTAAGGTCCTTGAGATTAGGGACAATTGAGGAGGCGCTTATCAGATTTAATCTTGAAAAGGAGGTTAGTAGTATGAAATATATGGGGAATATTGCGAAAATGGAGAATATGATTAGAACAATATGTGAAACCAGTGCACGTATCAGCCTACTCACTTTCCGCTTCATTTCAACCACCCTTCTGTGAGTCTCGCATATTTTATGGCAATCACAGCAACTGCAAGCAGTATTATGAAGTCAATAACCGAATAAGTGCCGGCTATGGCGAATTCAAAACTATTCTGAGAGAAGGCATACTGATAGGCCTTGACCACAAATATCTCGCTGGTATAGCCTGGACCTCCGGACGTCAGGAGGTAAATAGGATAGAAATTATTGAAGGTGAAAAGCCATCCGGTAATGCCCACAAAGAGCACTGTGGGCAGGATATACGGGACAGTAACTCTTGAAAAGATCCTCCAGCTTCCTGCACCGTCAACCTGGGCAGATTCATACATTTCACGTGGGATTGCCTGCATTGCAGCGAGGAAAACTATAGTGTAGAACGGAAAGGAGAGCCATGTATTGGTGAGAAAGAGAGCAGACCAGACCTGCACCGGCGTGCCTCCGAGCCAATTAACCCGCGAAAAACCCAACGAAGCCAGCATTGTGTTTACAACTCCATACTCCAGATTCAACATGTTCTCCCATGTCAGCAGGCTAATGAAAGCAGGCATTGCCCAGGGAAAGAGTATCAGCGTCCTGTAGGCCCATTTGCCTCTGATTTGCTGGTTAAGTAATGTTGCGAGAAGCAGCCCCATGGGAATGAAAATGGCTATAGAGCCTGTGGCCCAGACCAGGCTGTTTCTCAGCAGATCCACAGTTATGCCTTTCTGATATGAACTGAAAAAGACACTGGTGTAATTAGCTAGGCCAATGAACTTGTAGTCTCTGAAAGAGGTCGGCCCACCAATGCCGAAGTTGGTCATTGAGATGTAGACAGTGTAACCAATAGGATACAGATTCAGAAAGACAAGAACTGCGAACATGGGAAGAAGGTAAACATAAGCGATCCAATTGCGCTTGAGATTGAAGAGCAGGCCTGAGAACTGATTCTCTTCCATTTCTTACGCGATCCCCTTAAAGAATTGAAAAGATTAAAGGGTTTACAAGATTGCAGTTATCACCCTTGCAATATCCGTCAATAGCATATTCTCCTCATGTGCTTCAGCTTGAACCTTTTGTAACTGAGGCGAAGCCGCGAGGAAGTAGGGTGAAATGTTCGCCTGCTTCATCGATTGAACTATGGCATTCTGTATGCTTGCAGCAGCCTGTGCCGCTGAAATGTGCGAGCTGTTTGTCGCAATGAATTCGCTCACATATGTGCCGAAAGGTGTCCAATAGTAGGAGAGCTGCGGTATGTTGATGAATATCTGTGAATAATTCAGGAACTGTTCGGCAAATCCCTTAGCCCAGGAAATATTAAGGCTCTCAACTGTGGCAAGGTCACTCGCTATCGAAGGGAAGTCACCTGCATCCCGCCAGAACTGCATCTCAATATTGCTCGAAGCAAGGAATTCCCCGAATTTCACCGAAGCCCATACCTGAGCATTTGATTCTCCAGTGGATGGCTTGTTGAATACAGCAACTGCAATAGAGCCCAAAAAGGGCGTAGGCCTGAGCCCAGTCTGAGAGACAATGGGCATGGGAGCTACACCGACGTTGTTTGTTCCAAGTGCGGTTAGGTATGTCCCTATGTCCCAAGGTCCATCAAATATTATGCCAGCGTGCCCGGTTTCGAATAGACTCTGCCATGTTGTAGATGTCAGACCAGGAGGCTGAATATTGTATACGGTGGTGAGATTGTTTAGGAATTCCAGTGCCTCAACGGTTGCAGGCGAATTGACTGTGGGTGTCCCATTTGCAGCAAAGAGATGACCGCCGAAGCCGGCCAACCATGCAACGAATCTATAACCTCCGTCAGTGTCTAGACCATAGGCCACACCAGCCGTGGTCATCTGCCCATTGCTTATGACTGTTATGTTCTTGGCCATCTGAATCATCTGATTAGTCGTTTGAGGAGGTGTCGGGATTAACTGTTTGTTGTATATCATGGCTATACCATTGATGTTGAGCGGGAATGCGTACACAGTGCCGTTTTCAGTGACATCTTGCAAAGCGGTTGGCGCGTACTGGGAAAAGAATGAGCTGTTGACGTATTGACTCAGGTTGAGAAGCAGCTGATGGTAGAAGAGAGTGCTGCCTTCAAAATCACTTGTGCCCACAAGTATATTCGGCGCTTTTCCAGCTATAGCTGCACTGACAACTGTGCTTGGAGATGGAGAGGTTTGATTAACGAAATTTATAGTGACATTTGTGAAATTTTGCTCAAATTCCTTCATTGCATTCATGAATGCAGGGAATTCAGTGGTCGAAAAGTCCTGCCACACAGTTATTTTGACTTTGGATGAGGAGGTAGGAGGGGTGGTCGTTGTAGTCGTTGTACTGGAGGTTTTATGCGATGTTAGAACTAGCACCCCTCCGACTGCTGCTATTACGACCACAACGACAATCACAACCGCAAGTATCAGCTTGCCACCCTTCTTGGGTGCGGGTGTACCTGCAGCTGCTGTCAACCAAACAGAGGCACCAACACTGTTCAACTTTCCTTTCATTCTAAACCACCTTTTAGTTAACCTCACTTTTTACGCCTGTTAATAGCGAAATATGCTCCGAGTCCTACCACAAGCACAACCACAGCAACCACAATCAGGATGACACCGAGCAACGGGAACGGGGATGTAGTCTTCTTGGTGGGAGTCGGCGTTAACACATGCGACGAATAGGTGAATTTGGCTACAGGGGAAGGTATAAAGTAGACGTTTCCTGAAGCGGCACTGTTGACAAAAGAGACGTATACAGTGGTGATGTTACCAGAAACAGAAATCAAGGTGCTGGGCGAAGCGTCCAGACCATCTGAGGTCACTGCATGCGTTGTGATGTTTCCAGACACACCGTATGAGACGAATATGTCGGTGCCGCTTGAATTGTATGCTGCATAGGTGAGCACAAACTGTCCGAAGTTGTTAATCGCAAGCGATAACTGTCCCGCAGTGAGATTTGCACTTAAATTAACAGTTGATAGCATCGAACCGAAACTCGCACCGCCTGATGTGATATTAACACGCTGTATGTCTATTGCAGAACCGGATGCATATGCCACGAAGGAGGCAGTGGAATTGGCATAGGCAGAAATGTTGTCTGTTGTGGAACTCGTGCTCCCAATCATACTACCTGAAGGTCCTAACACCTCAATATTGCTGCCCGTCGCCACGAACACGTAGTCTCTGCCACCCCACACAAGCAGTGATGCTGACAGGATTGGAGAGCTGAAAGTATAGTTCGTTACTGAAATGCCGGATGTCATGTTTACAATGGAGTATGAGGAGTGATAGGCTATTAGCAGATAAGAAACACCGCTTGAGGAATAGAAGTCCAGTGCAACTACAGGCAAAGCTGAATGCACGAGCACGGATGGAGAAGACCATACTTCTCCATTACTGGAGGAGGACCAGTAAACGGTGCTGTTCACGGCATAGAAGTCCATGTATTTTGAAGTCAGAGCGTCATACGCAGATGTCTGCAGCTCAGGTTTTATTGCCACAGAGCTTGTCTTGGTCGGGGATATGAGAGGAAGATAAATGCCTGGCAGCACAGCGAGGTGGGACGTGCTGTAATTGGAGAGAACGGCCTGCTGTGTCAGTGGAGAGGAGGCGTTGACCGCATTAGGCGCTATGTAACTGAATATATATGGTGCGTTTGTGTTTGCAGCCCCGCCTCCCTGGTAGTCGGATGCAGGACCCACATTGACACTATCCCAGCCATTTGTGCCATAACCATCCTGGAACCCTGCAACGATGACGTAACCATAGGACTCGATGTTGGTTCCGATGAGGGAAAGCGGAACCTGAATACTCACAGTCTTGGTGTTTAGATTGCTTGAAATAATCATGGAGGAAGTATAGACAGTCCCCTGGTAATTCTCCACATATGCGTTCCCGGGGAAGCCGTCTGCCTGTATTACCCATTGCCATGCAAAGGCTGAAGACACCTCGGCGTTAGGTCCCGGAAGCATTGCGGTGTTGCCCGCTCCACTGCCTTCATGAATGTAAATATCTATGATGGGTTGAGTGAAGCCATACGCACCACTGAATGGATTGGTAAGGTTGCCAAAGGTTATGTTGAACTGAACTATGAAATCGTTCATGGAGACATTGACCCATCTCATCTGAACTGAGTTGGGTGGGTAGTCCTGTGTAAGAGTCGGGTATGTGTAGTTGCCGGGGCCATCGGAGGGTGCCGTATTGTGTATGACAGAAATGAGGGTCAGTTTTGAAAGGGAGGCTGGCACCGTGAAATTGAGTGGCCCTGCAGTCATGCCCTGATTGGTCGTCTGGTTGACAGTTGCTACTGTAAAGGTTATGGAATTGCTTGGGAGCATTCCCAGCGCCTTCATGGGTATCTGTATCTGGATCACGCTTCCCACAAAGGCATCAGGATAGCTGCCGACATAGCTCCACTGACCGTAACCTGTGGACTGGTAGAGAGCTATATTACCAGAGCCTGAAGGCGTCACGGATGTTCCAACTATTGTCACCATATAAGAGGCGGCATATCCGAGCGCAGCCCCGAATGTCGTCTGGAAGGCTGCGTCGGCAACACTCAGTCCACCCAGATCACCGGTGCCCGGGTTGGGCATTGTCAGATAAACCTGTATTGCAAGAGGTGCCTCCGTATAAGCATTTGGCGCGATGTATGGTGAGGTGGGACCGTTAACGGACACTGCAAGGTACAGGTTGTTTGGATCAAAAGCATAATATACCGTGTTTATGCCCATCGAACCTGACGGTCCATTGGCCCTGTACTCGTATGCCCCATTCCAGGCGTAGTTGTCGTTGACCGAATACGCAACATTACCATTGAAG
>JAVZQA010000089.1:0-5150 GCA_038881315.1 Methanomassiliicoccales archaeon
AAGTCGAAGGCTCGGGCGGTTTCTCCTCTGCAATAAATTCAGCAGGTGGACTAGGCACCGACTCCACCATTGCCGGTGCCTGACTTGCGGACGCAATTTCCTCCTCGGTCATGAATTCAACGCCACAATTTGGACATTTGGTCGCGTCTTCCGTAACCTCCGTCCCACAAGCCGGGCACTGAAATACCACAACTTCTGAAACATGCAATGGGGTTCCGCATTTCGGACAAGCAGTGTCAGCGTCGAGAAGTTCATTGCCGCATTCGGGGCAAACAATACCCGCTTCGCCGTTGTTACCTAGAAGCCCGAGATCTGCACCGCACACCTCACAGACCTTTTCACCAGCCTTAAGTTTCGAGTCACAAACCGGGCATACTTCATTGTTCATCTGATTGCCATGGCGCTTATCCGACACGTACGCTCATATACCTTTTGAGCTGAATTTCTTGCAGGAAAATGAGGGATCAGCGCCCAAGTCTGGACTTCTCGTAAAAGCCGATAACGTCCCAATCTTGTTCCTCCTCCCTTTCCCTGCGAAGGAGTATTCCTGCTTCCTCTGACTGCCTTTCGAGGACCCTGCGCGCACGTTCACTCCCCTCAAACCTTTCAAGATGCAATTCTCCACGCCTTAAACTTCCCCTAAAGGCTCCATCAATTTCAGGGCCATTAAAAACCAGACCATTCGGTCTGAAGCCAAATAACTGTCTTGCCCTTTCCTGAAAGTAAAGCAACAGGCGATCTTCTGCAAAGACAACAAATGCCTCCTTACATGAACTCCGTTTGAGTTTCGAAACCTTTGAAAGTGGAATGTAATAGAGGGTGTCACTGCCGCGGCAGAGGTATCCGCGACCGACAATCCGCCTTTCCTCAAGTTCCTTGAGCAATCCCCTGATCTGCACAATACCTGCAGCTGGACGAATGAACGCCGCAAGTTGCTCCGCGGTCATCGCACCGAACTGTTCCAGAAATGCCCGCACGACCGTGATCAGAGCTTCCCGTTTACCTCCCTGGTAGGAGGGAATCACAACATAGTCTCCGAACGCATCATTGCCTATGACAGACTTTCGCATTAATGATCTCAGACATTTCAATGTCTGTAATCTTGAAAGTGGGCTTGCACTCAGAATACGCTTTTTGGATACAGGCTGCATTGTAGTCACAAGCTCCAGCAATTCACTTTCCTGAGGCGACAGATTTCCCTGTCTTGCTGCCCTGAAAATAGGAGCCCATCTAGTGTCCGTGTATGCAAGGTGATCTGGTAGAACATACATCTTTACGAGAGAGCCCATGCGTTGTGAATGAGAGAGAGATACAAAGTGCCTTACACGCAGTATTGCCTCCTGGTCGCTACGCAGTGACATGAGGTGTTCGAGCGCATCTGAAAAATTTTCAAACTTCTCCTCTATATGCTGCAGAACAATGGCTTCGGCATTGATGCGCTTCTCATCCACCACAGCATCAATTATGTTTCCGAGCACAAGCATACCATTTAGACGCCTGAACCCGTAAGACAAAGCGGTCTCAAGCGTCTTGCTGTCAATCTCACCAACTGCCTTTCCACTCAACTCCCGAATACGCAGTATATCTAAACCAAACTGTGAATGGAACGAAGCGGTTCTTTTGAGGGCTGCGAAAACCTCCGATAGGTATTCCTGTTCCACATTTAACTGCCTAACCTCGACACAATTCGCCATGACCCACATCTCCGCCATGCCCACTACCCTGTCTCTGGAAACAAGCGGATAGTACCACCCCTCACCGAACTTGGAGGTAAGTTCCCCCCAGAGAGAGGAGGCATATGGATCTAGCAGCGAAATCAGCTTAACCTCAACCTCGGGTTTTAGGTGATTTTCCAGTGACTGCAATTCCTCTTTCATGATGAACATGGTTTCACCAGTTTCACCAACCCTTATGCTTACAGCCCCGGACATCTCCGCTTCATGCTCTAAGTCCAGATGCCAGAAGCCTGTTTCAGAGCGCAACTCCTGCACCGTCATCGGCCCCATGGCCGAAACTATCCTCCTTATTATCTCTCTGTGCGGCTGCTCAATGTCAGGTGAAACTTGCAGTTCTGCATAGAGGTTTCGCGTCCCCCATTCCTCATTCTCTTGAAAGAGGCGGTGAATATACAGTGCCCTATCCAGCCGGTCTACAGCTTCTCTAGCTCTCTCTCTATCCATCTTGAGTTTACTGGCAATCTGTGAGATTGTTAGAGACCCCTCCCTTTTCAGAAGTTCAAGCAATTCCTTCGCTTCTTCATCGATGTTCCTTTCCCTGTAAGCAGAGACAAAGAGAGGTGCGTCCTTTGCCTGTATGTAACGCACGCGCCCCCTTACAAACCGTCCCAGCAATATCTCCCCCGCCTTTCGCTTCTCTTCCCACTCATCCCTGCTGAATGAAGACACCCGGTTGAACACATCCATCATTGTCCCTGCGCTTCCAAATTTGGTGAAGTAGGCTTCTATGCTGTCGAGAGGCGCAAAGCTCTTCGAAAATTTGTATGAGCGGACGGTGGAATAGTCAAACACTTTTGCGTTTTCATTCTTCAGCTTTAGGTAGTCCCGGGTGAGCATATACTGCTCCACTTCCTCGGCCACAAAATAGCCCCTACTAACTACTCCCTCATTCACCAGTAAATCCGCTATCCTAACGGCCTCATCCGTCCTGAAGCGATATGAAAGTTCTTCAGCAGTCTGGGGGCCAAAAAACTCCAACTGACGCGTTATAAGTTTCTCTAACGCCCTATCCTTAGGGTAGGCTTCTGCATCACATAGCAGCCAGGTCCATTTCCCTTCCGCATCCAGACTGTTGCGTGTTATAAGGCACATAGATTCGAGTCTATGCAGAAGTTCCGAGACTTCCTCTGTGCTCAGCCCTGTCGCTGCGCTTATGTCCTTTACGCCTAAAGGACTCCTTGAGAACAGACCAAGTAATGCCCTCTCATGGTCATTCAATTTTCCCTCCTGCGCTATCGCTTTGAATAGAGGCATCTCATCGGCAGATATGAAGTAGAGGTCATCTAACCAAACTGTAGAAACCTTCCCTTTCTCCAGAAGAGAGGCGGCCCATCCTCTTACCTCCTCATATTTCCTGCGCGTAAAATGATAGATGCTGTTTCCCCTTTCCTTGAGCATTATGAGGGGACCCACGGTGCTTAGGAGGAGTGGCACCTCTTCTTCCTCCGAAATATATTGCCTCCTTGAGGCGAAATATGCGTTTACCTTCTCAGCATCGAATTCGAAGCCGCGTATCTCACCACCCATGACACGGGAGAGGACCTTCCTGTGCAGTTCCCGGAGCATTGAACTCCTGTCTTCCATGAGTATTATATCTTCCACACCAGAAAGCAGTATGCTGTGTGAGAAACTCGATGGCGTATCTGTGTATCCAAAATAAGTGATCTTCCTCTTACCAGACTCTATATCTGAAAGTATTTCCAAGGCGTGCTCTGTATCCATGACCTCATGCAATATCTCATTGAATGTCTCCTTCACAACAGGAAAGTCCTGTATGTTGCCAAGCTGGTCCATTATGCTTGAGGAGCGCAGCTGCTGTCTCGAAACCGAAAGCTCCTTACCTCTGTAATTTCGGAGTATCATAAAGCTGCGGGCGGCGACATGTCTGAAACGTTGTTTAAACAGCTCTGAGTTGCGGATACCCCTTACGATAAGTTCCTTCAGATTGCGCTTACTAACCAATGTGTGGAGTGAATTAAGCCTTATCTCTCTGGGCACAGCGATAAGAAAGCAGTCGTCGGAAATTGATATGCTCACATTGCAGGAGTATTTCTCGGTGATTGCTTGGGCATAAGCTCTGGAGAGTGCATCATTTGTCCGTCTTCCAAAGGGAAAATGAAAAACAATGTATCTCCTATCCCTATCCTGCTGATATATGCCCTCAACGAGCAGTGTTGTGCCGCCTGGCACCAGACCTGTGAGCTGTTTCTGCTCCCTAAAATAGTTCACAATACTCCTTGCGGCAGCTGTATCTATGTTAAAATCGGCACTCAGCTTCCTGATTAATTTTGGCTCATCACCTTCAATAAGCCTTCCCATCTCCTCCCTGAAACGCCCGACTTCTTCGGACAAATCGAAACTTCTGGGGAGCATTTCACCCGTCCATGAAGGCACAGTAGGCCTGCGGCCTTTGGCATCCTTGACTATGATGGCTAGACTCTTCGTTCGAACAAATTCGTATGTTCTACCACCAAGGACGAATACGTCTCCCGTTGAAAGCCTCTCCACGAATTTGTCCGAGAGCTGACCCACATGCGTTCCCTTTTCCGTTATTACTGTATAAGTGGATTCTTCGGCTATCGTGCCTATGTTCAAAAAATAGATCATTCTTGCACTGCGCTTCTTGCCAAAAATCCCCTGTGCCTCGTCATACCATATTTTGGAATAGACATTCTCAAATTCGCCCTTACTCCCGAGATAGCGAAGCACCGACAGGTAATCTTCTTCGGTAAGATCGTGATAACAGTAGGATCTTCTGATTACTTGCAGCGCTTCATCCAATCTCCACCTCTTCTCAATGGACATGCCGACTATCGATTGAGCGAGCACGTCCAGGCTGTTCTTTGGTATATCCACCCTGTCTATTTTACCTAGGAGTGCTGACCTTGTTAGCACTGCACATTCGACAAGATCATCCCTGTCGAAGACGAGCAACCTTCCCTTTGAAAGCCTGTCAACGGAATGCCCGCTCCGTCCAATCCTCTGGAGTCCCTTTGCAACGGACTTTGGAGAGCCTATCTGACAGACTAAGTCTATGGAGCCAATATCAATGCCCAATTCCAGGGAAGTCGAACTTATAACGCATCTCAATTCACCGCGCTTCAGCTGATCTTCCACATCGATGCGCGTTGACTTGCTAAGGCTTCCGTGATGCGCTTCCACACCAGTGAGACCTCTCTCCTTAAGCTTATATGCAACCGTCTCTGTTGCGCTTCTAGTATTTGTGAAAACCAGTGTGGTCGTGTGAGATTCAATAAGCTTCACGAGCTCATCATACATTTTTGCATTGGCAATCTCTGCTGGAACAGCATTAAGATCTCTTACAGGGCAAATGACTGCAAGATCGAGTTGTTTTGAATTCCTAGACTCAACGATTGAAACTGCCCTAGGCCTGCCAGAAGCATCATAGCCGCC
>JAVZQA010000090.1:0-4794 GCA_038881315.1 Methanomassiliicoccales archaeon
GCTAAAATGATGATCAGGATGGCAGATGCGACATGCCAGAAACTCCGTTCCAAGATTTCACAAAAAAGTAAGCATATAACCATGTTAAGTAATTTTCCCGCTGGTAAGACTTGAACATACACATCCTCGGTGGCGGCTGTTATGGTTATTCGCAGGCGTCTCTGCTTCTGAAAGCGATGGACAGGGGCGCACTGGAACGGTCCTCTCTGATCCTTGTAGATAGGAATGAGAAGCCACCGGCAATGGAAAGGCTCATGGATGACAGGGTCAAGCACGTCAGGGCCGACTGGGCTGAATATCTGAAAGATTATTTCGAACACTACAACGGACAGAACGACAGGCTCGTTCCGGCGCATATAGCTCCGCATCTCCTAATGCAGGTTACCGCGGCCCTGCTGAGCAAGCGCACCGGACTCGAATGTCACATGGACAGGGTGAGTGATGACTTCAATCTTCCATTCAAAAAAGTGGTCGATGGAACCTTATTCATTAGTGCGGCTGCATGGCTATGCCCCTTTTCCTGCATTGAGCCTGAAGTGTGCCCCGCCATCAGGAAGGAAAGAGACTGGGACCTCGGCGTGATTGTGCCTGAGGCCATGAAAAGGGACTGCGACACCACGTTGCTCTTCAAGACAAGACATTTCGTCTGGGGGGTAGGCAGCATACCATGTCAGGAAATCGATGCATCCCTTCACTACGGAGAGGAGTTGCTACTGAAAAAGGGCAGAGGCAGGTTAGCCGTGGCCACAACCAGCAACTGTCATGGAGCTGTTAGCGTATTGCGCTTCGGTTAACCATCACACATGTGGCAGCTGTCGATCTCCAAGTCGGTGTCTAAGCGTCTGTGCAGTTCGCACATCAGCCTGTTCCTCCTTATGAAGTCAATCAGTTCGTTCAGGCACACGGCTAGAGAGGTGCTGTCGCGCAGACATTGTGGATCCTCAGCCATTTCAGATATGCGCAGCCTGATATATGGGGAGGAGGAGAGAGCACCTGCAGTCCCTCTTACACCGCTGATATAGTTGCTTATCGCAGGCTGAGAAACACCGAGGAGCAGTGCAATTTCGTTCTGACTCATCCTTCGTCTGGCCGCGAGCTCACGAGCGAGCATCGCACGCAGTTCGGGGATGACAACCATTGCCTCTAACTCTGAAGGCAGATGCATCCGTTCTACGACAATTCCCTGTCTGTATTAAGCTTTATGCAGAACACTTTTGCGCATAAAAGCAAAGAAGAGTCTATCTACCCCAGAAGGGGTCTTGTTTTCTTCTTAAGGTGAGGATCTCATTGAAGACCTCAGCCTCATCTGCGTTCATATCTGCCTGTGGGAGTTGACGGGCGTGCGCTTCCGGTATGTCGGAGAGTAGAATATCGCCTTCATTTATCTGTCTCCCCACCGTTGGGCCCTCAATGGCCACTGCCACTTCTTCCCCCGCGACTGCAAACTGCTTCACTTCATCGCCAGATCTTATGCTTCTCACCCTACCGATTTCCCTGCCCTCCCTGTTCATAAGGGTAATGCCTGGTGTCAATCTTCCCGCGAGCACTCGAACTCCTACAATAGCAGGCTTGCTTATTCTAAATACATGCTGAGGAAGGATCATAAGCTTGCACGGAAAACAGAGTTCCCTCCGCCTCTTATCTGCCTCCTCCCTCAACTTTTCCTCTTCCCATTTTTTGTAGCTGTCGAGAAGGGTGTAGATGACATTACCGCTGATTACACGCACATCCGTATCCGACATAGCCTCAAGTGCGTCCGGAAGAATAGGGACATTGAAGGCAAGTAGAGCCCTCTCGAGGGGACTTTGCTTTGCAACCCGCTCGATTATATCACGCCTGCTCACGGGCCCCACTTCCCCCTTCTCCACGCTAATGCCACGCTCCCTTGCTTCCAGCAAGAGCGCTTCAAGCGAGCCTATTGCATCGCTCTTGATGGCAATGCCGCTCTTGTCGAACTGGAGCTGATTTTCTGTTTCCTCTATGACCCTTCCAGCGACTTCGGAAGCGTCCTTGACATAGACAAAGAAGGCGAAGCCTGCGGCGACACCCTCTGTTTCCTGCAGCAGAAGTTTCACGCCTGCAGCTGCTGAGACGCTATCGACTGGCACAAAATGTTCCCTAGGATCTTTTGTTTCTTTCAACGGCCTTGCCTTCAATATAGCCCTTATGCGTGTGTTTATGCTGGTGCCGCTGCTGGCAAAAATCACCTTATCTCCGACATGGAGCGTTCCCCTGTAGACTATTGCATCAACGGTTGTCCCAAGCCCTTTTTCCTCCTTTACCTCTATTACAGTTCCCTCTGCAGGTCCCTCCTCCGTCTCCAGCCTTGCCTCCAGAAAACGCTGAGCAAGACCCACCAGTACTAGCAAAAGATCTGGGATACCGTCTTTCGTCTTTGCACTCACTGGAACTATCGCAACATTTCTGGTGAAATCGGTGATTCTATCATACCTCTCCGAGGAAAAGCTGAGACTGCTCAGCTCGCCGGCCAGATTGTAAATCGCCTGATCAAGGAGATCCACGGTTTCCTGACGCTGCCGCTTGATGAGTGTTGCAAATGGCTCGAAATTCCCGCTTATCCAACCGTCGATCAGATCTATCTTATTGGCTGCGACAACGAACGGTGTTTTCCAGCGACGCAGTAATCTAAGGGATTCCGTGGTCTGTGGCATCAGTCCTTCCCTTATATCCACTACAACCACCGCAAGATCAGAGAGAGCGCTTCCCCTGGCGCGCATTGACACAAAGGCATGGTGGCCCGGCGTATCTATGAATAAAAGACCTGGCACAGTAAAATGTCTTCCGCCAGCTATAGGCTCACAGAGTTTCATCACCCTCTCAATGGGAACCTCCGTAGCGCCTATGCCCTGTGTAATTCCCCCGGACTCGCCTGCAGCAACATAGCTACCCCTGATTGCATCAAGGAGTGTCGTCTTGCCATGATCCACATGGCCCAGAACAGTTACGATAGGCTGTCTCGCTGGCATTTTCTATCCTCATTCTGTCAGCCACTTCCCATCTATACGCTCATATTCCATGAGTTCGTAGCTGTTGAATATTAGCTCTATTTCCCTGGCAGCAGATGTCTGAGAATCGGAACCGTGGACGACATTTCTGCCGGGATGGAGGGCCATGTCCCCCCGTATTGTGCCTGGAGATGCCTGGGCAGGATCTGTTTTACCCATAAGAGTGCGGACTGCCGAAATGGCTCCTTCCCCTTCCCACACCATACAGATGACAGGTCCCGAAGTTATGTAGTTGATGAGTCCTTCATAGAACTGCTTCCCTTTATGTTCAGCATAAAAACGCTCTGCCAGTTCCCTGCTTATCCTGAACATCTTCAAGGCTACGGGCTTCAGCCCTTTTCTTTCCAGCCTTGAAATTATTTCACCGGCGATTGCCCGCTGCACACCGTCCGGCTTGACCATAACGAATGTTCTTTCCTGCATGTTAGCACCGGTCTCATGCCTGTTTCCCTGTCTCGGCTTCCTTAACAGGCTCCGTTGCCTCTTCTGTATTTTCGGGAGGAGTCTGTTCTTCGGCCTGCGCTTCAGTGGCCCTTCTGCTGGAAGGTCTTGCAGGCATGTATCTCCTGCCTCCCTTGCGCCTCTTCTTCTCTCTGTCCTTCCATTTCGCAGCAGTCGGATTGCTGAGTGTCCAGCGCACCTCACGTGGAATGCGTCTGAGCCTCACGAAGTTGGAGTAACATTTGTGCCTATCAAAGAAGAACACCGAACCGTCCACGCGCACATACATCCTTCCCGTGCCCGGTTCAATCTCATTTCCGCAGAAATTGCAGTTTCTCTTTTCAACCAAGGTACCACTACCTTATGGAGAGCTTCCTGGCCTCCCTTGCCGTCTCGCGCAGGATGAGTATGTCTCCGACCTTTACAGGTCCTTTGACGTTGCGCGTGATAATTCTGCCCTTATCCTTACCATCAAGCACCCTAACCTTCACTTGAGTAGCCTCACCAGTCATTCCTGTCCTTCCGATTATTTCGACCACTTCAGAAGGGATGCTGTCGTCTGGCATTTACTCACCTCATTTCTTGAGTTTCCTAATATTCTCAACAAGGGCATCTATCGTCTGCTTTGCCTTGCCCGCATCCGTAATGGCTACCGAAGCGGTGGGCTTGTCTAGACCTGCCGCGGTTCCAAGCTCAGACTTCTTGGGAACATATGCGTATGCAATCCCCTTTTCGTCGCAGAGCATGGGCATGTGAGCCAGTATTTCCGGCGGATCGACATCCTCCGCCATGACAACCAAAACCGCCTCACCGCGCTCTACGACCTTTGTCACCTCATTCGTACCCTTTCTGAGCTTACCGCCGTCCCTTACAAGCTCTACTACCTGGTAGATCTTTTCAGCTACTTCTTGCGGAACCTCAAACCTGACATGCATTGCCTTTGCCATTCAACATTACCTCTTTCCGATGCCATGCATCATCATCAATCACAGGCATGCGGCTCTGTTGCCACGATCAAGCATGCATATAAACGTTGCCCCATCACGAAATTGACTTCGCGATCTCCTGTATATGATAGTGCCCGTCAGAAAGCGGTATTCCGACGGGGTGAACAGAAGGGGAGTGGAATGCATCCGCTCCTGTATGAAGCGCACCTTGTTTTACTGGCAACGCACAAATCTCAATCAACAATTGCAAAGAATGCCTCTGGAAGAGAATTACTACGTGCATCAGGCAAGGATATGTATAAGAGTGTCGAGCAATTGTTTGAGCGAGACATGCTGCGTGCCGGAAACGGAATTATCAGAACGGGGGTTCTCTCCGCTAT
>JAVZQA010000091.1:0-4791 GCA_038881315.1 Methanomassiliicoccales archaeon
CCTTTACTGATCAATTCATGTACTGCATTCTGCTCACTGTTCAACAGTGAACCATTTTTAATCTCTCTCATGCTCCGGTCATAGAGCCCTGCCTCATTCCGTCTCTCTCCACATACTGTCAATCGGTTTCACCACAAGTATTTCTGCCTCCGGAGTGCTTTGGTGTGCGATCTGCACCTTGCATCCCATTCTCTCGTATTGCCTATGTTGTGATAAATAAAATGACCTGGCATTCTCTCTGTCTATTCATGGATGTGCCTCGTCTCATGGTGAGAGAGCGGCTCATTCTTCACATTTACAAAACATTGGAGGCAAATGGCGGCGATGTGAACACGTTTCTTCTCACGCAGACCGGAATGTCCCAAACCTTCAACCTGCCCAGGGGGCACATTGCCGTCGAGTTGGAGAGGGGAATACAGCGGGGTTTAATCAAAAGTGTTTACAGCAGGCCGCGTAGCATGAACCGGAAGGTCAAGGCATATGTTCTGACCCAGTCAGGTAAGGAGTTTGCTGAGGCCTTGAACGACAGGATAAGGGACAGCATCATAGCAGAGGAGGTGGCCCGCGATGCGCAGAGTCACAGGCCTGCGGATGTTGTGAATGCGGTTAACGAAATGAAACAGGCGGCATTGCTTGCAATCATGCTTTATGGCAAACCCTTTCCCAGCTCCCTGATTCGTGGGGAAGGGAGGATACCATATGTGGTCTGTGAGGCGGAAAAGTGCACTTTATCTCCTGTTGCATATGAAGCCGTTAAGGTTCTTGAGAGCAGGGAGACGATTTGCCGCCGCGCATATTCGCTCATAGCCGATGCCTGTTTGATCGAGGGAAATTTCACGATGCGGCTCAAGGCACTTGTAGCCTCCGGCCGAATGAATGAAGCATCTGCGCTGATTGAAATGCACAGAGATGAAATGGAGGTCGCAGAGCCGAGCTTCCTTCTGCCGTTGCTTGACAGGCTCAAGGGAGGTGAGGCATTGCTACTACTGCGGGCGCGCATGATGGTGGTTGCAGGCAAAATAGGTGAGGCAGCGGCTTTGCTCTCAAAAAGCAAGAGCACAGAGGGAAGGCTCATGCGCTCACTGCTCGATTGTAGCGCCCCTCGGCTTGATGCCTCGGATATGCAGCCTCATACACCAAGAGAGGAAATCCTTTCAATGCGGCTGGAGGCTATGTATCTGCAGGCCAATGGAAATGCTGCAGCTGCAGCTAGATTGCTGAGGAAGGCACAACGCTTGGCTTCATCACATGGTGACAGGGCGGAGCTATTCTTTATCTACAGACAATTGTCGGAAGTGGAAAGGGAAATGGGGGATGAGAGGGAAGCGGAGAGGCTTCTGCTCAAACTTGAAAGTCTTGGAAGAGCGCACAGGTAGTCAGAAGAGGGGCATCTTCCTGAGTTTTGAAATATCTGTCAGATAGAGTTCCCTTATGTCTGTATAGCCATAACGCAACATAACGAGTCTCTCCAGACCTAGTCCCCATGCAAGAACAGGATAGTGTATGCCTAAAGGCTTGAGTACTTCAGGCCTGAACATACCTGAGCCGCCCATCTCGATCCACTTCCCATTATATTCTATGTCAATTTCCATCGAAGGTTCAGTATAGGGGAAGTACCCGGGTCTAGCCCTTATGTTCTCTATCCCCATTCTCCTGTAGAATTCCTTGAGGACGCCAAATAGCATGTCCAGTGATGCTCCTTTCTCCATGATGACACCTTCAATCTGGTGAAACTCTGAAAGATGTGTGGCGTCCATTGCCTCGTGTCTGAATATTCTGCCCACCGTGAATGCCTTTACAGGAGGCTCTTTGTGATTGTACAGGTGTTTTATCGTTGCCACAGTGGTGTGCGTCCTCAGGAGCGCCTGCCTAGCCTCCTCCTCACTCCATTTCCCACCCCATCCTGTCGATCCTGTATTTCCGCCGCTCTCCTGCACTTTACCCACTTTCCTGGCAAGTGTTCCCTCTATGTCTACAGTAGGAGGCTGCTTTAGGTAGAACGTATCCTGCATCTCCCTCGCAGGATGATCTTGAGGGGTAAACAGCACATCCATGTCCCAGAATGCACTCTGCACATAATCGTCCTCGATCTCACTGAATCCCATTGAAACGAAAATGCGCGAAACATCTCTAATCGTCCTGACCACAGGATGCATCCTTGCCCCAGTCATCAGTGGTACCGGTGACTCCATATTGTAAGGCCGCAGCCTGGCATTCCTCCACTTTCCAGATCTCAATAGCTCAGGCGTGATCTGTGATATTTCCTCGATTCCTCCGCCCTCTATAAGGTCTGGCGGTATCAGTTTCCCGCCAGAAGGTGTGACTGCTTCAAGAGCCTGCCTTCCTTTTTCGAGGAGATGCACTGTTCTGACGATCTTCTCATGCATTTCCACAAATTCCTTTCGGGTGTGCAGTTGCCTGAGAACTCCTTGATTCTGGTCATCCTCCGCCACTTCGCCCTTTCTCAAACGCTCAAGCAGTTCTTCCTCCTCATCCTTCACCGTGAGTGCCATTCTTCCATCAGGCGTCAATGAAAGCCTGCCTTCCGTATCGGTCTCCACCCAACCTTTCCGTTTTAGCCAACCTATGCCTATGCCTGTTCTATCCTTCTCGCCTGTCTCCTCCATCAGTTCGGTCGACTTCATCGGCCTCCTGGCGAGCAATTCCAGCAGTCTCCTTTCTGGAAGTTCGGAGGGGGCATTTTTCATGAGCGCATACTGTCTTACCACCCTCTCCTCGATACGCACATACCCCTTTGCCTTGAGCCAGTTGAGCGCATTCATCAGTTGGGCAGGCCCCTTAGCTCCTGCAGTATCAGAGAGTTCCTGCAGGGAGGCTTCACCTCCGAGCTTCCCGAGAGCCGCAAGCAGTCTTCTTTCAGCAAGGCTGAGTTCTTCCGCGCTTCTGCCGGACGCCATCAGAATGCCCCCGGTGTGAATCTGTATTCATCGACCCTCTCTCTGGCCTTCTCCCTCTTCTCCCTGTGCTTCTGCATGAATGGTATCAGCCTGTCCAGAAGCATCTTCTTGCATTCACCGCAAAGCAGTGTGCCACCCCTGCAGTCTGTTTCAATTTTCTTCAGTTTGGCATCATCCGGTTCCAGCAGGTATTCGTAATGATGAAAAACAGGGCATATGTCTGGATTCGCCCCAAGCTTGCGCTGCTCCTCCACCGTTGCCCTTCCTCCTGTGAATGCGTTCATTATCTTCCTCTTTACCTCGGCATCGCTGTCAGTGGTGTAAATGGCAGCCTGGCCGGTACTGGACATCTTTCCACCGGAAAGACCGGGCAGCATCTTGCCGTGCAGCAGCGATGGTTTCGGATAACCAAGTAGTGGTGCGACATCCCTTGTGACTCTAAAATGCGGGTCCTGGTCTATGCCGCATGGTATGAGGCACGGGACACTCCTGCCCTTAAGGTCTGAAAGTAGGAAGGCGGGGACGGATTGGATCGCAGTGTAGAAAATGGAGCCTATGTTATTGCTGTTTGAGAAGCCGAAGACGGCTTTCGCTGTTGAGAACGTCACGCGTTTCGCCACTTTCAGCGCTATGGAATAGAGATAGGCAATATCTCTGGTGTCGAGTATCACCTTCGTATCCTTGGGCTCAAAACCAAGTGCAATGAAGTCAAGTAGATTTTCATTGGCCGCCATTCTCGTATCCTGCAGTGTGAGATCATCCTTGAACAGAAACTTCTCGTCGTCTGTCATTTGAAAGAGCAATGGTACTTTGAAAGAACGTTGCAGTTGTAGTGTGAATAACCATGGAATCAGGTGCCCCAGATGTGTTCCGCTGGAGGGACCGCGTCCAGTGTACAGATAGAAGAGCTCATTCCTTTCGTGGGCAAGCAGAATCTGTTCTAAATCGCGATGAGAGTAAAAGATCTTTCTCCTCAGAAACATATTTTCATTACCCCCCGGTATCCTGCGTAACAGTGCTTCGGTCAACGGTGATGTACCGAAGCGCTGTATGAGTCTGTCGTAATCAATTTCGCCTCTGACTTCCCATGGGGTAACGACAAAATCTTCTTCGGCCATCTGTTTGAGTCCATTTGACAGAATGTATTTAAACAGTTACGAAGGCGCTGATAGGATGCGAATCATCTTATGCACCTCAATTTGAATTTGCTGACATAAATGATATTTCAACAACATTTGATGACTGTTAAGCAATGATTTCCAGATATTCAAGGATGGAAAAATTGGGCAATGTCTCCCTGACTGACATCAGGAGGGCAAGCGTATGCGTGGTGGGGGCAGGTGCCTTGGGAAATGAGGTTGTCAAATCTCTAGTTCTATATGGTGTCGGAAGACTCACAATAGTGGATAATGACAGGGTGGTTACCTCAAATCTTGGCCGTTGTGCCCTGTTTACAGAAAAGGATGCGGAACAGCATGCGTACAAGGCGGATGCACTTTCCAGATCAGTCTCAGCTTTGAATCCCGACAGCATCGTTGCACCTCTTAAAATCAGGGCACAACAGATAGATTATTCGTTCTTTGCAACACAGGATGTAATCATAGGATGTGTTGATAATATCGAGACACGTCTTTTCCTCGATAGCGTTTGTTTTGAAAAGCGCATTCCATATATTGACGGAGGTGTGGAAGGTATGTTTGGAAGAGTCCAGGTGGTAGTGCCCCCGATGACTGCATGTTATACCTGCACCATCAACGGTACCCATTCCGACGTACTTGATCGACGCTTTGGGTGTGACGGGGAGGAGCGTTCCCTGCCTTCGCGCTTAATTCCCTCAGAGCCGTGTATTGTCTCAGCCGTAGCATCAATACAA
>JAVZQA010000092.1:0-4674 GCA_038881315.1 Methanomassiliicoccales archaeon
TTCCACTTAATAAAGCTTATTGAGAATTGTAATTTACGTTAATATATAACGTAGTACAAGAAATATATCGCTGGACAGTGTGCTTAGGTGACTATTTCAGAAAGCCTCTCCTGCTGAATACCCCTTTTGATTTCCATAGCTATGCGTCTTCCTGAACTCATGTTTGTATTGAAGAGAGAATTGCCATAAGGGTGGCCTGACCAGACATGTATATTTGTTCCGCCGCCAAGACGTGGAGCGACATCATAAATGTAGAAGCGCATATCCTTGTCAACGCATGTCTGTAGCGTGAATGGCCCTATGATACCTGGTGGCTTTAAGCGCTGAGTGACCCGCACATACCTTTCCGCCATGTCAAAGGCATTCTCTAGCAATGATTCGCGGAGTGTTGCAATACTATGTCCAACCACCGTATACTCTGGAATGCGCTGCGAATTGGGGAGGGAGAGTTGCTGCTCTGCGGGAAGTCGCACATGTCCGTCTAGCGAGGACTCGAACCGCCAGTCAATGCCAAGCAGTTCTATACTCTCCCCCTTTTCCTCCAGTGGGGAGTAGAAGAAATTGAGATTGAACACAGGTCCGATTATGTACTTCTCTATGCGTGCGTGTTCCAACTCCCTTTCATCGATGACCCCCTGTTTTATGAGAGCGTCAGATTTTCGTCTGTATTCTTCGGAGCTTGATGCTGTAAAAAAGCCTCGTTCGAGTTTCTTCTGTTTGTGATGCAACTTGACAATTACAAGTTCATCTATGCTGTCCGCCTCGACACTTGGCGGATACGGCAGCCCTGCTTCCTCGAGCATCGTGTAATAGTTCTCCTTTTCCTCTCTCTCCTCTGAGCGTAACAGATACCTTGAACCGAACATCGGCACTATGAATTTCTCCTCTATGTCACTGATATGACAGTATGAACTGAAGGCCCTGTTTGGAATGAATATCACATTTCGCTTCACAAGTTCGGCGAGTATCTTGTCTTGCATGATATCGCTGAATTTCTCAAGCATAAGGACTTCATCCACAATTCCCCTCACCCTCCCTCCAAACCACTGTTGTTTCTTGAAATATCGCGCATATGTTGCATCCCTGCCCCTCTGTGTCACTGCAAGATTCGTTATGCCCTCCTGAGAGGCACCATCCAATACGTCAAGGGCAGAATGAGAGGCAATCACCCCTATTACGGGGTTATGATAGCGCCTGACTGTCTCCTGCATATCTGCGATCGCGACCATATACAACCCTGAAAGCGATCATCGATTAAAATGATACTCAGCCGTTCCTGCCGGTCCCTTCTCCGCCTGCAGCGCTCACTGCAGTTCCCGAGGACACTCTCACCGACCTCGCACGGGGCCTCAGTACAGACGGCAGAACTGCAAACACCACAATTATGCCGAAGATCAGAAAGACCTCGTGGAAGGAATGCATGAAGGTTAGCCATTGCGACTGGTATGCGGTGCTGTTAACAAGGGCAGCTGGTAGGTTGTGCGTCGTCCCTATAAAGAGGGTGATGAAATTGGAGACATTAACAGTGGTGCCAATGAAAACAAATGCGATCGTCATTGCCATCATGCTTGCAACATTGAGCATTGTGGAGTTGGTCGCCGCACCTACTCCCCTTTCAGACGGTGTCACCGAATTCATGATCGATGCGATGTTTGGTGAGGAGAAGAGACCTCCACCAATGCCTGCGAAGGTCAGTATACCACCCAGTTCCGCAGGCGGTGTTCTTTGTGGAAGTATGCTGAGAAATAACAGAACTGCGGCGGAGACCGCAATGCCTGTTGTTGTGAGCGCCCTATAACCTATTCTATCAGAAATAATGCCGCTTATCGGTCCTGCAGCAAGAAAACCCGCACTCATGGGTAGCAGCCAGAGACCTGCATTGAAAGCGCTAAGTCCCCTCACCCCCTCAAGGAAGAAGACAAGCAGAAACATCATACCTCCTCTGCCCAACGAGAGCATTGTTGCCGATAGTACGCCAGTAGAGAACATTCTTCTGCGGAAAAGACTGAATTTCATCAGAGGATATCTGGCCCACCTGACTTCATTGAGGATGAAAAGTGCAAGCAGTATGGCGAAGACAGCGAACGAAATGTAACTGTAGAGCAGATAAGGATGGAAGGTGGAATAGAAGTACGACCCGGATGAACTGCTGCCTGCTGTCATGCTGCCCAGTGTAAAGAATGTGGCGCCTAGGAGGAGAGAGGCTATCGCAGATGAGAACAGGACAGCACCAGGCACGTCGAGAGATTCGTTTCTGCTGGGATTCGAAAGTTCCCTGAGCCTAAAATATGCCCATATTGTGGCAAATGTTCCTATGGGCACATTTATGAAGAAAATGTAACGCCAGCTTGTCACGGAGGTAATAACACCTCCAAGAACCAGCCCTAGCATGCTGCCCCCTACACCTGAAACCATGTTCGTTCCAAGAGCAAGACCCCGCTGGTTCGGAGGGAAGGCATCGGTTAGCAGTGCGGCCGAATTGGACCATAGCATTGCCGCGCCCGTTGCCTGTAGGAAGCGGAATATGATGAGCTGAAGTCCTTCTGTGATGGCACCATTGGGGATAATTATACCTGAAAGACCCGCAAGCAGTGAACCAACTGTGAAGACAGCGAAACCCGAATTGTATATGCGCACCCTTCCTTTCAAATCGGCAAGCCTTCCAAAGAAGATCAGAAGGGTTGCAGTTATGAGCATGTAACCCATCATGGCCCAGATTACATAGATGAACGCATTGGCTGTAGCAACAGCGTAAAGCGGGGAAGAATGCGGCGCTGTACCTCCTGGAAGATGTCTAAGAACACTACTCAGTATGTATGGAAGGGAAATGATCACTATGCTCGTGTCTATGGATGCCATCAAGACTGCAATCGTGGTGTTTGAAAGAACCACCCACTTATAGCCTGCAGACCGTTTCCCTTCGTAAGCATCCATGTCCTCACACACTGAAAGCTGGTTGCTTCAGAAAACAATTCATATATTAACTCTCTTGATAAATATTGTCATTCTGGTAGCCCCGGGCAGATTCGAACTGCCGTCGCAAGATCCAGAGTCTCGCATGATTGACCGCTACACTACGGGGCTGCGGGGCTGAAGAGAAACATTTTGATTATTAAAATTAATGCTGCAGACATCCAGCAATCTATTAAACGTGGAGGAAATAGGAATCTCCAATGAGGAAGTGGGTAGCAATTACGGGTGTGGTTCTGATTGTTGCCGGACTGCTTGCCTCCCTTGATGCAACCGCATTGCTAAATGATTCTTCTGTTCAATACAAGGTTCATTTTTCAAACTATGGAGGGGGAATGCTTGTTTCACAGACAATTGACATGACTGGCTCAGACGGCCTGCTATATGTTTCAAACAACTCCACGTCCCTGTATCTCATACCAGTCTCCGATATCCAGGGAGCTGCCGCAGGAAATCTCTCCAGATATGCGATCCAGCCATCTCCTGCTGGAACACTAACGGTTGGCGGATATGATTTCACCGTATCCACTGGTGAGTTCTTTGCCAACCTGACAGGAAGTTACGCGCTGGTGACATACAATGACAATTTCACCAGCCTCTATTATGCCCTCCCAGGTAACATAAATCACGTGGCTGCCACGTTCTACGGACCGCTACTGGCAGGAGGAACAGCGCTTTGGATAGCGGGACTAGGCCTCTCTACTTACGGCCTTCTGGCACGCAAGAAGAGTGTTTAATGTTCTCTACGACGAACAGACGACACTGAATTAGACACATTTGATTTGTGTAAAATAAAGGAAATATAGCGGTTCCTACACACTTCTATTCATGTCAATCGCTGCAATCGCCATAATGATAATAATGGTGGCAGGTGGTGCCTTCGGAGCAGTTCATCTGGCCACCACCCACATGCACACACAGGCTTTGGGTAAGACTTCAGTCCATAAGCCTGTCCTGCACCCCGGTCCAGTGGAGCCTGTCCAAGGGCAACCGCCGGTGTATTTCGGTGGAAACAAGACTGTGAACAGTTTCCCCTATCCCGGACCTGTGTCACCCGTTCAACAATAAAAACCCTTGAATTGTAAGGAAGGGAGCGTGCATATCCTTGCCTTTTTCTGCATGCTCCTCCAAAATATAGAGTGGAGGTGGTCACCACGCATTTACATGTCTTCCTTGCTCAATCCAAATATTAGAAACATGAAACCAAGGAAACCAAATAATATGGAAACCCAACTCGAAAACTGATGTGGCCCGACCTGAGAATTGATAGTGGGGAATAAGGAGTAGAAGACAAAGAGCGGGGCTGCAAGAATAAGAAAGATCACGCCTGCAATTATCTCTGCATTTATCCTGTATCTCATATTCCGCTCACCCCTAGAAGCGAATAGGCAACCACATACAGGATAATGGGAAATATGATGGTCATTGCGGAAAGCCTAGAGCGGTTCCTGCGCGCAGTTAACATCGAGAGCAGGAAAAGCACGAGGGACACGGAGACCAGCACATATGAAATTATAAGCAGGGACAGCATGAAAACATAGAAGTTGCCGAATACTGGGGAGACCATCTGTCTTACATTTTCATGGTATAGCAGAGCAACAGGCCTTATGACCAGGGCATAGAGTATGAAAAATATTGATGAAATCATGTAAACAATCATCGAAGCATAGTAAAGATAGAGAGCTCTGCGTTTCATTTCAACCC
>JAVZQA010000093.1:0-4667 GCA_038881315.1 Methanomassiliicoccales archaeon
AAAGAGAGTGTGAGAAGACCGAGCAGGGTCTGGGATGGTAAGAACCAGCGGCTGATTATGAAAAGGGACGAGAACGGCAGACCGCTTTATGTGGATTACAGCGAGAAATACATAGATGATGTCTGGTCTGTGCCTCAGCGAAGCGTGGTTGTACCTGGAACCAAAGAATACGCAGGTTATTCCACTCAAAAGCCACTCACGCTGCTGAAATGGATCATCGAAGCCTCATGTCCTGAAGAGGGTTGTGTTGCCGATTTCTTTTCTGGTTCCGGCACTACAGGTGTTGCAGCATCAATGATGGGGAGGAGATGGATTATGTGCGAGAAGCAGTCGCACGCCTGCGTGATATCCATCCGGAGGCTTGTGGAGGCTTCTGCCACATTCAAATTTATCTTTGCGGACGGAGCTGGAAACCATAACAATGCACCATCCTCCCACAAGACTGTGCGCAGTCTACCGGGAAAGGGAAGAAGGATGGAATCAGCCTCAATCCATGACAAAACTAAATTAAAATCTGTGTCGAAAGGCGGGAAAATAGCAGCTGTAACTCCTACAAACGAGCTTTTCGGCACAATTTATGAGCGGGATTTGACTCATCTGGAGAATGGGGCTTCTCCCGTTGGAAAAGCAGATATAAGCAAGACCTTCAGAGGTCTTTCGCAAATGGAAGACATTTTTTCCATAGAACAGCTGAAGCTTGCAGACTTTCTTTTATTGGATATGAGTTTTGATGGTAATATCTTCAGACCTCAAATCTACGCAAGAAGCAGTGGTGGGGATGAGAGGAAGCTGAAGTACCTGTTGCGAAACATTAGCGAGCAAAAGGGAAGGAGGATAATGATATGGCTTGCAGATGTGTACGGCAGAGTCCATGTGGCTGAATATGGTCCCTTTTCCTATGATTAGATCTGTACTTTTCGCGTAATATTGAGAATATAGATCTTTGGCATTCTGATTTTGAATAAAGGGATAGATGGTGTTCAGAAAGATACAGATGTGAGGAGGAGCACCCAATTACATACAACGCCTGCATAATGTGTTAAGTTTCATTTGGAAAGTGCGTTTGCGCAAAGGGAAACGGCATTCAGAAATGAGGTGCGGGAAGAAAACATTTCAAATTGCATCAGAAGTGACGACTTTTTATTCATGGTGTTTCTCTGAAGTTAATGAACACAGCGGAGATGCTTGCATCCATCTCAGAAGCTTCGTTGTCACAATCAGCTCAGTACAGGCACCCAATCAAAATGCACCCACATCTGATTGATATCGAAGGGGCCATTGCATTCAGGCCAAGATTCTAACGGCCTGAGAATTCCAGCCAGTTTCCGTCTGGATCCTTTGTGAATATCAGTTTTGTTCTTCCCTCCGTTATGCGCGCGACAATAGGCAGTTTCAATTTGCGCAGCAATGCTTCCCATTTGGATATAGAGGAGACCTGGAAGCCCCAGTGATCAAAATGGGTGCCGTCGCGGAAAGGCTCATAGAACGGATTTCCCTTCGGATAATAATTAAGTTCGATGAGCAGTGATGACCCCGGGAATGAGAGTTCAACCCACTGCCCGCCGTGTTGCATCCTTCCCCTTTTCTTTATACGAAAACCTATGGACTGATAGAATTTCAATGATCTGTTCAAACTCCTGACTCTTATGCCTGCATACACGAAACGGACCTTTGCTTTAGACATGGGAGGAAAGTATCGTCTCACAATATATAAGAGGGAATAAAGCACACTGACAACTATATTCAACCAATACGCGACAGCACTCTTCCACCTGGCAGCATCCGTTTTCAGCAAGGCATTGTGACCACCAGCCCAATTCGAGTATTTGCTACAGTTCACACATCATGTGAGACAGGGCTTCATTGTTCAGTCAGACTGTTTTCATAGTTATAGCACACTCAAACTTAATGAGAGACAGGCGTCTGAATATGGCAGCCACCTTGATTTTGCTGCCATAGGCCGTTCTCTTATGTGATTCAAGGCGCCGGAGGTTTCCTCCTGCGGGATGCCACCACAAGTCCCACCACAACTCCTATCACTATCCCTGCCACGATACCTGCGCCCAGCATGAGATAACCCGTCGATGAACTGGAGGAACTGCTCGAAGCATGTGGGGCACCCTTTACAACCGTGACATTGAATGAGGTGGAGACCGAATAGCCCGCAGCATCAGTGACCTTTAGAGTCACCAAGTAAGAACCAGGGCTAGCATAGGTGTGCTTCGGAGAGGGTTGAGTGGACTGGTTGCCATCCCCGAAATTCCAGTGATACGTGTATGGCGGTAGCCCGCCGGTCACGTTGGAACCTATTGTAATTAGTGTCCCTGAAGTGATAGTTGCGGGAGACAGAACGATTGATGCATGCGGATCAGGTAAAACCAGAATGTGGTAAGAAGTGGTTGAGCTGACATTGGCAGCGTCGGTCGCTGTGAGAGTGACGGTGTAATCACCGCTGGCCGTGTAGGTATGGAGGAAAGAGGCTGATGAAGAAGAGCTGCCGTCTCCCAAAGACCAGTTCAAAACAACCGGGCTGTTTCCATAGAGCCATTCGGCAGAGAACATCACCGGAATACCTGCATCGGTGACATTGCTGCTGGCTGAAATGGTTAGATTGGACGGGGGGAGTGACACTGTCTCTGTCAAATTAGCGACAAGAACGCTCCCTGCCCCATCCTCTACGGTGGATGTAACGCCGTAATGTCCTGAGGAACTGTAAACGTGTAGTATCGAGGAGCCGGTAGCAGTACTGCCATCCCCAAGAACCCAGTGGACGGCATACGGAGGTGTTCCGCCTGAAATGTTCATTGAGAAGTGTACAACCTGCCCTGCATCTGGGCTCAGCGCACTGGAATGGATGGATGCCGAAAGAGGTGGATTGACAGCCAGGAAAGTTGTCGCAGATGCGACCTCCTCCGCAGCATCCGTCACTGTCAGGGCCACGGTGTAATTTCCGGTTGCAGAAGGCGTCCCGGTTATTGAGCTGGCATCACGGGGGACCATGCCGGAAGGGAGACCTGAGTAGGAATAATTGAGCAGTCCGACGCCAAACGAGACCGAGGCTGAAAATGTTACCGAGGAGCCCATATCTATTACAGAGGGCGACACAGAATAACTCGTGATGACTGGAGGAATGCCTGCAACAGTGAACGCGCCAAACGGCCCTGTCGGACCGTACGCATAGTCATCAAACCACAAGCTACCACCTGCACCCGATACAGGGGACGGCACATACATACCGTATACAGGATATTCGCTCGAGGTCAGAAATTTGATGGGATTTGACGCGGTTGGAGATGTACCGTTTAACACTGCAATTGTATTGTTTCCACCATAAAATAGGTTATTAGCAAAGCCCAGAGACCCTTCTCCCGACTGTGTTAGATAAATATCATGGTTGTCCGGGTCGTATGTCAGTGTGCCGGCGACAGTCACACCTATTGGAGCCTGCACATTGGGCATTGAGATAGTGAGTACATACGATTGTGATGTAGCATTAAACACAGCTACTGCTTCTGGAAATCCGTTGCTTGCAGCTGTCGTAGGTTGGAACACACAATACAGCAAGCCGTCATATGGATCGAAAGTGATGCCACCGACAATTGCATTGTTTCCATTGATACTTGTCGTAATCAGATTGTAGGAATAATTACTCATATCAATCGCCAGGCATGCCAGTTCGTAGCTGGAGGTCGCATATAAAAACAGCCCTGAGATAAACAGCCAGGTATAGTTGGAATTAAAAATCATACTTGCTGGTTGGAATCGTGAATTGGCAAAATTGGTTATAGAGGTGTTTGTTACGAGATTCGTCTGGGGACTGTAGGTGCTCAAATAATGGACAGAAGTAGGTTTTATCGTAAGTATATAGACAAGGCCGTTTACAGGATCGTAGAGGATGGAAACTGGAAATCCGGCACTTGAAAGGCTCATGTTCACAGGAGGCAGAACGGAGTCTGTCTTGGGGTTTACCTGCTGAACATAGTCTGAGTCCGTACTGACGTTATATTCTGCCACAACCAGATTCCCGTTGGATGTGTCCAGGGCAACGATGTAACCGGGTTCTGAGAGCTTGATTGTATTATTTAACTGACTCGCAGATGACACATTTGTTTCAACAAGATATGAGAGAGTCGAAGTATAACTGGCGACCGTTGAATAAATAAGCGAAGTGGAGGAATCATATGCGCTTTGCCGAGGCACCGGATAGTTGGTCCCTATTTCGGAAATGTTAATCGTTTTGATGATTTTACCAGGATCGGACGAAGGGGATGTGGAAGACTGGACAAATCTAGTTCCCACTGACTGCACAGACGTCATGGCGAGGCTGTCGTGCGATCCGGCTGCCGATGGTGATTGCTTCACATTGTAAAGTATTCCCGCCGAACCATAAACAGCATATCCGAGTGTGCCTGCAAGCAGCACAAATGCCAGCAATACGACACATGCAGGCAGCAAAATGGTCTCCAGCCCACATCTAGCATTATTCTCCTGGTTCCTAGTATTTATATCTTTTCTGGCAGAAATAATCACTTTATTTATCCTCAGATATATGCTGATTGTTGGTATTTAAAAATACCTATAGTTTAACAGAACGTTAGCCTTCTTTAGAGCACAGATTATTCAATTAGAAGAAAATAGGGATAAGTGAGTTGTGAGGTCAAATAAAA
>JAVZQA010000094.1:0-4580 GCA_038881315.1 Methanomassiliicoccales archaeon
AACGTTAGAGCAGCGCCAGCAGTGTAGTTAACGCTTCTTCAATGGGGCCACAACTTTTCAGTTGTGGATACAGCCTCAAATACTTTTGTAAGGGTGTTTTCGAGAGGCTCAGTTTCATCGAAAAATTCGGAAAAAATTTGCCATTGGGTTTGTGCTCAGTTTATGAATGTTCAAGCGAATTTGAGGTCTGCGAGCGCTCAATAATGGGCATGTGAACACGTTGGCGCTCGAAAGGTTGGGCGACTATTATCGATCCAGGTGCTTTCCATCTTTACTGATGGAGAACGGCCACGCCCATCCGTTGCTCCACACCTGAACCGTCAGATAATCACTGCCTGGTGGGGAGAGATATCGTTCTTCTGACCTAAAAATTCTACCTTCTGCTCGATATTCACATCAGGCCCCCCTATGTTCGCAATTAAAACTCTGTCTGATTTGTGGTCGATGACTCCTTCGATATCACTTATCAGCAGAACTTTTTCTTTTGGCGACAGGTAGCAATAGAAAACAGAATACTGAAGATGTACGCCGTACCCTTTTGCGATATTGAAGACTTTTCGCCATCTTTTTTGATCCCTGATATCATAGGAAATTATGTAGAGGTTTCTCATATGAGCTGTCTACCTCGTCAAGAACATTGGATATTCTTTTATCTCTTTCATAATGGTCCGCCCCAGCAACCTAGCCTGAACTTCAAGCACTCGTCTGTAACTTATTGAATAGCCAAACAAGGGATGGGAAATCAACGTTTCAAGTCTGCGTTCGTAGGCGTGGATAACCTTCTTCCTAGCGTCTGAAGTCATTGCTACCGCGCCTGCCGCCCTAAGCATGTCCTCCTCTGCAATCTCCTTATTGTTAATCAGGCTGATTACCGTGGAATCGGCGATTAAAGGTCTGAACTCCTCCATCAAGTCCAATGCCAGCGATGGCCTGCCATATCTAGGTCGATGCAGGAAACCAAGGTATGGGTCAAACCCAACACACATCAGCGTGACTGTAGCAGTGCTGGCTAAAAGGGCGTATGCGAAGGACAAGAGTGCATTTACCGGATCTTTCGGTGGTCTTCTGTTTCTTGTGTGAAAGTCGAATCTGAATCCAACAGCAGGTGCTTTGAGCATATCCTGGAAATGAGAATAGTAGACTCTAGCGGCAGCACCTTCGATGCCTAGTAATTCATCCAAAGACTCTGACTTCAATGCACCTTGTGCGAGTCTGGCAAGCTCATGCAGAGCGGCGACAGGCGAAATTTCACAGTTTCTCCTCAGCAGCGTCCTGCAGTTCCTGATTTTGCTGCAGACGATCCGTCTCGCAAGAGGAAGAGATGTTTGTTCATCAGCTGCAACTTTGTATTGGCATTGTCTGAGCACTACATTCTTGTGCACCATGCCGCCGGTGATGCCGTAAAACCATCCTCCGAAAGAAAAATAACATATTGGGATGCCACGCATGCACAATTCGTGTACCGCCTGTGTAGTCACCTGTACGTTTCCGAATAGCGAAAGAGATGATATTTCAAAGAGCTTGGCTGTGGCAATTGTGTCTTTCTTGCTCCTGACTTCAAGCTCCTCGCCTTTTTTCGTCACAATAGCCCCTTGCTCTTGAACGTAGAGGGGTAAAGCATCATCCCTCGCAGGCGTGAGCTGACGCACATTGTCCGCCTCCATTTTGTCGAGCTTGATGTTGGAGAGTACAGTAACTTCGTCAGGGAGGCATATGCCAACTAGGGAACATCTTGGACACTTGGGGCTGTCAACCAGGGGTGGTGGGATAGATTGATTCTCTGCAGTTTGTTTCGCCTCCTCCACTAGTTGAAGCGTCCTGCTGACCAATTCATCTGTGATAATGATTGGAATTCTAGTTTTGGAGCCAGCGTAATAAATGACACCCTCGCTGCAGTTATACCCGTTTTCCCTCAGTATTAATGCCTGGGCACATATCTGCACTCTCTCCGGTTCATAACTTCTGTTCTCATTCTCGGGAACCGTGCCCTTCTTGTAATCTACCGGGCATATTTCGCCACCTTGACCCTCTATGATGTCCATCTTAGCAATGATACCAATTCGTTCGCTTTCCATCGTAACAGATCGCGCTTGTATACCATCCTCTTCTTCGAGTTCCTCTGCGGAAGCGATAATTTCGTCTTTCCTGTCGACTCTACGATGTACGAATTTTCCTTGAAGCGTATCAACACTGTCCTCGAACTCCCCCTGCACCCATTCAAGATAAAATAGCCGGGGGCAATAGGCAAATTCATTGAGCATCCTGACCGGAATCAGGGGAAGAGATTTTTCCTGCGTCATCGAGACCTCGCTTATACCTGTATATTCACTACACCCATGTGTTGTGTTAGTAATGCGGTTGATAAACCTTTATTAGTTCATCGTTACAAATTCTGCTTATCATAACTGAAAAAAGCTCTCCATTCGAAATTGTTGGCAAAAATATGGAGCTCTTCTCCAATCATTTGTGCCTGTCTTTCGCTTAATAAATGTCTTTGCTGGTATTGTGTGCTGACTCAACAATAAAGTTGGCCGCTTATTCTGAAACATCGCGTAGACGGCCGTTAAGGTGTCAACTCCGTTCGACTAAGTTCGAAACCGTAACTGTGTGTCTTCCCCTCTCCAGCAATGGTCTGTGAGCTATGGTATGGCTGCTTACCCCAGCACCGTGGCATACACACTGCATGAACAGTACAGGTGTGCCCTGCGTTTCAATGCAATTGCGTCCATTTCCCACAGTTCACCTTTTTATTTGATGGCAAAGGAACCACCGTGACATTGCCTCGCTGCAAATTATTGACGCGTGCAGAGCCTCTCTGTCGGTTGAAGGTGAATGCACAATGAAACACATTCTCCAAGCGTCTGTTGCATCTGGCATTGATGTCTCCACATTTCACCGAAAATGTGGTATCACATTGCTCCGAATGGGTTAGATGCATTCCCCCTCAACAATTGTTTATTCTCGTACCACTGGTGTTCGGCTTGCTTATGCCGTATGGCACCATAGACGACAGGCATTCCTTCGCAGCGATCACCACGGAGTTCATTCGTTTCTCAGGAAAACGCATGGTTTCAATTGCCTGGCTCATCCCCTGCTTGCCAGGCCCGAATTGACTCTATTCGACCCGGTCTTGCAATTGCTGTGTTTGGTGCACTGTCCCGATCCTAGCGCCGCACGCTGCGTCCATATGCGATGGACAGCCTCCGCAGAGGCAGATAGCCCACCTTGCTGGTCTCACGCAGTGCAACCTACATGTCTGCCTCCATTGCATGCAATCAGTCGACTTGCCCTTGATACCTGTCTTTGCATTGCCTTTTATCATCCTGTTCCAGTCCATATTTTCAATTCGAGATAAAGCGCCGCGCATAGATGTGTGCCCTCTCAAAAAGGATCGCCAGACAGCCTTTTTCAATCCCTGTTAAACACTCATAATGGCATATGTACCCACTCTCTCACACCGGTGGTGCCTGCTTTACTTGTGCGATTGCCAATTACGCAGCTGCTTTTGAACAGTGGCTGTGAGACAATACGGGAATGTAAAATCACAAACATCGACTTAGATGGTTGGTATGGCCGTGATCGACCATGATTGCAGCTCCGTGTCAGCAGGGCCAGATATGCGCGCTTCCAACTGCTGACAAACGCAACTACTGTAAAATTGATATGTGGCCTGTTCGAAGGATATGGTGGTACATTTGAAACGGAAACAGGTGGGTGCATACGCTCATATGCATCCTCCATCTGCAATCGTGCGTTTGGATAAAAATACTATGGACCCAGCGGGATTTGAACCCGCGGCCTCCTGCTGTTTTGTTTGCATTGCAAAGCAGGCGATCTTCCGGGCTGATCTATGGGCCCTCGGCCGCGGAGAATTTACCCGTCGGGTATATAAGTTTCATCAGCGTGATTGTCATGGTGATGACAATCAGGCGAGAGGTAAGGCGTGCACTTGGCATCGGCATGCTCGCAGTCACGCCTGCCAACCTGCTCATTTTCTTTCTCCTCGGCATTTCCTCTCCACAATACAGTTCTCCTTTCGCATATTTTCTTGCAGGGAGTCTGGCGGTCTCTGTTGCCGGCGTTTTTCTGGTGATAGATTATTATGCGTCTGTCTCGACTGTCCAACCGCCTGCAGTTCAGAGACCGAAACCGGCTCTTTGTCCTGTCTGTGGTGCCATCGTCTTCCCTGACAGAGTTGACTGTGAGGTTTGCGGCTCCCTGCTGTTCCGAAAGTGTCCTTCCTGCGGTCTGCTCAACAGGGGTACATCCCCTGTGTGTTCCAGATGCGGGGCAGAACTTTAACTCACTTCCTTCTCCTGCGCATGGAGAGGAATACCCACACTATGACAGCGATGACTATTATGTCCACTGCAATGAATACAATGAGCAGATTGGACACAGGCTTGGAAGTCACCAGTGTAAATGCGACGGGAGCAGAGGAGATGGCCGCAGCAGTTGAATTGAATTTCACGGAAGCATTCATTGTGTAATGTCCTGCAGGCAGGATGCCGCCCTTGAGGAAAACCGCCGAGACGAGGAAGCTGAAATAGCCGGTTGTTCCACCATAACCGTATGTGTTG
>JAVZQA010000095.1:0-4571 GCA_038881315.1 Methanomassiliicoccales archaeon
TGAAAAGTAGTAGCTTTTCTCCTCGCCCGCTGCTGCGAACTGCTTTGCAAAGACACTCGTCCCAGATCCAGGCGGTCCCACAATTGCGCAGAGCGTTCCTGCCGCAAATCCACCACCCAGAACAGCATCGAGTTCCCTTATACCGGATGTGATGACCATCACTGTCCACCTACCTTCACTGATTTGTCACTTACCAGACCCAACAGCGCATTGAGCTCCTGTGACTGCTGCTCACTTATGCTCATTATGACTATCACAGCCCCTCTGTTCTTCAATCCGCTGACGAGTATGTGTAGAAATTCACCCAGTATTTTCCAGTCGTTATGAATATGCAGCGTGTTCAGGGAGTCAAGTACCACTGTCACCTGCTTGCCGGATGAGCGCTTCCTTATGAACTCCACCTTCAACATTATGCTCTCAAGCATTGTCGGACTTTCAATGAATATGACATCGCCGGTGTCGTTATGGGAACCAGTCATCAGATTTGAAATGCAGTCTATGAAACGGACGCCTGTCGCATCCACATCTATGAGCGCCATTGCCTGCTTTATGGCCGATGCGGATACGGTCGCTGCTACGTAGATGAGCTGTGCGTCCTGCTTCCTTGCAAATGTCATCAGTCCCTTTATCACATCAAAATACAGTTCTCCATCTACCTCAAGCGATATGGCAGACGAGGGTTCCGTGGTTTCAAGTTCCTTTTCGACTTTGAGTGCTGCGTCCATATTAGGATACGCCCCCTCTCAGGAGAGGGACAAGGAGTGTTCCAGCGGTGGTTAATTCAAGCGCATATTTAGCCCTCGAATGCGAAGTGCCCCTCATCTTTATTACCTGCAGTGTTCTGAGCAGGTCACCGTTTCTCTCCATGTTGCCCATTAGAATTATGCCATCAGCGATTGCCTCTTCCACACCATATTTGGAATAATTCTGCTCGTTCCCACTCACCTCTGAAATAAGGAGGGATGTGGTGCCTAGTGCAGAAAGCCCTCGGCTGAGCCCGATCATTATGTTTCTTAGCTTTTCCTGTGTGTCGAGTCTGTATGCCACAGATGTTATGGAGTCTATAACAAGTCTGCGTGCCTTAACCTCTCTGGCCAAATCCTTTATTGCAGATACAAGGAGATAGACGTCCTCAAGGCTCATTTTGTCTCTGTTGAAGCCAAATCTGTCATAAATGGCAGAGATGTCTATGAAGACGAGTCTGCCATCCCGTATCATCTCCTTCTTGAAAAAATCATAGGGTATCATATTGGCTATCAGTTTCTCGTATGGCTCGCTCACAGAAAGATAGAGTCCGTTCTCCCCCACTTCAGCGCCGTGTATGAGAAATTCCAACGAGAGTGATGTTTTTCCCGTACCACAGTTTCCAGCGAGCAACACGGTGTTGTTCCGCGGTATTCCGCCACCCAGTATGTTGTCCACGCCCTCAATGCCAGTTACGCACTTCTCCCTGCCGATGTTTAAGTGCTTGAGATGTAGCTGCTCTCCCGTCAACTGTATCGATCTGTGCAGCCGGAAGAGCAATTAAGTACCTTTTCACGGGAGTTACCTTAACTGATAATCTGCATTTGCGCCATATTTTACAAAATCAGCGCCTCCTTTTAACTCAAATATATATGTCAATCACGCCTATCAAAACACATGGATTACAAACTGCAGCTTGCACTCGATTTTACTATTGCCAAGAGGGCAATACAAGTGGCGAAAGAGGCTTCCAGGTCTGGTGTTGACTGGATAGAGGCTGGCACTCCACTCATAAAGAGCGAGGGTATGGAAATCGTACGGACACTCAAACGTGAATTTCCGTCGCACAAAATTGTGGCGGACATGAAAATAGCGGATGTGGGGGGGATGGAGGTTGAAATAGCTGCAAAGGCAGGTGCAGACATTGTCACCATAATGGGCGTTTCTGATGACGGAACAATATCTGAGGGAGTGCTCTCTGCTAGACAGTATGGAGCAGAGGTCATGGTCGATCTGATCTCAGTTCATGATAAAGTGAAAAGGGCTAAGGAAGCGGAAAAGATGGGTGCGAGCTATCTCTGCGTTCATGTTGGCGTCGATCAGCAGATGAGAGGGGAATCACCGATCAACGAGCTTCGGGCGGTTTCGAAGGCGGTGGGTATCCCTGTTGCTGCTGCAGGAGGTCTGAACTCCGAAACAATACCCGAGATCATGGATGCAGGAGCCAGCATAATAATAGTGGGAGGCGCAATAACGAAAGCGCAGGATCCTGCCGCTGCAACCGCGATTATCAGGAGGGCTATGCAGGAAAAGAAGGCTTACGCTACGCCACTCTTCAAGAAATACGGCGAAAATGAACTCTTCGACGCCTTTATGAAGGTTTCAACACCCAACATAGCCGATGCGCAGCATAAGAAAGGAGCGATGGTCGGCATCGTACCGCGTATAAAACATGGCACTAAGATGGTTGGCAGGGCGCTTACAGTTCAGACGGTAAACGGCGACTGGGCAAAACCGGTTGAGGCTGTCGATAGGGCTGAGCCCGGAACCGTCATTGTTGTTGACGCGAGTGGAGGTCATATTGCTGTTTGGGGTGAGCTTGCATCATGGAGCGCCCACGTTAAAGGAGTTCATGGCATTGTAATCGATGGCGCCTCAAGGGATATAGACTCAATTCTTGACATACCGCTTCCACTGTTCACTAGGCACATTGCACCCAATGCGGGGGAACCCAAAGGTTTCGGTCAGATAGGCGTGGAGATTACATGCGGAGGTCAGACGGTCAGGACAGGGGACTGGATTATAGGGGATGAAAGCGGGGTCGTGGTTGTTCCACAGGAAAGGGCAGTTGAGATCGCCAACAGGGCAGTGGATGTAATGGAAAGAGAGAACAGAATAAGGGAGGAGATCAAGCGTGGCGGCACACTCTCCAGCGTCAACGAACTCGAGAAATGGGAAAAAGTCGGATGAATTTCCCAAGCTAATTATAGAAAACTGCGAACCTTCGCTCTCCCCATGGCTGCTGGCTGAATACAGACACTCCGCCAAGATATGGCCTAATCTGATCTTTTGCAATGTGGCGGATAATGAAATGAGGCGCCGCTTATCTGCATTTTCAACCGTCGTCACAACAGATGCGCAGCAGTACACAGGCGGTAAGGGGTGCATCATACTGGACCACCAGGCGAAAACTCCTCTCACCACGTCAGATTTTTCACGTGCTTCCTACATAATTGTGGGCGGGATACTGGGATATGACAGGCCACTTGGCAGAACTTCCAAGCTGATTACCTCTCGTTTCTCAAAGATTAAGAATTTCCCCAGGCACATGGGAAAGAAGCAACTTTCAATTGACAGCGCGGTGTTTGTTGCAAGAGCCATAATGCTTGGATCCAGGCTGGAGGATATCGAGGTCACACAGGAGGTTGAGATAAAATGGGATGGAACACATTCCAGCATACTTCCCTACGGATACCCTGTGGTCGATGGAAACCTGATACTCACACCCGGTTTGATGAAAATACTCAGGGAAACACCCTGAAATCGCTGGAAACTGTGAAGGGAAAGATACCCTAGCCAAAATACCTGGCCTGCCAGATTACAGTCATATGCTTACAGTCTGGGAAGCCTGCGCTTGGTTCTAGCCGCATCCCACTGCGAGTCCGGAGCCCATAGTCCCATATCGTATGCCAGTCGCTGCAGCCTCTTTATTCTGACTTCAATCGGTGGATGTGTGGACATCAAGTTGAACATGGTGTTCCTGAATCTGCCTGGTGAATTCACGATGTACAGTGATGAGGTCGCGGGACTTGTTTTAGGTGGCATTCTCATGTTCGCATATTCCAGCTTCTCGAGTGCCGAGGCCAAAGAAAGTGGGTCTCCAATGGTTCTGGCACCTACCAGATCTGCCTCCAGCTCCCTCCTCCTTGAAATCGCAAGCTGTAGCATTGCTGCCGCTATGGGGACAGTCACCGCCATAACAATGAGACCAAGCAGCCCACTGTTGTTTCTCCCACCGCCTCCAAACATGGCAGCAAATATCATAGAGTTTGCAGCGTAGGAAATGGCTCCCGCAATCGTTGCTGCAATGCTCATCACCAGTACATCTCTGTCTTTGACGTGGGCCATCTCATGGGCTATTACACCACGCAGTTCGTTATCATTGAGGATGTTCAGGATGCCTTGCGTCGCACACACAACCGCGTTCTTTGGATTCCTGCCAGTTGCAAAGGCATTCGGTGTCTGCATAGAGGCCACGGCCACCTTCGGCATCGGTAAGCCAAATGAGTTCGAAACCTCCCTGACTATGGAATACAGACGCGGCTGTTCATTTTCAGTGACGTATTTTGCCCTGTTGCTTCGAAGCACCAGTGGCGTTGCAAAGAAATAGGCAACCAAATTTATGACCGCGGAAAGTATGAGAAATACAAGCGCCCCTGCTATTGGATTGCCGAAGAAAATAAAACCGACTATGGCGCCAATTACCACGAACAGTGTCATGAGTGCAAGGAATAGCACTGCAACCCCTGCCCTTGGACCCATATTCTCCCTCTCCAATTTCCTGCTCACCGCTATCCTCTATTTGAACATATTCCTGAATGTTTTTC
>JAVZQA010000096.1:0-4553 GCA_038881315.1 Methanomassiliicoccales archaeon
CAATACGAATGTATTGCCGGCCTCTTCGAATTCTGTTGTTTTGACTCCCCCTGTTTCTTCTCCGCCCCCTTCTATATACGGTATTATCCCTGCGTTTTCCACTCCTTTATTTGAAGCTGCAAGCAGATGTAAGAGTCTTCCCCTTTTAATGTAGAGGAGGTGCCCTTCCCCCACCGTGTTCGCCAGCAGTGCTTCAAGCGAGGATATTTCTTCGTTATTCCCCACGATCTCCATCTCCGCTGGCACCTTCCCGCCTTTCATACAGTGCATCTTGCCTAGTCTTCAAATAAAGGTTTTCACATGATTGACCAGAGGCGTCATTTTCATCGCTGAACTGCATAATTGATTATATCCGCTTTCCATTTACCCCAAATATGAAATACAAAGCGGCAGTCATGGGCGCGGAGACCATTTTTTACACGCCCTCAATTTTTCCACTTCACCTTCTGCCGCGTATAGAGGAGATGTTTGCATTTGAAGGGTATGAGATCACCCCTTCAAGACTTAATGCGCTAATTTCAACGAAACTGAACGAGAGGGAGAAGCACTTATCCTCTTCCTTCAACGAGTTGAAACTCACACTTATTGTCGGGAATGTACTCGAGGATCTTGAGATTGAGGATATTGAATTACAGATGAAAGTAGTGGACCTTGTCGCATCCGAACTCAAGGCACAAATACAGCCCCTCCAAGGCGCCCAAGAATTTCTATCTTCATTGAAAGATGCAGGATTGAAAATGGCCGTACTGTGGAATTCCCCCTTTGGCATGCCCCACTACTATATTTCGGAGAGGTTGGAAGCTTTAAGCCTCAGACAGATGTTTGACGATATGCAGTTCTCAACCGAGAATGGTATTGTAAGGCCTCATGCCAGACCGGCAAGGTTCGCATTGAGTAATATCGACGTATCCCCATGTGACGCCATCGCACTTACCGGCCTGCAGGCAGATCTGCAGGTGTTCCAGAAGATCCGGATAGGACACGTGTTCCTGTGCGATGAAAGGGGAACAGGTAAGTACGAGGCCATCTACGAAGAGGTGCTGAAAAGCCTCTGATCATTCCCATTCTATGGTTCCAGGCGGTTTGTTGGTTATATCATAAACAACTCTGGTGATTTGAGGTAATCTGTTTGTTATTGTCGTCGAAATATCTTCCAGCAGCTCGTGAGGCAGCCTGGAAAAGCGTGCTGTCATAGCGTCCTTGGATTTGACGGCTCTTATTACGAGCGTGTAACCATATGAGCGAACATCCCCTCTAACTCCTACACTTCTTACAGGCAGCAGGACCGAAAAGTACTGCCATGGCAGCTCTTCTATCCTGCCGGATGCATGTGCCTTTTGAATCTCCTCTTCCACTATTGCACATGCCTCTCTCTCAATCTGAATCTTTTCTTTGTCCACTGGTCCAAGTACTCTCACTGCAAGGCCAGGGCCAGGGAATGGTTGCCTCTCTACCCATCCTATTCCAAGATATTTTGCCACATCTCTTACCTCATCCTTATAGAGATCACGCAGGGGTTCGATGAGTTTGAGATGAAGCTCTTGTGGAAGGCCACCAACATTGTGGTGGGATTTTATTCTGTCCCTTACACCTCCTCCGCTCTCTATCCAGTCAGGGGCTATTGTGCCCTGAACCAGATATTCTGCGCCAACCATGCCGGCCTCCCTGCTGAACACTTCTATGAAGGCAGCCCCTATTCTTTTCCTCTTCTCCTCTGGATCTGCAACACCTTCCAGTGCCTTGAAGAACATCTCTGAGGCATCAACAATCTTAACTTTCAGATCCAGTCCTTCCACTGCTTTGAGCAGAAGATCTGTTTCATTTTTCCTCATCAAACCGGTGTCTATGTGGACAGCAGTCAGCCTGTCTCCAACTGCCATTCTTGTGATTACTGCAGCCACCGTGCTGTCTATACCCCCGGAAAGCGCGGCTATTGCCATTCCCTTTATCTCATTGCGTATCACATCTATTTGCTGTTCCACGAAGGCAGCGGCGTTCATGGAGCGGCATATCCCTTTTACATTAAATCACTGCCGTCGAGCAGTGCCAAACAGCTAAATTTTTTTTGACCTTCCTCCACGCTTGTGGAGTGCGTTTCAGTGGTTTCAATCAAATGGTTTTCCTGCAGTCATAGTACATTAGTATTTCATCACGGTATTTGCCGTTCCGTTTCAGTGCAGCTGGAAGTCTGCCATATTCAACAAATCCGAGCTTCCTATAGAGGGAGATGGCGGCGTGGTTATCTACAAAAACTCCTAATCTGATGATATCGAACAACTTCTTACCTTCTTCTAGCGCACTGGTCATCAGCGCTCTGCCCAGTCCCTTTCCCCTGTAATCTTTCAGTATAGCTATTCCCAGAACGCCTACATGCGAAATCTCCGAATTTTTCCGTTCCATCTGTATGTCGCACAAACCGACTGCCCGGCCATCTTCCTCTGCGACCATTGCCACTCCTTCGTTGTTCATCGCATCCTTGTATAAAGCAGTAAACCAGTCTATTTCTGAGGCATAATTGGGCCTCTGTTTGAAGAGAATCAAACCGAGATCGGGGTATAACGCAAGCTCATCGTAGTAGGAGTAGTAGTTTCTAATTAGATCATCCATATCACTCCACATCAGCCTTCTAACTGGCATGTATCATCCTAAGGCTTCGGTATTAAAGACTTCATCGCTGAGCTATGCCAGAGATTTATTCAAGAGAAATTGAGCTTTCGGAGGTTTATCTAACACATTGCAACCACAGTTCCGCATGCCCTACTGTGTGAATCGGATGTAGGGTCGCTGACCTATGTCTTCATTATCGCAAACAGGAATACCAGAACTGCTATCACTGCACCTATTATAGCTGCCACAATGCTCAGGAATGCACCCCATATCACATCCGCAAGATCAGGAGTGGTGAACTTATTTACAGAAGCGATGAACAGCCAAGCAATCGCGACCACAATACCAACAACAAGTAGAATGGCGCCTACGGCCCTACTCTTCCCTGTGCCGAAATAGGAAGTGAACGCTCCAGCCAATATCATGAAAATACTGAATGTAATCAGCAAGATGGTGACAAAGTTGCCTGCATTCTCGGGTGGGATCGCATTTGAAGCAACTAGTGCCTGAAGCAATATCATCACGGGTTCCAGATTTAATCAATATTTAAAACTTTATCCCGGTGAGCGTCTTTGTATCTATCACTCCAGGAATTGATCTAACTTTGTCCACGACAACCTGTCCCAGTTTATTGAAATCCTCAGCCTCAATCTTCGCTATCAAATCGTATTCACCGAACAGCGGATGGAGCTCCACTATCTCCTTGACTTTAAGAAGTTCATTGTAGACTTCATGTTCCTTGGCAGGTGCAGTGCTTATGAGGACGAAACCGATCGCCAGTGCTATCACCTCGCGGGATTATGGTATTGCACTTATAAAATATATTCACAGTATTTTCTAGATTTCCGATTATCGAAGCAGGGCTTGCACTCATACTTCTGACCGTTGCTATGGGCTTTTAGTCTAGATGGATGCTTTTGGTTTCAAATTTTCTGTAAGGCCCCCTACGACCTGTACAGTTTCTCCTTCGTGCGTGAGAGTTGTTTCCAGTTTTGGTATATCCTCCCGCTCACAACACCTGCCGCCATTGTGTTACCATATTCAATACTGTCTGGTATTTCCAGACCCCTGTGTTGCGCAGCATAGAAGCCTGCCCGGAAAGCATCCCCTGCGCCTACCGTGTCGTTCCTGTTTCCGGTGGCTTGCGGAGCTGCGATTAGCCTTCTTCCGTCCGTCTCGATTAGCCAGGCGCCCCTTGCCCCAGCTGTAATTATGGCGTTGCTGCAGTAGTCCGTTATTTCTCTCCATTTCTTGAGTTTGAGCAGTTTCAATGCAATGGAAAATTCAAGTTTATTTGAAAAGAATATCCCTGTGTGTGAGAGTAAACGCTTGAGTAGATTTCCGTCATATCTGTAGGCTATCTCCTGTCCAGGATCAAGATTATATGTTGTTTTCTGAAGCGCATAAGCATATCTAACAGGGTCTCCAGTGGCCACATGAAGTATTTTGGAGTGCATGATAACATGCTTCCATAGAGGTGTCCTCCCCCTTTTTTCCATGGCCCCCTGCTCGATGACATATGACTGCTCTCCATAAGGATCTGAAAAGATATGGCATTTCGGTGTCCTTTCACCAGGAATTATGAAAATGTCGTGACTGTCTATATGCCCCTTTTTTAATGCAGACTCAATTGTGGGGGCAATGTCCTCTCCCACGTAAGATCCAATTGCAGTGCTGACGCCCAGGCAGGAGGCATAAATAGCTATATTCAGAGCTGTGCCACCGGCCCTTTCAGTTATGCCTGAGGTATTGATGGAGGTGCCAGGGACTGGAAGGCGTGGAACGTTGTAGATTATGTCGAGATTAACATGACCCAGAACACCAAGATCATTGCTCTTCCTTGCACGACCAAGTCGCTTCCAGCCCGTCATGTACCCTCTGTCCACTCAGAGAGATATTTTCGCTGTGCTTCGGTTAGTGTATCAATGCTCATACCCATTGTACTG
>JAVZQA010000097.1:0-4475 GCA_038881315.1 Methanomassiliicoccales archaeon
TGTGTAATTCCAGTAACCAGAGCTTACATTCAGATTCGGTGCGAAAACATATTCTCTGCCCGAGGTTGAGACAACTGTAAAGTTGACCTTTCCGCTAAACGGCGCAAAGACTCCGCTTAGAGTTAGTATAGTTCCCTGACCATATGTGTTGTCAGGGCTGTAAGGGGATATTTTCAGAAGCGACTGTATGATATAGAATACAGTGCTGCCTGTCTCCGGATTCCGTGTGCTTGAACCTGCAGGGGTGCCTGAAAAATTAACTACTAATTTTGTGGAACCGGAGGAGAGGCCAGTAACAACATCGTTGAAGCTGTAGTATGTATAACCATAATCATTCGGTGTGAGTATCGCAAGCCTGTGCAATGTACCTCCTTCTGGTATCATGCTCAGCCTGATCTGCAGTCCTGCACTCGTATTCCCACTCATCGGGTTTCCAAACTGGTCAGTGGTGTAGATACGGGTGTAAACATTCCCGTCCTGAATGAAATAATCGTTAAGTGTGTTGTAGTTTGGCATTGTGGTATACACTTTGCTGCTGTAAACAGGATAGCTTAAGGCAAAACTGGCGTTTGCCGTAAGCACAGCGCCTATGTAGGCTTCCAGGCGATAAGCACCAGGCAGCATGCCTGTTAAATCGAAAAAGGTGAAAGTGCTCTTTACCCATGACTGATAACTCCCATCCGAAGCTGTGATCACACCTACCGGTCCTGCAACCGTTGCTCCAGTGGAATTCACTATTGTTAGTGTTACCGCTTGAGACCCATTCGTGTAGACGCCAAAGAAAAGGGCTCCATCCACTGTGAAATTGTTCTGCAGAGTGCCAAAGGCATTATTGGTTGTCAGTAGTGTTTTGCTGGAGGCACTCACCGTCTGCGGGACAAACATAACGGAGGAAAGTACAACCACTAGTATTATCAGAAGCGCGGCGGCAATTGATCGCATGTAAGTACCTTGCATATAATTGATTAATTAACTTTCGACGTGACACTCATAGTTTGAAAAATGTAAAAACGGCAGACAATCAATAGTTTCTAAAGGTGGTTAGCGATGTAGTGGCAGGTTTCATGGAGCAAACAGATGATCCAGGACGCTGATAAGAAACTCGAAAGGCAGCTTCGCCTGTTCAGGCGGAAAACAGGGGGATCCAGGGAAGCCATACTCAGAGCAAAACGGTTTATTCCAGGTGGTGTCAATGGAGATGAATTTCTCTTTCAGCCATACCCTTTGGTTCTAGATGCTGCAGCGGGCGCCACCATCACCGACGTCGACGGTAACACTTTCACAGACTTCTATACAGCTGCAGGCTCTCTCATTCTGGGCCATGCACACAAGCGCGTGATTGCAGCCATCAGCGAAACATTGGAAACAATGGGGACCACGCTGACTGGAGCGCCCAATGTACTTGAGTCAAGACTTGCATCCCAGATTACTGACATTGTACCCTCTGCTGAAAGGGTACGATTCACTTCCAGCGGGCATGATGCAAATTTGCTGGCAATCAGACTCTGCCTCGCTGCCAGGAGAGGGGAAAAGGTGGGCAAATTTGAGGGGCACTATCATGGTTCCTTTAGCTACGGTGTTGTTAGTGCAAGAATTCCAAGGGGGCAATGGGGCCCTGTCAGTGCGCCTTTCCCATATCCGAGTTCCGCAGAGATAAAGGAACATGAGTTGTACAGCACCGTTGTAATGCCATTCAACAGGTTGGATGAAACCATTTCCATAATCAAGCAGAAGAGACGGGAGCTTGCTTGCGTAATACTTGAGGCGGTTGCCGGGGGATATCGTGTTGCAACTCGTGATTTTCTGAAAGGAGTGAGGGAAATTACTGAGAAGTATGACATACCCTTGATACTTGATGAGACAACAACCGGTTTCAGAGTGGCCCTAGGGGGTGCAGAGGAGAGGTTCAGAGTAACCCCTGACCTTGCCACATTCGGTAAAATCATAGGCGGCGGGCTGCCAGCCGGCGCTCTGGTCGGGAAGCGGGAAATGATGGATCTGCTTTCTGCATCAAGAAAGGAAAGCAAATCTGTCATGCATTCTGGTATATTCAACGGAAATCCACTTTCCATGGCAGCTGGACTCTCGACGATCAGTCAGTTGTCAAAGGAGGGCACTTATGCGTATCTGGACAAGATGGCCCAAATGATACGAAGGCAGATTGAGGGGCTCTCCATGGCCTATGGTGTCCCAGTGCAGCCGCTCGGTCTCTCATCAATCATAAACCCGTTCTTTACCAGGGGGAAGGTGCTCAATTACAGGGATTCATTCAAGCAGGATTTGGCTGCCAGGTATCTTTTCGATATGTGTATTCTCAATGCAGGGATATATGTCCAGCCTGGACAGCCATGGTACCTCTGTACAGCTCTGACTAAGCCGGATATACATCACGCCTTAGAAGTGTTGGAATCCGTCTTCGACTATCTTTCCAAACCACTCAAGGTTTAGGGCATTCAAACCGCGGGTGCAGTGGTTCCTGCTGCAAGGTCAGCTTCCAGTTCACGTATGGCTTCTTCAAAGATTTCCAGTCCCTTGTCAATAAACTCACGCGATATAATGAGAGGTGGGGCAATGCGCATGACGTTGCCGTAGATCCCAGCGGTAAGCGTCAGCAGTCCCTTCCTGTAGCATTTTGTCTGCAGGGAGGTTATATCCAGAGGCTCCCTGGATGTCCTGTCCTTAACAAATTCAACACCCACCATCAGTCCCCTGCCTCTCACATCCCCTATTATTGCATGTCTTTCCTGCAGTTCACTGAGTCGCTCAAGCAGATAGTTTCCCATCTGCTCCGCTCTTTCGGCCAGCCTTTCCTCAATTATAGCCTTCACATGTGCAATGCCCGCAGCCATCTGTACCGCATTGCCCCCAAATGTGCTGGAATGAGCCCCAGGTCTCCACTTCTTCATTATTTCGGGCTTAGCAACTATAGCGCCGAGCGGTATTCCCCCTCCTACTGCCTTGCCCGTGACCAGTATATCTGGAATTGTTGAGGTCCATTCACTGGCCCACATCCTGCCAGTCCGTCCTAGACCAGACTGCACCTCGTCCGCTATTAGAACGGCCTGATGTCGGTCGCAGAAGTCGCGTAAAAATGGCATGAATCTATCAGGGGGGACTATGTAGCCTCCCTCTCCCTGAACAGGCTCCACAATAACACCGGCAAGGGAACCTGTGCCACCGCCAAGATTGAGAATCTGCTCTTCCATAAAATGCATGCAGTAGAGATCACAGGAGGGATATTCCATTTTGAACGGGCATCTGTAGCAATAGGCATAGGGAGCAAACAGCACATTGTTCAATGGCCCGAACCCAAATCTGTATTTCAGTTTGCTGGTGAAATTCAGTCCAGGCCCCACTCTTCCGTGATATGCGCCGAAGAAGGAGATGAATTCAAACTTCTTCGTGTGATATGTTGTGAGTTTAGCGGCCGCGCCGACAGCTTCAGCCCCGCTATTGCAGAAAAATGCACCCTTCAGTTTTCCCTCCGGAGAGATGTCGGAGAGCAGCTTTCCCAGCACTGCCTCCTTTTCAAAATAGGTGTCATTTGCGAATGAGTGAATGAGCAGTTCGCTCTGCCGCTTTATCGCATCGACCACCGCCGGGTGCCCCCAGCCTGCATTCATGACGGCTATGCCAGCCGTCCAGTCAATGTAGGTATTGCCATCAACATCGCACACTGCTGCTCCTGCAGCCCTCTCTATAGTGAATGTGAAAACCCTGTCATACGCATGCGAGATATACTCCTTGTCCAGCTTGATTATTTCCCTGCTCTTCGGTCCGGGGGGCGTCACAATAATTTTGGGTGCCTCTTTTGCCCACTCCGGTACCCAGCCCGGGAGTGTGTCCAGCGCGGTTTTTCCTTCTTGTGCATTCAAACCACCCCACCCCTCGTTCTGCCTATCTGTTCTATACCAATGGACAGCGCAGACGAAGGGCAGGCAGGCACACAGCGCGGGCCGCCGGCAGCCACGCACATGTCGCATTTGTACGCAGTCTCTACGCCTAGTGTGTGGTCAATGAATATTGCTTTGTATTCGCAGCGCGGAATGCAGGCATCGCATGCGATGCACCTTTCTTCCTCCAGCAGCCAGTATTTTTTGTCGGCATCGAAGCCAATGAGATCAGAAGGACAGACTTTGGAAGGGGCACATTCTGAACACTGGACACAATAATTTGCAGCGAACGTCCCGGCCTTCGTCTCCCTTATTCTGATCCTGGGTTCTCTCACAATGTCATCGGGATGAGCTTCCACACAAGCTTCTTCGCACTTTTTGCATCCTGTGCAGAGAAGCGGGTTGAACTGTATCCCGAATGTTTCCTTTGCGGGCATGTTATATCATCCTCCTGCCGTTGTTTGCCACGTAACAAACGACGGCATTAGCAGACAGGAGTTAGATAACTCTCAACTGTCAGGCAGGTCACAGACTGCCTGCAGATTACAAATAGCTTTGGTGTAACCGCTTTTATACCTTACT
>JAVZQA010000098.1:0-4409 GCA_038881315.1 Methanomassiliicoccales archaeon
CCCCGGCCTCGCAAATCCAGATGCCAAAGCTCTCCCAGTTGAAATGGAAATCAGTGAAGACATTCCCCTTCATTGATTCACTGAAAGCCCACATGTTGGACTTTGACGGGCTCACCATTGCAATGCCACTAATCTTGGAATCTTCCACCTTGACGAAATAGAACAAGTCGCCTTGCGGACTTTCCACTCTGGCGGCTCCTTCGCCGCTTCCCCTGCATTCGGTCTCCGGGTGGGCTACCACAGCTCTCTTTGCAGCCTCCTCTATAATGTCCGCTGACTGAAGTATTTCTTCGGCTCTTACCTGCATTCTCGCGAGTGCATCCGCGTTACTCCTGACAACAGGCGTAAAGCTCATACCTGAATAGTCGAGCACTTGGGAATCCGCCCTGGCATCATATGCGTGCCCGGATGCCCTCGCAGCGGGACCAACGAGTTTGTCATATGATATACGCCCGTTGTTTATCAGACGGTTTATGAACAGTCTACTCTCCATCAGATCTCTGTAAATGCGTTCAAATTCGGCGGCGACTCCCCTGACTTCAGGTACGACTTTGTCCTTCTCAATATGAGAGTTGCCGTATCTAACTGAATTAAAGAAATAGCGGTGCCCGCAAGCAGCACTGATTACGCGCGACATCCGCTCCCTGAGATAGGACAGCTGATGCGCTGGCACTCCGAAGCCTGCGGCCTGACAGAGGCGTTCGATGACATAAAGATGACTCCGTATCCTTTCCAGCTCGAGCCCCAAAATTCTGGAGAGCATCACCCCTTTGGTTATCTCAATGCCAACTGCATCCTCAACTGCAGATGCAAAAGCGATTGAGTTGGCTGCCGCATGAAAAGCATTAATCCGCTCAACAACAAGGATCGCATCCTCAACCGGTCTACCCAGTATCTGCAAATGCCTGAGCTTGTGTTCCGGTTCGAGATGCACGTCCTTAATCAGCTCACCAGGGGTGAGGAAGTCCACACCCATTGCTTCTATCATACCTCCTGTCGAGGGACCATATCTGAAGCTTATGTCCTCCGGAAATCTTCTCGCTGCGGAGCTGATCGTGAACGCCTGTCCTCTGTATATTGAATCGGAGTATACCTGCAAATCCCCGCTGCTACCGATATATCTGCCCGTTGGCTTACCGAATGTGTAATACTTCAAAGAACACCACCATGAATAATATTCCAATCACGAGAGGGATAATGGACGATATTGCAGATATCACGGACATGGCACGATCTGCCTCTTTGTGAGTCGAGGGTTTACCGAATATCATCCTCGTCACATTGTAATTTACAGAAACAAACGCTAAAAACAGGAAAAGCAGGAGGATTGCAAATTCTGCGTACATGCGTGAGGATACAAGCGCGAACAGAATCAGAAATTCGCCAAAAAATGTTCCAAAGGGTGGAGTACCAGTGACTGCAAGGGAGGAGAGAAGAAATGAGGAACCTGTTAGAGGCATGCTGTAAGCGAGCCCCTTGACTTCATCTATTTCCTTTGTTCCAGTGGAGCGCAGTATGTTGCCCGAGGAAAAGAAAGCCCCCGCCTTTCCGTAGCTGTGACATATCAGAAGAAGGAGCGCCCCAGCCACCCCTAAGCCGCCTATGCTCAAACCGACCAGGGCGAGGTTGATGTTCTCCATGGTTGAATATGCGAACATGCGCTTGTACATGTGCTGCGCGCCGAGAAAGATGGAGGCTGCAGATACGGAGACAACTCCAAACCAGATATAGAGTTGCGGAATCGGGTCGATTTCATAGATACGATACATGGCATAGAGCGCAACCGGAAGCAGTACGCCTGAAAACATGGCGCTGACTGGTGAAGGAGCCTCGCTGTGAGCATCAGGCAGCCATGCATGCACTGGAAAGAGCCCGGCCTTGGTTCCGAAGCCGATCAGTGCGATCGAAACTGCTATTCTTACTGCAAGCTGATTTCTCACACCGGAGTGCAGTATCTGATAAACATTCAACGAACCCACTGAATAATAAATCAGGATAACGGAGAAGAACGCAAAGGTAACCCCGGCTGAAACGAGTATGACATACCTCCATGCAGCCTCCAGTGAGACGTTGCTCTTTTCCGTGATTATTAAAAGCGCGGAGGATATGGTTGTTGCTTCTATGCCCACCCACATGAGACCATAATTGTTTATTTCAATGCTGAAAAGCATCGAGGCGGCGAAGAGATTTAGCAGAAGGAAGTAGGTTCGTTCATTTATGCCGCTCGCATGTCCGCGTATGTATCGCCTGGAATATATTGCTGATAGTAGATAAACGGTGGTTATCATTATCTGGAAAAACCATGTGACGCTGCCAATGAAAAAGGTGCCAGGGGGCGGCCTGATGAAATACTGTAAACCAGAGAGAATGGCAGATGCCGAGGCAGCGGCAATTGTTGCTGCCTGTATTCTGTAATAGAAAAAGGCTGCCGCTGCACCGGGAATTAGTATGACAAGCACTGAAATGATATAGCCCATGTTCATCCTTTCAGCTCCTCCATTTTTTCATGCTCAGGTTTTTCGAAGACAAGTATGGAGGTAATCACAACAAGCACCAGGACATCAAGCAGAACGCTTGCCTCTATAATCAGAGGGACAGGGATAAGGAAGAGGCCGAAGAGCACGAGTGCATTCTCCTCTTCAACATACCCAATGATCTGCGCAAAAGTGGATTTCCTTGAAGCTATGAGGAATAGCCCCTGGAAGAAGAGCGAAAGCGGAAAGACGAGTATGTCGCTTCCCTGAAAGACACCGTCCAGCGCAAATCTCCTGAATACGACATAATAGATTATGAAGACAGAAATGACTATGAAAATGAGATCTAGAAGGAAGTAATAAGGCAGATCCACACTGGACTCGAAGTTAGTTGCGATTTCCCCAGGTATCCTCCTATTCAGGAAGTAGCTGACTAGGAAGCCACGCATAACGACAAGGAGAACCGCGAGTATAAAGAAATCAATGGAGTGGGAAATGATCCCTAGTATCAGGGATATGGCTGCTATGAGAACTGATTGAATGAGCTGCCCCTTTATCATGGGGCGCGTGAACTCCTCTCCCTGAATATAGAAGGCGTCGATTGTGACAATTGCCGCAATCAGGTAGACACCCGTCTCTACAGCGTTCAAATCAGCACCTCCGAAAAGATAAGGAATAGAATGGAGAAGGTGAAAGCCACAGCAAGGTAATCCACAATGCGGAAGAGCCTCAACTTGGAAAGTGTGGTTTCGACGACCACCAGAATACAGATGAGGAATATCCACTTGACAAACATTACTGGTATATCTAGAAGGAAGGAGAAGCCCGAAGAGAATAGACCCCAGGGCACGAGAAATACGTTTAGAAGCACCGCTCCCAGCAGATACTGTTTAAGATAAGAGGACCACTTAAGAATGGCTAGCAGCCTACCGCTGTATTCAAAAGTGGCCCCCTCTTCAATCATACCCAGTTCCATGAGACCGGAGGATTCGACTGGTATCTTACCCGTTTCATAAAGAAAGAGCATGAAAAAAGCGAGGAGAGAGAACACATGTGCGAGTGATATGTTGGCGATTAGGTTCGTTGACAGGAAATGATTCGTAACATAAGGGTTGTTAGTCCCAGTAATCAGTGAGACCGCAAAGAACACAGTAATCAGTGTACCTTCAGAGAGGAAGTTGAAGGACATCGCCCTGGAGACACCCATTGCAGAAAGGCTGTTGCCCGAATCCATGGCTGCGATTGTTTTTATGAAGGCAGCGAGCGAGAAAAGGATGGCACCACCTAGAAAATCGGCTGACGCCGTGAAATAAATCGGTTGAGGTATCAGCACTGGGATTATCAGTGCAATAAGAGAATATATCCCAAATAGAATATACGGCGCGAAGATAAAGATGCTCCCCCCGGTCGATGGGAGCAGTGACTCCTTCTTCAAAAGCTTGAATATATCATAGTATGGCTGAAGAACCGAAGGTCCTTTCCTAGATTCAATTTTGGACTTCAGATTTGCAAGTATGCCAGCAAATAGAGGGGCGGTGAGAATTACAAAGGAGAACTGACATACTGTCTCCACCAGTGCTTCTGCCTGCATGACTACCTACCTCTACGGTAGGCGTCATCAGCCGGCTTCACGGCGCCCGATTATGTTGGAGACGCCATTCCAAGCGCTTTTTTTGCATGTGACCTCGGTGTCTTATTTAAATTTTTTTAACGCCGAAAGAGGGGGGCAATACTCAATTCGAAACATCTGGAATGATTTTAACTGCAGCATATCAACCGTTTACTTGATATTCAGCGGCACACTGAATTGAATTTGAAAAGCAGTCAGATCACCACACAAGCTGTGTTACCCGGTGGATGGAAACACGTCAATTTTTTGAAAGAAACTGCACACAAGTGTATAAAACACGGGACCTGATGTGCCATGAGAAGAAA
>JAVZQA010000099.1:0-4290 GCA_038881315.1 Methanomassiliicoccales archaeon
TGGAATGCATTGGTTTGCTATACGGAACGGGGGCACAGTCACGTGGAAACGCATTCTATACAATCCATTCCGCAATTCCACTTCCATCGATTGCAAATGAGAATCACGTTTCGGTTGACAAAGGAGGTTATGTGACAGAATACAGACCTCCAGAAACAATGAGGATAGTTGGATGGTACCACTCTCACCTCGGAGCAGGCTGCTTCATGTCTCCGGTTGATGTGGAAACGCACAGGAAATGGTTTGGAGGTGGGGGAGTGGCCATTGTTTTTGATACCGTCTCGAAGGTCATGGGGGCATTTGCATTCAATCGTAGTGATCTGGTGAGGCTTGAAATAAGGGTGCTCTAGACCCAAATGGCGTGCCTTGCCCTCATTGAATTCTCATTCTGTCCAAACTTCTCCATAAGTTGTGGCACTAGGGCGTCAAAGAGGAGATGCACAGCATCTTCGAAAATGGTTCCCAGCGGGGCCACCTTTCTGCTTGCTGGAGCTATATTGATATCTAGAGGTATCACGAAACTTGAGGCATGAGCAAGCTTAGAATGAGCTCTTCCTGTTATGCAAATGACATATCCTCCTATGCGCCTTACAATGTTGGCGGTTTGAACCGCAGACATGGTTTCTCCCGTATTGGATATGACTATTGTCAGATCGTTGTTCTCCACTATCGGTGTTATGGTTTCTCCGATAAAGAATACAGGCAGGCCCATTTGCACCAGCCTGATGGCAAACGCCTTTCCAACCAGACCAGAACGGCCAACGCCGTAAATGAACGTCTTCCTGTCCTGCCTTATTTCCTCCACTATCTTGGATGCACGCTGCATAGTTTCATCGGTTATGGCTGACCTTATGGCCTGAATGAGCTCATCAACGGCTGCCAGCTCATCACCTCTCCTTTGCCTTCTCCTCCTTTCCCAGAGACCTTAGCAGTGTCCTTTCGAAAATCAGCCCCATGTACACTGCATCATGCTCCAACAGTGGAGAGGAGGAAATCACAGTCATATCATAATTTTCCTCAACCATGAGTTCGGCCACGGGCTCAAATTTCAAATCTCCACGCTTTATAGGGGTGAGTCTGATCTCATTGGTGCGCGTCCTCTCGACCCCTGAAAATATTGTATAGAGGAACCCATCAGCTGCCTTTCTTGCCTTTTCGAGAGCACTCTTGACATCCTCTACATTGTTCATAGCGTCCTTCTCGCGCGCATGCAGATGAGCAAAGTTTAGCGCAGGGCAGGTGCCGCTCACCCGCTTTGCAACATTTACAACCTCTTCCAAACTACCGAACGTTTCGCTCCGGCCGCTAGTCTCGATACCAATGGGGAATGAAAAGCGATTATCCTTCCACCAATCGCGTATTTCCCTTAGCGATTTCAGTATCTTTGCGGTACCCTCCTTTCTTCCCCTACTTCCATAAAAGCCAAGCTGTGTTACCGTAATGCTCCCGGACAATGCATTGCAAATCAAGCCAGCCAGTTTGAGATTTTGCTTCGACCTCGAAACCAGTTCCTCTCTTCCTGTAAAGTCAACATAGTATGAAGCATGAACGGAAAGTTGTATGTCATGGTCCTGCCCAAATTGTGCCACCTCCTCAAGTTCCTTGTAGGAGTGGCAAAGATTGCTTTCCAGTACGATGAGTTCATCCTCTCTTCTGATCTTTTCCTCCGGATCTTCGATTATCTCCTCATCCCGCTTTATACTCACAATCAAATCAGTTTCGAGCTCCAATGGAGACTTACCTATTTCCTCCTCGTCCGGTAACCTTTCCGAAGTAGCCGTCCTTATCAATTGAACTTCCATGGCGGTCAAACCTAGTGCGTGCACCTCTTCGACTCCATCAAGAAGCGTTCTTCCCTTACAGGAGAGTGGAATGCCGGCGGGTCCGAATCTTATCATGGAATTCACCCATTCGAAAACGCTAAGGGATTTAACAGGAAATCAATCCGAAAGCAGCTGATCGAGCCTATGGCAGGTAACGAATTCAACAGAGAGGGCAAACTGTGCCTCTTAAAATAAGTTTTGTATTTCCTCTCAAGTGGAATACCCTTAAATTATACAATTTCTTTCTATAAATGTGGCACCTCTGACTTGCTTGGAAAAAGCAATAACCGGGGCGAAGATTTATAAACCGTCTCCTTTTAGCTCGTGAAGCACAGGGAACCTAAATGAGTCGTTTGAGTTCAAAACTTTCAAAAAAGTCAAATTCCCAGCTGCTCGGTACGGTGCAGATGCTGGAGACTGTGTATGCTTCCAGTCAGTCTGCATTATGGCGTGATGTTGCTCGAAGGCTCTCGAGCCCTCGAAGCAACTGGGCTGCAGTAAATCTTTATAAACTACAAAGATTCGCATCGGACGGGGAAACAGTTCTGATACCTGGCAAACTCCTTGCCAGCGGCGAACTGACGAGAAAGGTGACTGTAGCCGCATATTCAACCTCCAAGGCAGCTGCAAGGAAAATAGAGGCGGCGGGTTCAAAACTTATCTCGATTGAGGAGTTAGCAACCTCCAACCCCAAGGGATCTGGTGTCAAGATAATAGTATGAGAGGATAAGATGACAATTATCGACGCAAAGGGTGCGGTTCTGGGAAGGCTGGCAAGCAATGTGGCAAAGCGCCTTCTGAACGGAGAGGAGATTACAGTTGTGAATGCCGAGGAGCTTCTACTCTCGGGAAGACTGGAGAATAGTCTACAGGAATACTCGGCCGCATATAATAGAGGTAAGGCGATAAGGGGGCCAGAGTTTCCCCGCATGCCAGACAGGCTTTTCAGGAGAACAGTGAGAGGTATGTTGCCATTCCGCACGAAGCGGGGGCGTGACGCATACAGACGCCTGAAGGTGTTTATCGGTGTTCCGAAGGACGTGGATGCCAAGAGCGCTGAAAAGATTGCACTTGCTCCCCCAGGGCGGAATTATGTGAAGCTTGCTGAAGTTTCTAGACTTCTTGGTGCGAAGGTGCACTAATGAGCGATACAATCATTGAGATAGGAAAGAGAAAGACTGCGGTTGCGACTGCAGTCGTAAAGAAGGGTGCAGGCAGGGTGAGGATCAACAGCGTCCCATTGGAGATATATTCCCCGGAAATAGCAAGGGAGAAGATTAGGGAGCCGCTGCTCCTCGCCGGTGAAAGGGCTGGACAGGTGGATGTTGACATACGCGTAAGAGGAGGCGGTTATATGGGTCAGGCTGACGCCGCTCGGACTGCAATTGCCAAGGGAATCCTGGCCTTTCTGCAGGATCCGGAGTTGGAGGCGAGATACAAGCAGTATGATAGATCTCTGCTGATTAGCGACCCGAGGCGCAAGATGCCCAAACGCCCACAAGGCAGGGGAGCGAGAAAAAAGAAACAGAAGTCATACAGGTGATTGTAAAATGATAATACCAGTCAGGTGCTTTACGTGTGGTAAGGTCATCGGAAGCTCATATGAACTCTATCTGAAGAGAGTGAGTATGGGTGAAACGCCTAAGGAAGTACTGGATTCTTTGGGAATTAAGCGGTACTGCTGCAGACGTATGATTATTTCGCACGCAGAGCTTATAGATGAAATACTGCCTTTCCATTGACCTGTCTCAGGGTCCGTGGGGTAGCTTGGTATCCTTCCAGCTTGGGGTGCTGGTGACCCCAGTTCAAATCTGGGCGGACCCACATCCAATCATTTTTTAAAACAGTCCTTAGCCGATAGGTGCAACGTCACGTCTTGTATGGTGGGAGACAATAAGGTATGGATTCAGCTTGAAAAACGGAAAAGTTGCAGAATTGGTCAATTGGTCTACTGAACATAGTTGATAGGATGCAGCACTCGCTACATGATTCGGGCTTACCCGAATTTGAGACACACCTTTTAAAGAAACGGCCTAAGGCCCCCAAACAGATGAATGACTTCCACTGTCCGTTGATCGGTTTTCAACAGACAGTGCTGGAAAATTGCAACACAAAAGCGTGAGCAGTTACAAATGGAGAGGCATATAATCCCACGCATGCAATGTAAATACAGTTAACGTGCGCAAATGTGTATTAAAAACGGAAGATTACAAGTCCAGATGCGCTAAGACCTGAAGTTTATTGTGAAGCACAGTTATCTTGTTAACTATACGATGTTCTGCAACAATCACCTTCATTGTGCAATGATGCCACTCAGTCGAGGAGCAACAATGGGTGTCTAATGCAAGGCCGAAAGGTAACAGATCGGTTTGCAAGGCAGCCACACCGTATCTGAAGTTGTCTGATTCGAATTTAAGGAATGTGCTTCCGACATCAGAAACGCTGGTATTTCTGTAAGGACACAACC
>JAVZQA010000100.1:0-4262 GCA_038881315.1 Methanomassiliicoccales archaeon
TCCGATTTGCTGAACAAAAGATCTATTATTCTCTTGCCAGTGAGTGCCTCATGTTTTTCCTGCAAGTCTCTTTCACTATATAAAACTCCAAAAACATTATCAAAAAAGGAACGCGCTATTGAATCATCAATTTCATCAAATTCCCCTGTACCTTCCATGGAGAGACATTTTTAGTCAATATTAAAAAATTTACTTTACTCTAAAGCCCGTAGTAAGCACGCTTGCTTTCGACGGTACCTTATCAGTTTGATACATGCAGATACTGCAATAGGTTGCAGGTAGAAACTGCATGAAAGAAGCGAGAAAACGACCTTATCTCAAATCTTAGAGACCCATTATTATTGACGCTGTGCAGCGAAACATAACGCTGGTATGTAATCGCGGTCTCCGAACCTGCCTGGGCAAGTGTTTAGAAATTTAGCTGCAGAGGAAATTTCAACTTTCATTGGTTATCTCCTCTGCAAAAGAGTTTGCAGCAAAGTCATTCTCGCATTTCGCTTTGAGCTCTGACAACGATAGCGGCAGAGTGGGAAGGTGGCCTCACATTTTGCAGATGTGTTATATTTCCGGAATGGACACTGTTTGCTTTCTCTCTCCTTGAATCACTGGCGCTTGCTGCAGAATGAAGGCACCAAACACTGTTCCAATCTGCCTGATGCTCGTGCCAGGGGCGGTGTCCGCACATACTCCAACAGCAAAACACTGTGGACAAGCAACATTCACCCTCATCTGAAAGCACGCTCATCAGCTTTGAAATATGTATACAGCGGCAGCATTTTTTATTTTGATAGAGTATTAATATCCTACCGCATCTGAGCGGACAAAGTGATATCTTGTATCCAGTTACGGTTTACAACACGCTCACACAACGAAAAGAAGAGATAAAAGGAAGGGGACTGGACCCGTCGCATGTGAATCTCTACGTCTGCGGGCCGACTGTTTACGACAAGCCTCACATTGGTCATGCACGTAGCTATGTTTTTTTTGATACCCTCAAGAAAGTTTTAAGAGCAAGCGGTTACACGGTCACTCATCTTCAAAATTTCTCAGATGTTGATGAAAAGATTGACGCTACTGCTGCTGCAGAAAAAACAGATGTGCGCACGGTTTCCGACAGAAACATAGATGCATTCCTGAACGGAATGGACAGACTGATGGTTTCCAGAGCGGACAGATATGTGAGGGCTTCCGAAAACAGGCAGTTCATGCACCATATCACTGGTCTGCTTCTTGCATCCGGGCGATGTTACAGGGCAGGGGAAAATATCTACTTTGATGCCTCGACAGGCGGGGGATTCGGTAGCCTTCTTCACGATTCCCTTCAAAATCTAATATGTGGCAACGAAGCAGAAAGCTATGACTTTGTAAAGCACAATATGGAGGATTTTACCATTTGGCTTGGCGATTATATCTCCGACGACTGGAAGGCAGGGGGGAGACCGTCGTGGAACATTGAATGCTTTTCAATCGTTCACAGATGGTTCGGCTGCGAGCTTGACATACAGGGAGGCGGACTCGATCTAGTCTTCCCACATCACGAGGTCGGCTCTGTCATCTCCCGTTCATACTGCAGGACAGAATTTGCTTCCTACTATATTCACAACGCATATGTGACGATGAACGCAGATAAGATGTCGAAATCGCTCAGGAATTTTGTATATCTTGACGAACTGCTGGAAAAACACACACCCGCGGCAATACGCCTCTACGTGCTTTCCCATCCTTTCACGAAAAATATGGAATTCAGGGAGAGCGATCTTACGGAGTATGAGGCACTGCAAGAAACGCTATACAATGAGATGAAGAAGCGGGGAATGAGCCCAACAGGGGCTGCTGTTCCCCCTCTAAGAGACGGAAGGATGCTTCGGTTATTCCGAGACAATATACAGACTGACCAGGTAATAGAAATCCTTCGGGAGCAGATATCCTCTCTCTCCAACGAAGAATTGATGACTGCAATCAGATTGCTCGGGTTGGTCTGAAGCCTTTGATGTTCAATTCAAAACAGATGCGGAACAGGATGCGGCGAGATGCTGTACATTCCTTTCTTCCAGAGTATTTTCGTGTAAAAGGATTAAAAGTATTCCTTCGGCGTCCGCAGCTGCATCAGATAGATGTGAAAGAAAAAGCTCTGTCTCGCGCATTCCATTCACAAGTTCGAGGTATTCCACACCCTCCAGAACCACAGTCCTTGCCCCCAATTCAAGTCTGGAGCGGACAAGGGAAATGCAGCGGTTTAGTGAGGAGGGATCCAGACGATCTGCACCTGGCTTCTGTGTCCATATGTAGCATTCTGCAGCTGAGAGTCTCTTCATCTCCTCCAATAGACCCCTGTCCCTGCAAATTGCAATGACACTGCCACACGATGTCAGCAGTTCGATTGTCCTTGAAGCATCGAATCCTTTCTGTGTGAAGCAAATATAGCAATGATTGTGCTCATTTACTGTGGAGGTTTCCTCCAAGCCTGCTTCTGCAGTGTCCCGCGTCGCTTCCGAGTGCATCCCGAGGTGTAGTTCATTTCTATTTATTTGCCGTGTATGCTGAAATTATCAATGTTGATAATTTCAATGCTTTCCGAAAGCGGACCAACCTGCAAATTTCAATGAGTGTCTTTGCTCAATTTCCAGCAACCTGTTGTATTTTGCAATGCGCTCGCCTCTAGCCGGGGCTCCTGTCTTTATCTGTCCGGTCGCAAGACCAGTTGCCATGTCGGCTATGAAAGTGTCGGTCGTTTCGCCAGATCTGTGACTTACAACTGCTCTCATGCCCGCTTCATGGGTTACACCCACGCTCGTAAGAGTTTCAGACACGGTACCTATCTGATTGAGCTTAATCAGCACTGCATTTGTTGCTCGTACCCTTATACCCTCCTTGATGCGCGTTGGATTTGTAACATAGATGTCATCACCAATAATCTGCACCTGGCTGCCGTATTTTGAATTGAATGCAGCAAATTCATCGAAACCGTCCTCATAGAAAGGGTCTTCGACAGAGATCAGCTTGAAATCCTTGATAAGCTGGCCATAGTAATCCCCCAGCGTGGCTGCATCGAGCGTTTTACCATCAACTATGTATTTACCCTGCGAGTGGAATTCGGTTGCCGCGGCATCCACTGCCACACCGACCTCCCTCCCCATGGTATATCCCGCTGCTCCGATAGCTTCCTCAATCAGTGATATAGCCTCAGGTGCATTCTTAGCAGGAGGCGCAAAACCCCCTTCATCCCCGAGATTAACTGCAGCATTGCCGTATCTCTTCAGTATAATGGATCGCAGTGTATGGTAAATTTCACTTGCAGCTTGCATAGCCTTCGAAAATGATTGGAGACCAGCAGGGACAATGAGGAATTCCTGCATCTTGAGTTCACCTCCTGCATGAACCCCACCATTGATTATGTTGAGCAGGGGCACAGGAAGCAAAGGCTCCTTACCTGATACACCCGCAAAAAACTCGAATAGCTCCTGCCCGGCAATGACAGACTGTAACCTGGCTACGGCCATAGATACACCGAGAATGGCATTCGCACCCAGCTTAGACTTGTTAGGTGTTGAGTCAAGTTCTATCATAGCCCTGTCTGCTGCCCTGTAATCGACTTCCTTCCCCTTGAGCAAGGAAAGAATTGGACCATTTACATTAGCAACTGCCTTTGTCACTCCCTTCCCGCCAAAGGGTTTACCACCATCCCTGAGTTCGAGCGCTTCATGACTCCCAGTGCTGGCACCGGATGGGACGGATGCTGTGACATGCACGCTACCAGAAGAACACATTACAGCAACTGTGGGATTCCCTCTTGAATCCAGTATCTGCATCGCACTCAGTGTTTCTATTTTACTGCTCATCTTATTCCACCTTCATCGCTGCCTTACGCCTTTCCTTTGACGTATATCCCGTAACTCTTTCAAGAAATCTGTTATATTTTGAAATGGTATCGAGTGCAAGGGCATCATCGACATCTTTTCTGCTCCTTGTATCGACAATAAGCGTCTTGCCTTCGAGCCAGCATTCTAGTCGTTCCAGCGCACCATAGGAGGTTACCGCTTTCTCCCCCTCCTTCCTTGCTTCATTGAACTCCTCTTTCAGTATAGAAAAAAGGAGATCTTCGTTCACGGATTTCTGCAACTTACGCTTTATAGGATATCTATTCAGTTTTCCACCTCCGTATTCCGTCTGTAATTTTTGGACAGGGGCATACAAGAATAGCATGAGAGTGCCATTTCCCTCTCCCAGACTCGTTTGCAGCCGCAATCCTGTCTTTCGAGAAC
>JAVZQA010000101.1:0-4259 GCA_038881315.1 Methanomassiliicoccales archaeon
TTCCATGAAACACAATTGATTGAAGTCACCTTACCGACTTACTGCAGGGTGCTGTTGACATCACTACCCACTGTCCGGTTGCAGGCAGTGGATATCGTTTGCTTTGCACAACTAACATGATATTAAACTCTCAGAATGAAAATATAGAGAAAAAACGCAATACACTGCAGAAGAATTCCCATTTCAAAGAAGGAGAATGAGCTGTTGAGTAGGCTGCATTTTTACCATGTTACCATACCCCAAAATGCTGCAATCTATGCATCCACGATAATTGAAAGGATTGCGGAAGGAGGTTTCGCTTTCAGGATTATTATAGAAGGTGAGGGCGAGCATGCACCTAAACTGCTCATTGCAAGCGAGCACGAAATTCTGACATTGCTCAAATACGCTCTTGCAGGCAAAGAGTATGTCTGTGAAATTAGTGAAGCGGAAGTTCCGGATTCCTCAGGTTTTCACACTGCACTAATGTTCAGGGGGACAAAGGGTATGAATGTACGCATTTCTGACAAAATACTCTCGGCCCTATTGACACTTGGGGAAAACGAAAAGATGAGGATTGAAATCAGTGTTAAACCTCTCTCTTTCAGGGGAATATATCAAGATAAGAAAAAGATTGCGCTCGCTGTATCCATATTGTATTCGGGTTCCGTGCAAAGTCTATCCATGATCTTTCCACCATCCACTAATAACCGTATGCGGAAGGTCTCGAGTTCCTGGAGATATGATCCAATCTTCTTTCCTGCTACTCCGGATATAGCGAATATGTTCATTCCAGAATTCAACGCATTACTTGAGCCTAAGGTGGAAATCAGGAGAAGGAGACCTCTACCAGAGGGAGATATTGCCATTGAGGGAGTAAGTGTTAAAATTGCCTCAGAGAAGAAAGTGCTGAGACTCAACTCTGAAACGCTGAACAACAATTTCATTGTCTTTGGAGGGACTGGGAGTGGAAAAAGCACATTTCTAGCTAGAATTGCCGCATCCGCAATCAAGAGACGCAGAGCAGTACTTGTGATAGATCCACACGGCGATCTCACCAGGAAGATAGTTTCCCTATGTCGGAATCCTGAAGAGTTTGGCAAGATTCTATACATGGACGCGATAAAGTCGCCCATTGGGCTGAATCCGTTCGAAGTGTTCAGGCATGCTGCAGCAAAGGAGCAACTTGCCTCTCTCATAAGCGAAGGTATAGCGCATGTGGTGCGCAATGCCTACGGAAGGGAGTTCTGGGGGCCGCGCATGGACTATCTGCTCAAGGGTCTGCTCAGTGCGGTCGCGCCAATAGAGGGAAGCAATTTTGCTGATATAGTCGAACTGCTGGACAATCCCTTTGCTGTCAAATCGCTTGCAGAAGAGTGCACCGATGATGCGACGCGTACCTTCCTTTTACACACACTGCCTGCGGCTAAAGACGACTGGACGATGCCCATTAAGGACAAGGTGGGGAGAGTGATGCTCGACAGTGTTTCGAGGAGAATACTCTGTCAGCGTAAGGGCAACCTGGATATTGCGGGGGAGTTTGTAAAAGGAAGGACGCTGCTTGCCGACCTTGATTTAAGCAGAATTGGAGAAACAACAGCGGCGCTGATTGGTGCTATGCTGCTCTCCACCTGTTGGGTGGTTGCCAGCTCAGTTAGAACGGGCCTTACCATAATACTGGACGAGGCGCAGCTGTTTCCTCCAAGGCTCATTGAGGAGATAGCTGCTCAGGGCAGAAAGTTTAACGTTAATGTGATAATTGCGAGTCAGAGTCCGTCATACTTTGAAAGAGAATTCCTGTCGGCTGCGGGCTCAAATTTTGCTAACAGATGCGCGCTCAGGCTCGGTTTGACAGATGCCAAACTTGCTGCAGAATTACTGAATAACACAGATGCAAGGGAGATTTCCTCTCTCGATAAGATGAAAGTCCTAACAGATTTTTATGGTGATAATGCAGAGCTGGAATTGCATGGTATAGACATTGATGTAGAAGCTGTTGAAAGAGCAATAAACACTACTCGAGATGGATTTTCCAGACCGGAGGATGCACTTCCTTCGCCATTTTCCTCCAGAGTAAGGGAGCTCCTCGACATACTTCAGCTTGTTAGCAGTGCCGAATCAATGGGGAGGGGGACACTGAAAGCGCTTGAGGAGACAGGCATCTTTCAGCTCTTCCCTTACACTGAAAGGGAGCTGATGGAGCTGCTCTCGAATGCACGCTCCTTTGGACTCGTCCATAGATCTCGCTTGAGACTGTCACAGAAGGGGAGAATCGAACTGTACAGACTCCAAGGGGGCATAACTGCAGGCGGGCATGAGCACAGGGAGGCTGTGCTCAAACTCAAGGAGATACTCGACAGGACAGGCATGCTCACTTATCTACCAATGCAGCAAGCCGGAAGGGAGGCGCCAGATCTGATTGGTAAGGTTGCGGGCGCCCCCTATTCACAGCTTTTTTATTTCGAAGTGGAATTATCGAGTAAATACAGATATGCGGAAAGAATCAAAAAAGTGGAAAGAGCGGAAAAAGGCGGGGCAATAACTGTTTTTGTGTTTGATGAGGAAAAGACAGTGATTAATGCCGCGCAGAACTGGAGATACACAGGCAGCATGCAAATGCTTCTGAAGGACAATGCACTTTATTACTTCGATGAAGGACAGTGGAAGGGGATTAACAAAGCCTCCGGCCTCATGGAAATGGTGACTAAAATCAGGCTCGGCATTTCTTTGTAATACCGGTGGTTATGTGCACTATTAGACAAAACTTATTCATGAATATTTAGAGCGGTGTGGAGGTGCCGAATCTCAAGTGGCCAATATTTTCAATGAGAAGACATACTAATTTCTATTTTCCAGGAAGCTGACCATGTCCATTCGATAAAGTTAAGGAGCGAGCCATAAATGAAGTAATTAAATAAGACATTGCGATTCTCTGACATGCGCCGAAAGGTCGTGCTTTCTCTACTTGTAATAGGTATAATGATATTTCCCGGTATAACCGCCGTGTCTTTGCTGAAGAGCGGCGTTGAGCGCGCAATTGTCAAGGAGCCTATTCTGTTCGGGACATCTGATTCTTTGAACTGGGCAGGCTATGTGGTTACAGGCAGCGACGGCAGCGTTGCAAATGTTTCAGTTTCCTTCATAATCCCGAATACAGATACTTCCGGTGGATCCTATGCCGCCTTCTGGGTGGGCATCGACGGGTTTAGCGGTAGTACCGTCGAACAGACAGGCATACTTGCAGAACCAAGTGGTTTCGGACACAAAACAACCACTGTTTATGAAGTCTGGTATGAATTTTATCCTGCAGCACCTGTTTATGCAAGTTTTACAGCTGAAGCCGGAGATTATGTCTACGCCAACGTAACATACAATGGTGGCAACAGCTTCACAACATACATTTCTGTCATGACGCCGTCCGGAAGCGTGATTGGAACATTTGGAACGACACAAGTTGTTAGTGGAGCGGCTGACAACTCCGCAGAATGGATCGTTGAAGCACCTGCCTCTGGAGGCAAGATACTGCCGCTCGCCAATTTCGGCACCATTTACTTTGGCTTTGACAACACTGGTATAAAAATGACGAACTACGCTACAGTCAATGGTAACTATGGACCTATGGGAGGATTTAGCCTTACTGAAGTTGTGATGGTAAGCCAGACAGGACAACCGAAAGCCGCGCCGTCTGCCGTCTCCAGCGACGGTACAAGTTTCAGTGTGTCATATGACCAGTCTGTAGGCGGGCACGGAAGGTGAGTTTATAACATGATTGAACTCCGAAATGCTTCTGCTCGTTGCGGTACGTAACCGTATGTAACCTTTGGGATACAATGTATCCCAAGAGGAAAAATAAACACCCATATCTTCAAAAAAGATCCTAACCTGGCACTTTAGAACGAGTGCTAGAGTTGACAGAGAACGGCTGCGGCGTACGATGGTGGAGAATCTATCTGAGAAATTAACCATATACAAAAGTGTAGAAGACTAATTCAAGAGAGAGTGATATCAAGCTATCCTTTTATCTGACTATACCGCTTGGCGGAAGGGCTCTAGATATTAGAACTATCGAGTCGCTCCGCCATCATTCTGAAACGACTATATGAGAGGATTCGGCTTCATCCACTGAATTAGATCGACGTACTTGTTATACGACCTAGATGGTGTTGATGGGCTGAGTGCTTATAGGTTTTAATGCCAAATTTTTACGATGATTCATATTTGCGCCTTGTTGAATAAGAATTTAGGAATAAGGTTCAATCACTATTCAAGAGCCTCGTGAG
>JAVZQA010000102.1:0-4127 GCA_038881315.1 Methanomassiliicoccales archaeon
TTTCGGCTGCAATGGAGGTGGAAACGTCCATGTATTTTCTCATGCATGCGCCAAAGCTGCTCAAGAACGGAGCTGCCGATCAGATTAAGCTGAAGAAGGGAGGAACTTTGCGCCAGTTCATCAATATGGCCATGGAAAGCGGAGTGAGGTTCTATGCATGTGAGGAGAGTCTGCGTGATTTGTGCGGCATTGAGCCTTCCGAGGTTATCGAGGGAGTGAAAATAGTGGGTTCCTCAACACTCACAGACCTCGCCCTCGATGCTGATTCCGTGATTAGTTTCTGAATGTTATGGACGAGTTACAAATAATAAGAATGGGAGCGGTCGACGGACAGACGATGACCAATGCCTTCGCTGTGCTGGCCCATTCTGTCAGCACTGGAAGGAGAGGGGATACGCTTGTCATCTGTCATGCGGAAAACCCCTTCGCCAACGTGGGCTTCCACCAGTCCGTGGATGAGGAAATAGATCTGGATTACTGCAGGCGCAATGGAATACCTGTGGTGAGAAGACTGATAGGCGGAGGGGCAATAGCAGATGGCCCGTGGGAAGAGGATTACTTCCTGATATGCAGCCACTCCTCCCCCTATGTGCGGGGAAGCATACAGGAGTATTACTCAAGAATGCTTGAACCTGTGGCCAAGGTGCTTGATGGCGTGGGCATCAGGGCCACCAAGCAGGGGCTCAACGATCTTGCAGTCAATGGTAGAAAGATAAGCGCCAATGGAGCGGTGGATATTGAGAGCGCGCGTGTGCTGACTGGGGACATTCTCCTCTGGCTTGATGTGGAGACGATGTCAAGTATACTTAAAGTGCCGGATGCTAAATTCAGAGATAAACTCGCAAAGTCGATGAAGGAGCATCTTACGTCCGTTGAGAATGAGACAGGAAAGCGGCCTGACAGGGAAGGGATTGATGAGGCCATCATTTCCGCCTTCTCCCAGAATTATGGAAGGGCGTTTGAGGATAAACTGGATTCCAGCGAGCTGGGGCTGCTCATGGATTACATAAGGGAGAGAAGCGGGGATGACTGGATATTCTCCAGGGACATGGCAGCCCAACGACTGAGGGAAGGAAGACTTGTGAAGCTCAGGGAGGGGGCATACCTGTGCAGATATGATCACAAGGCACAGAAGCTCATCAGGGTGACAATGCTTGTGGAGGATGGGAAGATCGCGGATATAGCATTTGCTGGCGACTTTTTCACTATCCCCGTGAACTGGTCATTGAGGACACTCGAGAGCGAGCTGACAGGTGCCGGGCTTACGATGGATGAGCTACGTGGCAAGATAGAGTCGGTGCTGCACAGGGATGGCGTAACAGTGCTTGGGGCGTCGCCCGAAGACTTTGCCACAGCCATACTTAGAGCTTCAGATCACCCTGAGATAAGGGCAAATCGCAGCAGGCAGAGGTGATTGAGGTGGAGAATGGAGAACACACACCACATTGAGCCCCATGAAGGAGGGGACAACGGGTGAGGGTTAGGGTGCTCAGCCGCACTGGAAATCCGCTGTCGTCTATTGGTTCAACCAGGGAGATACCTGAAGAGCACCTGAGATTGCTCAACGGTCTCTTCTTTGACGGCCACGTGGATCTTGGTGGAATAGTGGAGGTTGACGATATCAGATACATCTGCACAAAGGAAGGATGGAGGAGGACGGTGGATTGAGATTCCTCTGTCTCCTTTTCACCTCCCACCTGCAACATCAGAACACTATACTCCTCGTTAGAACAGCCGAACGGCTGCTTGATGCAGGTCATGAAGTGTGTGTATTCATGATTGGCGATGGCGTCTACAATGCATTTGGCAAAATCGGAGGAAGGGGGACATCTGCGGCAGCTGAGATGCTTCGACTGAAGGGAGCGGAGTTCATCTGCTGCTCCACATGCGTTTCAATGCGTGGTGGACTTGAACTGGCGGAAGGTGTGAGACAGGGGACACTGGAAGAGCTCGCAGAGAGAATGGAGAGAGCGGATGCTGTCCTGAATTACACGGGAGAGGTGTGATGGAGACAACTATTGTTCTAACCCGCGATCCCATTTCCAGCGCACACCACACCGAGGCGGTTCGTCTGGCACTCATGCTTTCCGCACTGGAACACAAGGTAAACTTTGTTTTGATTGATGATGGCGTCTATCTGCTGCTTGCATTCTGCGGATACACTTTCAAAAATGAGACTGCGGATGCGCTTCTAAAGTCAGACAGCGTCAGGCTGATTGCATGCAGATCATCTGCAGAGCACAACATTCCCCAGTTTCTTTCCAAAGCGTTGGAAGTTTGTAGCATGGCGGATGAGAAAGAAATTGCGCAACTGCTGTTGAGCACCAGAGCGGTGATCTTCTGACCGTGATATTTCTGAGAAGAAGGATAGAGGGGAATTCGGCTTGGCTTGGCATATTAAGGGAGATAATAAGAAGGGAAAGGGTGACACTGATACTGGAGGGAGGGGCGGTGTTCAGTGCCAGGCGCATAGTTGACGCATGCGGTGGGGACATTGATGGCCCCTATTTCTGCGGTGACGGTTACAAACTGGAAGGATTTGAAGGTTTGAAGCAAATATCTTCCGAAGAATTGGCGCACATCATAGCTTCCGGACAAAGTATCATTTCCTTCTGATTATCCAGAAGCGGACTCAAGGCCGATATTAGATAAAAGAAAGGCAAGGTGAACCAAAAGATACCTTGTTTGGAAAGAGTGGCTCAGGCAGTCAAAATGTGGAGGCGGCGACCTGGAAACGCGCTGCATGGTTAAGGAGAAATTCAAGAAAAGACAGCGACAGAATGGAACGCACAAGGGAGTATCTGATGGATGTGGTGGAAGCGGCTGGTGTGAATGTACCATCATATCTGACACTTGAGCAGCTCGGTAAACTTGCTGCTGGCTTTGCAGACACTGAACTTGTGGATGTGCTATCCTCCAGCGGAATGAAGGAAATAATCGACGTCGACTGCTGGTTCGGAAGTTTTTCGCTCTTCGCAACACAATGTGCAGGAGTGAAGCATGCCTACGCCCTGCTTCCGGAAGTGACGCCGGAGGTGGCCGACTTCCATTACCTGAACAGTGCAGGGAGCAGAATTACACTTATGGGCGGAGTGGTTGAAAGGGAGAATCGGTTGAGCAGTGACTGCAGACAGCAAGGTAGAAGGCTGCGCAGGCGCATAGACACCTATGAGTGGGAGCACGTGGATTTGCTGAAAATAAGCCCGGATATTGATGCGGGTGATGCGCTCCTCGGTGCAGCCAGGACGATAGAAAAATGCATGCCTGTGATAGTGATACAGTCGTATGCAGACAGGACTGTTCGTCCGCAGACGATCCGCGGGTACAGCACAATGAAGAAAGCTAGGGCTTACGAGGTTGCAGGTGAAAGCATAGTTTCGCAGGCATACTTCAGGTGCTGAAAAACACTGGTCGATGGAAAAGGGCAATCAGATCGCTAAACATACAATACAGAGGCTGAAATCTTGAAAATACTGCTGTTCAGACACGGGAAACCGGAGGATGGAGATGATCCCCGGCTCTCAGATGAGGGAAAGAGACAGGTGATGAGTGTCGCAATGAAAGCCAAACTAAAGGGAGCGGAGCCATCGCTGATCATATCCAGCCCCTTAAGGAGAGCCACAGAAACCGCCATAATTGCAAGGAAGGTGGCATGGAGGCGTGCAGAGATCTCAATATCACAGCTTGTGGGTCCGGATGCATCGGCGGAAGATGTGACCACGGCATCAAAACAGAACGGCAAAGTGGAATGCGTTATGATAGTGACGCATCTACCTGTAATGCTTGAAGTGCTGAAGGCAAATAAGTTGAGAATTGCGTCAAAGCCACCCTACGCAGGTATGCTATGCACCGACTTAAGGGAAGAGGGGAATTCATTATTATGGACTTTAACACCCGATTGACACAAGATAGATCCTCTTCCGAAACGGAGTTTGACTCCTTCATTAAGGAAGCCATTCAAAATGATGCCTCCCTCCACATTAAGCTTCAGCTTTGCAGTTGCATCAGAGTGAGTATGAATGCGCACCATCAATAGTTGGCAGCAATTGTTTAGGCAGAACGCGCAGCTGGTAATATCATACTGGTCTCTGGTTTCGATCAAATCCAATATTCAAATTATACAGCAG
>JAVZQA010000103.1:0-4111 GCA_038881315.1 Methanomassiliicoccales archaeon
GAGATCCCTGACGGCGAGCACATGCCCCTTCGAACCCAGCATCTCCAGGACTGTTGTGGTTATGGCGGCCATGCCGCTTGAAAATGCGACACACGCGTCCGTTTCCTCGAGCGAGGCTATCTTCCTCTCAACTGCCTGCACCGTTGGATTGTAAAGACGGGTGTAAAAGAAGGGTGCTTTTTCATCCAGATAACGGCCTTGTCCATCTATCGCATATGGATAAAGAAAGGTGGAGGTCTGATAGATGGGTGTAACAACAGAGCCGCAGAGCGTATCTCTGAATTCGCCGCCATGCACACAGATCGTTTCAAACGCATGCTTTTTCTCCTCTGTCAAGCGAAGGACACCGCCTTGTCAATAATTAGAGAATACATTACAGTATTGGTGCCAGGTTGCTGCCATGTCTATAAAGTAGATGTATGATGGAGGGGCATGTCCCTGCTTTCCACAGGCTCCACTAAAATTGATGCCTTACTTGGGGGAGGAGTGGAGGATGCGGTGATAACCCTCTTGTATGGAGAGGGAGGGGCAGGCAAAACAAATCTTTGTCTGATGATTTCAAAACAGGCAGTTCTCTCTGGAACACGTGTCGTCTACATCGACACTGAGGGTGTGTCCTCGGAAAGACTGAGACAAATCTCTGGCAATGCAGCGGCAAAGATTGGAAAGGGCATACTGTTTTCGGAGCCCTACAGCCTGCAGGAACAACATGAACTCATAAGTAAGGGGGTATCGCTCATTGAGACTGGACGGGGCATTGGTGTACTTATAGTGGACAGCCTAACTGTCTATTACAGACAGGTTTTGGATGATGCAAATGAACGGAGGGAGCTGGCAGAGCAGCTGAATATACTGATGACCGCCGCACGTAAATACAGGATTCCTGTTGTGGTGACTTCGCAGGTTTATACCGATATAAACAGAAACACAGTTGAGCCGCTGGGTGGACATGTGCTCCAGCATGCAGCAAAGACCGTTCTAAAACTGGAACGCCTCCCTGATGGAAAGCGAAGGGTGACATTAATGAAACACAGACATATGAGAGAAAGAACAAGTGTGGATTTCCAGATAACCGAAACAGGTATCGAATAAACTCCACTGAATTGAGACCCTCTTTTCACAAATTAATGCCGAATAATATTCAATGCCGTTTCATGCAGAGGTTTGCTTAATTCTGTACCTGTGAAGTAATGCCAGCAATCTGTTTAAAAGAGTTAAATACATGTAATGTTTCGCACAAAAAGGAGTGAAATCCTTTGTATGGACTCCTTCCTGAAAATGCTTCTCTGGAAGATCTTGAGCGCATTGCCAGAGAGGTTAGAAAGGATATAATAAGAGAGACACAGGCTGCAGGTTCGGGCCATCCAGGCGGTTCTCTGTCCAGTGCAGACATTCTCACCGCACTGTACTTCAGACTCTTGAAACACGACCCGAAGAATCCGCGCTGGGCTGAAAGGGATATTTTTGTATTGAGCAAGGGGCATGCCGCGCCTGCGTTGTATGCTGTGCTCGCACACGCTGGCTATTTTCCACGGGATGAATTGCTCAACATCAGGAAACTAGGGAGCAGGCTGCAGGGACATGCACATACCGATGTTCCCGGTGTGGAGGTCTGCACAGGCTCACTGGGTCAGGGACTCTCGATTGCAAACGGTTTTGCACTTTCAAACAAACTGTGGGGCAGAAAGTCCAGGGTTGTGGTCCTTTTGAGTGACGGTGAAAATGACGAAGGGCAGACATGGGAGGCTGCCATTTTTGCTGCCCATAGAAAATTGGACAACATAACTGCCTTCGTTGACCGAAACAGAATACAGAATGATGGTTTCACCAAAGACATATTGAACACGGAGCCCCTTGAGGATAAATGGAAAGCATTCGGCTGGAATGTTTCAGTAATCAACGGACACAACATGCAGGAGATAATAGACGCCTATAACACCTCACTGAATTTCAAGGGGAAGCCGAGTGTTATTATCGCAGATACAATAAAAGGAAAGGGGGTTTCGTTCATGGAGAACAATGTCGCTTTCCATGGCAAAGCGCCTTCGAAGGAGGAGGCTGAAAAGGCCCTGAAGGAACTGGATGGTGTCAAGTGATGGGCACCTCGACAATCAAATTGGAAAGCCAGCGTAAGGAATACGGAAGGGCGCTCATTGAGCTTGGGGCTAAGAACAAGGACATGGTTGTTCTCGATGCCGATCTTTCTGTTTCCACCCGAACTGGCGAATTTGGAAAGGTGTATCCAGACAGATTTTTCAATTGTGGAGTGGCCGAAGCAAATATGGTGACCACTGCAGCTGGTCTCGCAATATCGGGCAGACTGGTATTCGCCTCCACCTTCGCCGTGTTTCTCACTGGTCTCACATACAATCAGGTGAGGCAGTCTATTGCTTATGCAAGAGCAAACGTGAAACTCGTTGCCAGTCATGCGGGTCTCTCTGTGGGTCCTGACGGGGCCACGCACCAGATGCTCGAAGACATCGGTTTAATGCGCGGTCTACCCAACATGACGGTGATTGTTCCTGCAGATGCAAACGAAACGTATGAAGCGACACACGCCCTCGCGTCCTTTACAGGGCCGGGATACATGCGCTTCAGCAGATCGGATGTTCCATCTATTGCAGAGTACAACAAACAATTCAAAATTGGAAAGGCTGCAGTGCTAAGAGACGGCTCCGACTTGTCCATTATCGCATGCGGACAGCTGGTTCATGCAGCACTTGAGGCGGCAAACAGACTCCAGCGTGAAGGTATAAGTGCGAGCGTTGTGAACATGAGCACAATAAAGCCCATAGACACTGAAACACTGGAGGCACAGGCCAAGAAGACCGGTGCGATTGTTACTGCAGAGGAGCACAGTGTTGTAAACGGTCTTGGTGATGCAGTCTGCTCCGCCCTCTCCCTTTCAAATCCAACACCTGTGGAGAAGGTGGGCACAAATGATGTGTTTGGTGAATCGGGTGAGGCACAGGAACTTCTGATTAAATACGGTCTTTCACCTGACGGCATCGCAGGGGCTGCGAGGAAGGTACTGAAAAGGAAGGGGATGATATGAAGCTTTTTTTGGACACTGCCAATGTGGAGGAGATAAGGGAAGCTTGGAAGTGGGGCGTAATAGACGGTGTGACCACCAATCCATCGCTTGTTTCCAAAGAGGGGAAGAAGTTTTCTGAGGTGCTGAAGGAAGTCTGCGCGATTGTTGACGGACCCGTCAATGCGGAAGTCGTTAGCACTGATTACGAAGGCATGCTGAAAGAGGGAAGGGCACTCGCAAAGATCAACAGGAGAATTGTGGTAAAGGTGCCCATGACTCCTGCCGGTCTCATGGCCACAAGAACCCTTTCCTCGGAGAGCATTGGCACGAATGTCACGCTTGTCTTCTCGCCTGCTCAGGCGCTACTGGCTGCAAAAGCGGGGGCGCTTTTCGTGAGTCCGTTCATCGGCAGACTAGATGACGCAGGGAATGAAGGCATGCAGATTATTAGAGACATCGCGGAAATCTACAGTCATTACAATTTCAGAACTGAAATACTAGTGGCAAGCGTGAGACACCCCATACATGTTATAGAGGCAGCGAAACTGGGAGCGGATATAGCAACTCTACCATTCGGTGTTCTAAAGCTCATGCTCCGCCATCCTCTGACAGACATAGGGTTGGAGCGTTTCCTGAAGGACTGGGAGAAGGTTCCCAAATGAAGGATGATGTGGATAGCGAGGAACCAGAGGAAAAGGATGGTCTGGATGAGTGGGTTGACGAGCTCGATCGGCTGATCGGTGTTGAAACTTATACTGAAGAGGAGTTGAAATCCGGTCAGACTGAAAAGACTGCGCAGAAGAATAAACGTGACCCGCTCATCTATGTTGCGATAGTCATAGTTGTGCTCATTGTTATAGCGTTGCTTCTACTGTTCCATGTAATCTGAAATGATTTTCGTGTGAAATCGTTAGGCCAATCTTCAGACTGACGGAAAACTCTCTTTGCCGATCTTCGATGAAGCAGACGCCCATCATCGTCCAGAGACGAAGCAGCAGACTTTCCGTCAAAGAAATGAGAACATAGACAAAATAGCAATGAGACTTCTACAGTTTCAGTATTTAAGTGAAAGGGATC
>JAVZQA010000104.1:0-4084 GCA_038881315.1 Methanomassiliicoccales archaeon
TCCCATGAGCAGTCATGTAAGGGTAGAATATAAGATATTCGATTATCCTCGTAAGCAAACACCAGCGGGCCCGCTTGGTCATGTTTGCGCATCCATTAGACTCGAATTTTTCATTGGGTTTCAGAGATATGCTCGATTGCTTGCATTGGGCAGGATACAAGCTCTGGGTGGCATAGGCATGGGCGATAATTTTTTCTCTATAACTGCTCAATCAAACGGGCTCCTTTGGTATTTGAGCTCATCTTGGAACTGCTGAGCAATAAACACCCATGAAAGATTTAACAAGTTTAGTTTGAAACACGCTCTAAAATCGCACCGCGATCAATTTACAGGTGTTTGAATTGACATCTTCGCCATTATATCGATGCTGCTAAACGCGATGAACGCACAGAATTCAGACGCATGTGCAACATCCTAGTTTTGCTGACGGCAATAAGATCGGATAAAAAATACAGGCGGTTAGACTGTGTAGTGATCGTAATTCATTAGAAATATCTGCAGCGTGTGTTTGGTGCAGAACGCAGTGGTTTATCCAATTTAGGAGATGCTTATTTCGCCGCATCTCTTCCGAATAATCTTGAGATAGTTTGACTGCAGTTCAATTCCAATAGATCTCCTGTTGAGTTCCCTTGCGACTTTCAAAGTAGTTCCACTGCCTGCGAACGGGTCACAAACTATTCCATTTTCAGGACAACAAGCCATTATGATCCTCCGTGGTATCTCCTCGGGAAATATGGCGAAGTGAGCATCCTTCAATTTACCTGTGGGTATGTCCCATATGTCCCCCGGATTTTTACCATAAGGGTGAGGCTTTACAGTCTGCAAGACGTAATGTTCCTGCGTCATAATATCATCATATTTCTCTTCCTTAATCCCCAGTATATCCTTGAGCTTAAACCAGTCTTCTGGCTTGGGTAAGCTCCTGCCCCCCTTATCCAGCCTGAACCAGTGGCCTGCAGTATCCCTGTAGCCGAACATTCTGTCTATTTCCTTAGGTGTGATTCCTCTCACCTCTCTGTATTCCCTGATGAATCTTATTATCTCCAGTTCCATTTTTTCATCTATCTTATATTTACGCTGTCTTGAATAAAATTCACCATAAACTGAAAGTCTCGCACCCGGTGAAGCCCCTAGATTTATCTTACCCGCATCTTTGAATTTGCCGTTGTAATCCACTCTTCGAATGATGTTGTCCTTCAGTCTTTCGTATTCTTCAACAGAGAGGATTTGTGGTAAACGTACTGAATGGTTAATATCTCCTTTCTCACCTGTGACAGCATGGTCTCTCATCCTGTCATCATTGAAATTGGTTTTGTGGGGTATCCGCACAGCATCCAGGTCAAAGTAATAATCCGGCGTCAAGTAACCTATTGGATTCTTGACGAAGAAAAATATGGGCTCATAGGTATTCGAAAATCTATCCTGTATTGATGATGGCATTGCATTCGACTTATGCCATATCAATATGTTTCTTAGCGCCCATCCCCTTTTCTGCATCTCAATCGCCAATCTGAAAGGTATCATCTGCAAATTCTTGCCCACATATTTGTCCCCTATATTCAAAAAGTAGGAACCATCATCTGCCAAAACACGATGTATTTCGTCCGCAACCCTCAGCATCTTTTCTATATACTCTTCCGGTGTCCTTTCCATGCCTATTTGCGAAGCATTCCCATAGTCCCTTTGCCCCCAGTAGGGAGGTGACGTTACAACAACATTGATGCATCCATCTGGAAATTCTTTCAGTCTAGACAGGACATTTCCAACCAATACAAGAGGCATCGTGCTCTTGGGGATTTCAAACATCTCAGGGCACCTTCCTATCTACTATTGTATCATCTTACAAGTCCTGTCGTCAGCATTTTAACTTTTCCAGCATTCCTATTCAATACATGGCGCTTTTCAATTTCCACATGCATAAATTCTCACATATCTAATGTTTAGTCCATTCTACTGAAACTCCCTACCATCGAGCCTTCGAATTTTTATTGTCCTTCCCTTTCCTACCATAAAGTAACTTGTTGTGGGCTGCATTCCCTTCTAGTAGCTATTAAATGATGCCATAGGGCAGCAGCATCAATTTCTTATCTCATTCAGACTAGTGCGCTTATTTGACTTTCATATGCGACAAAATGGGACTATTCAAGCATTGGTAATAAACTGCGGGCACATCTTTCCTTTTCTTATGACACTGAAATTGGCATTACAGGCATCTTTCTTAATCAAAACTCTTCGTCGCTTGGCGGACGCACACGAATTCAAAAAATTCTGTACACAATGAGGCACGAGCCGCTCTGCATTAAACAAACACTTCCGTTACACTATCAATCCACATCTTACCTGTTTCAGTGCTCGTTCTCACATCATGCTTTTGCCATTGCCTTCTCCTTCAGGGCAGTTATCTTCCAATTCTTCGCTGTGAATATCAACGCCTTGATGTGGAGTTGAATTGGGCGAACGGTTATGTAATTTATTTAATGGTAATTTGTAACATCATCCGCTGCATTGTTCCTTTACGATAGTTCACACACTACATCCACGCCATCGATCATATGCCCAAAATTGGGAATGCATCAGTATGCCTTATGCAATCCCATGGCGCAATTGTCTGCGGTCATAAGTCCGATTTCTGGATGTAGGGAGAATCGTACACTGCCTTCTAGAAAGCGCGGGAATACCATAAAGGGTTTAGTGGACTGCCTCCAGAACATGCTCTGCAAATTCGCTTTCGGGGACTGCACCCTCAAATGTCACTTTTTCATTGACCACGATTCTTGGAACAGCCATGACCGAATATTTTTCTGACAGTTCAGGAAATTCAATGGCCTCAATCATGTCTGCAGTAATCTTGCTGTTCAGCATTGCAAACTGATGTGCAGTTCTAACCGCCCTCGGACAGTACGGACATGTGGGTGTGACGAAGACCTTGATGTGCACAGGCTCGTTTATTGCTCTGATCTTTTCTGCAATTTCCTCGGGGATCTTCGTTTTATGAGATGAAGCATCCGTTATGTCTTCCAGCAGACTCGAGAATTCATAGCCTGATGGTATGCCGAAGTACCTTACGCTCCCTCCGTCAGCCTGCACCACAATAGCAGGAGCCATGCCAATGTTCATCTTTTCTGCGACTTCCCGATCTTCCTTCAGATCGTAATTCTTCACCACTATTCTGTTGTCAATATCTGAAAGCTCACTTGCAATTTCCTTGGTCGCTTCGCAGTATTCGCAGTTCTCTTTACTGGTGAACACATGAAGAGTAACCTCCCCCTCGAGCTGTGTCGACAGTATCTCGCGTACCTTCTCCTTTGTCTGCTCATCCATCATTTCCATTCTGCTCACCATCGCTTCTTTCTACGTTCACTTATTAAAAACTCCCCCCTGTCTACGTCGGTTGTTAAAAGTAAGGGGGCAATTTCAGCTTCTAAAATAATCTATTTCGATACAGAGATTTCGATTCAGAGCACACGACGGGCTTATGAAAGTTTAGAAATTGATTGAATACAGATCCGTTATTTGTGTCCCTAGGGTGTGGCCCTCTTATTTGAAAAACATTATGAAACATACCACATTCTGAGCGGGCATGAGTCTGGGAGATATCGGAATTATAGGCAATCTCACGCTCAAAAACAGGATTGTCATGGCACCTATGATATCAAATCTTTGCAACACTGACGGTTCACCAAGTGAAGCTCATATCTCATATTTGGAGGAGAGAGCCAGGGGCGGTGTCTCTTTGATAATAACTGAGTATTCGACGGTAGACCAGCTGAATTCCCGAGGCTCAAGAAACCAACTCTCCTTCGCAAATCCTGCACTTATACCAAAGCTGAGAAGACTGACCGAAGCAATTCATTCCCACGACTGCTTGGTCTTTGCTCAACTGGTGCACTCAGGAGGAAAGGGAATCAGCGAGATCAATTCCTTAATCTCTGAAGCCCCCAGCGCAACGGATTATCCTGGTCACACCCCTCTAGAATTGAATTTAGACGAAATCCGTAGGATAGAGGAGGCATTTGGAAGAGCGGCTGCCGTGGCTCAGCATGCCAATTTTGATGGTATAGAACTGCACGGCGCACACGGCTAC
>JAVZQA010000105.1:0-4037 GCA_038881315.1 Methanomassiliicoccales archaeon
CTTCTACATTCCGGTATTCCTATTTGCGCCGTTTTTCGGCAGGGTGATTGACAACAACGACCGGAAGCATCTGATAATATTCGCCTCGGTGATGGAGACATGCTTTGGGCTGCTACTCTATGCCTCGCTGGCCCTGCATGCACTGGTCCTCCCAATATCCTTTGCCAGCGTCTTCGGCATCTCCACATTCGGTTTCCTGATTTCAACCTCAAGGGGAAGCCTCATCCCGTTGACCGTCGAAAAGAATGAAATTACCACTGCCAACTCACTGCAACAGCTGACGACGCAATCCACAATGATCTTCGGTTATCTGCTCGGTGGCACGCTCTATTTCCTTTTGCGCACCGGGGGTGTGGTGCTTCTGGATATAGGCGCTTTCATCGCAAGTGCATCCATACTCTCCACACTGAAAGTCACCTCGCCCGCCGCAGAAAGAAGAAGGAGGAGCCTGGACGGGGTTAGGTATATTTTCGGGAATAAGCTCTACGCGGAGACGACGATACTGCTTGCAATCTCGAATTTCACCGCGGCAGGGATGACATTTCTCCCCCTGATTATGTCGTACGATGTCTTCCACACCGGGAGATTGGGATATGTTGCTGTCCTGGTGACTGTGGGGGTCGGAACGATGGCAGGTAACTATCTATGCACCAGGATAGACGTAAGAAGGAGGACGGGTTTGCTGCTCATAACAGCAAACCTGCTGGATGGTTTCTTCTACCTCTTCTTCGGTACTTCAAACAGGCTGCCTGTGGACATTGTTCTGGCATTCCTGATAGGTATTACCGAAGGGGTTGCTGCAGTTCCCTTCATTGCACTTCTGCAGTCAAAAATACCGGCGGAAAGACTCGGCAGCGTCCTTTCAGCCATGTCCATGTTCCTGCTAGCCGGAGCTTCAGCCTCGCTGCTTTCAAGCGGTTTCTTTGTCGATCTGTTTGGTGTCAGGAATGTCTATATAATATTCGCAAGCTTACTCCTGGCCGTATCACTTGCAGGGGCTGCTATGAAGGATCTGAGAGGGGCATCATACTGAGGTGTTACGATTGGCGCCAAAGAAGAAGAGGAAGTTCCCCACGAGCATAGGCGATTCGCTGCTCAGTGAGGAAAGGCTGAAGATGATCAGGCCGGAGGAGGTCGTAGGCGCATTCGGTTTCAGGGAGGGGGAAAGCGTTGTGGATCTCGGATGCGGCCCGGGTGCCTTTCTGAAAGCGCTCTCCGAAGCTGTGGGGGAAAAGGGAAGGGTGTATGCCGTTGACATACAGGAGCCTTTCATAAATATGGCGAAAAGACTCGCTGCGGAGAAAGGGCTGCGGAACATCGAATTTGTGGTTTCGCGTGAAAAAGCGATTCCGCTGGAGGATGATGCTGCTGACGGTGCACTAATGGTGAATGTGCTGCATGAGCTAGATGGCAATTATACGCTGCGGGAATTGATTCGCATCCTGAAGAAAGGCGCGAAGCTCGGAGTTGTCGAATGGGAAAAGGCGAAGTCACCAATGGGCCCGCCGCTTTCGGAGAGATATTCTGAAGAGGAATCTGAGGCGCTGCTAAGGGAGAATGGCTTCGAGATAAGGCGCCTGTTCAAAGTAGGGACATACCACTATGCGGTTGAAGCACATAAACCAGGAAGTGCCAGGAAAAAGGCTGGTAAGCGATGAGCCCGATTCTTGAGATAGTGATCGCACTCATAGTGATACTTGTTGCTGTATTCGCATTCATCATTTGGAGAAGGCGCAACAGGCGCAAGAAGAACAGTGCCTCTGTCTATCTGTTTCACTGAATGCGTACAGATTGGCGCACAAAGCGGCTTCCATCCAGTTGAAGCATCCATGAAGCAAAGCCATCGGGCTCCCCCTGCACGACCTTTACAATCAGATAGGAGATATCAGGCCAGGCGTGTGCCCTGTCAAATTCGGAGGGAACTGCAGGGTGGTCAGGGTGAGAATGGTAATAGCCAATTATTGTAATCCCCTCCTCTCTGGCCATATTTTCGACAAGCATTATAGTGCGTGGATCGATGGAATATCTATTCAGTCTGGAAGGGGCACTGTTGATTGCATCCCTGGAACGTATGACGGTAGTCGTATCGGCAAAACCCAGGAGGAAACCACAACACTCCTCCGGATAGGTACGCTTTGCATGTGAATATATTTCATCAATCACGCCGCGTGGAATATGGAGAACCATGGCCTGCAAGGGTAATGCACCCTCAACCGAATATGCGCTCGACTTCTGCCAATGCTCGGATGAAGGCGTCCACATCATCCCTGGTGTTGTAGAGATAGAAGGAGATGCGCGCTGTTCCAGGCACACCCAGGTCGTGCATCAGGGGCATGGCGCAGTGGTGACCCGCGCGTATTGCCACACCCTGAGCAGCAAGTATGTCAGAGACATCGTGATTGTGCACACCACTGAGGTTGAATGATATCACGCCGCAGCGCTGCTCTTGATCCTGTGGTCCATAGATTTCCATACCCCTCACCTCCTTCATGCGCTCCAGTGCATAATTCAGCAAATCCCTTTCCATGCGCTCCACATAGTCCATGCCTACACTTTCCAGATAATCCACTGCAGCGCCCAGCCCTATGGCACCCGAAACATTTGGTGTACCGGCCTCAAACTTGTGAGGAAGCTCCGCCCAGCTGCTTGTCTCGTCCCCTACCTCACTAATCATCTCACCACCGCCAAAGACAGGTTCCAGTTCCTCCAGCAGTTGCCTCCGTCCCCAGAGCACACCTATGCCATTCGGCGCGCACATCTTGTGCCCCGAAAAGGCAAGGAAATCGCCCCCCAATTTAACAGCATCAGTGCGTATGTGAGGCACCGACTGGGCACCATCCACTATGACAACTGCCCCTCGTTCATGGGCAATATCTGCGATCTCACGCACAGGATTAATGGTGCCCAGCACATTTGACACATGTGTCAGGGAAACCGCTCTGGTTCTCGGACCAATTAGCGATTTCATCGCCTCGACATCAAGCAGACCTCCGGCTGTGACAGGAGCGTAGCGCACCTTTATCCCCTTCCAGCGGAGCAATTGCCAGGGGATAATATTGGAATGATGCTCCATGCGCGTAAGCAGCACCTCGTCACCCGGATTGAGGCGCTGAATACCAAGCGCGAGCGCCACAATATTCAATCCCTCAGTAGCGCCCCTGACGAATATGACCTCCTCCGGAGATGCATTTATGAAGGCTGCCACCTTCTCTCTCGCACGTTCAAACCTCTCGGTTGCCTCGATGCTTATGGAATACATTCCCCTGTGCACATTGGCATTGACCGTCCTTTCAAAATCAGCAACCGCCTTAAGCACACTTTCCGGTTTCTGACTTGTGGCTGCGCTGTCCAGATAGACCAATTTTTCGTTACCAGGGGCTGAGAAAAGCGGGAAGTCCTTCTTCAGCTCATAGCTCGCGCGTGCCTTCATACATCCACCAGAACATCCTGCCCCTCAATCCTGACGTCGAAGGTGCGTAGCGCTTCAGTTGCGGGAGGAGTTTCGACCTCACCTGTGAATATATTGAACTTTGAAAGGTGGAGGGGACAGATGATGCTGCTGCCCGCAACAATGCCTCTGTAGAGTTCCGCATATTCATGTGTGCATATGCCTTCGAGTGCATGCACACCGTCAGGCAGTCTTATCAGCAGCACAGTTACGCCGTCCACTTCCCTGGCCAGCATCCCCCTTTCGTCAAATTGATCAAGGGAGGCTAGTCTTCGGTAAGTCATCGCATCACCTGTACTTGTAATGTCCCTCGAATATGCTGGAAGGTGTGGTTATCTGGTCCTTGACATACTTTTCGAATTCCAGTTCATCGAGATGTCTTGAAGCCTTCAATGAGAGCACATTGTTCCATTTGTCCTCTATATGGAAACGAATCTTGTCTCTGACACTATCGATGGGGATGCGTGAAATGAGCGGATCAAAGAAACCCAAAACGAGCAACTTTTCCGCCTCTTCCAATGGCAGTCCTCTCGTCTGAAGATAATAGAGTTGCTCCTCGCTTAGCTGCGATACGGATGCTGAATGGGTT
>JAVZQA010000106.1:0-4023 GCA_038881315.1 Methanomassiliicoccales archaeon
TGAGCGTTTACCTTGAATTTAGGCAGAATGCAGTTGAGTCCATTGTGTGGGTTGAACCATCCGAGCTAAGAAGAAGGACTCAGAAACTGATTGATGATGGATATTTTTCTTCCATCGAGAATATCGGAGCGGTGACTGCTGCTGTGGAGCTTTCCAGGGAGCGTTCCATTGAATTTGCCGATGCCTTAGCCTCAGTCCAGCGGGAAGACAGCAGAAACAGGGCTCTCTCCCTTATGGATGAACTCTTTGAGGAACTGATTGAGGAGAGGAGGATAGAGGAATATCCAATATACGTTGACCGCGATCTTAAATGGAACTTTTTCCGTGGCAGTGGAAGAGAGGTAATGCGTTTTGAACTGCTCGATGCAGGCGGAAGCAGCTCAGCATCCGGATTTAAATTCAATACACGCGACATATCCATTGAGCAGCCGGCCTCGGCTGTAATGAGGGAGTATGCCTCATTGCTCAACCGACGCGATCCCTTTCTGGGATTTGTCTATTATCTCGCGGATGACGCAGACTACGCTCATTCCATAGACGGCATGTACGCAGAAAATCTTGCTGCTGCAATGCTTGATCTCATTATGAGGTCAGCCATGATCAAGGCGTCACATGCTGATAGCCAAATCGGAGGAGGAGAGGCGCTCTCTGCAGAAGACATTGAAGAGGGCATTGTTTTCATGGATATGGATATGCATGATGCACCCACGATCGGCGCTATCATATGAAATGCCCTGCAAAAGATTATTATGCGCAACCGCATGCCCTTTAACATGGCAGAGGCTATCAAGCCCCTGACGTTGCTTGCCCAGTCGCTGAATTCCCCTGTGCTAGTGGAATTGAAGGGCAACAGGGGATACAGGGGGACTCTCGACGGCTACGATCCTCATATGAATGTGGTTCTCCGAAATGCGGAGGAACTGCTGAATAATCAGGTCGTTAGAAAAGTTGAGATGGCAATAGTCCGCGGGGACAATGTTATATACATCTCTCCATAAGTGGAAGGCGTATGAGTAAGGGAACTCCGGCGCAGGGAAAGAGGAACACGAACAAGACACACATAATATGCAGGAGATGCGGGAGACACTCCTACAACATCAAAGGATACTGTTCGTCGTGTGGTTACGGAAAGAAGAGCTCGCTCCGTTCTTATTCGTGGGCTAAGACCCATTGAGGAGGAACTAATGAACGACGACAGGCCCGGACATAAATGCGGCGTCGTCGCCATGAATTGCGATAAGAATGTCGCCCCTATGCTCTATGCCAGCCTGCGTATTATGCAGCACCGCGGGCAGAACAGCGCAGGCATAGCTGTATCATCCGACGGAGAAACAATAAAGGCGGTTAGAGGACTTGGGCTTGCGCATGAAGTGTTCAACCAGGAGAATATCTCTTCCCTGACAGGAAGAGCCGGGATAGGGCATGTGCGTTATCCCACCACGGGGGATGACATGCTTGAAAATGTCCAGCCCCTCGTTTTCAGCAGTGCACTTGCGGATGTTGCACTTGGACACAACGGTGACATAGTAAACTCCGACAGGTTGCGTGAGAAGCTCGAGAATGATGGATGGGCATTTTTTTCAACAACAGACACCGAACTCGTGCTCAGGCTCATTGTAAACGAGCTACGCGACACACGTGATGCGGTCAAGGCGATAAGGAATGCCCTCCGGAGGATAGAGGGTGGGTATGCCTTTGCACTGATGATTGGCTCGCGTGTCTTCGGTATAAGGGATCCGCTCGCCATCCGCCCGCTGTGTCTTGGCAGGGTGCCAGGGGGATATGCAGTTGCGAGCGAGAGTGTAGTGTTCGATATGCTAGGTGGGAAGCTGGTGAGGGACCTCCTTCCTGGGGAAATTGTGGAGATCCTGCCCGGAGACTACATCTCCTATATGACGCCGTCATCGGAACGGGCTCACTGCATGTTTGAGTACGTCTATTTTGCAAGACCTGACAGCGTTATCGACGGCCGCTCCGTTTTTGATGTGAGGAGAGAGATAGGCAGGGTTCTTGCAAGAGAAAAACCTGTCAGGGCGGATGTGGTGATACCAGTTCCGGATTCCGGGAGAACACATGCCATCGGCTACAGCGAGGTCTCAGGCATACCTGTGTGCGAGGGACTTATGAAAAACAGGTTTGTAGAGCGCACATTCATAATGCCTGACCAGACCATGCGGGAGATGAGTGTCCGCATGAAGCTCAACCCCATACGCTCCGTCATTTCAGGCAAGCGTGTTGTCATAATCGATGACAGCATAGTCCGCGGCACGACTATGCGCAGCATTGTTCAAATGGTGAGGGAGGCTGGAGCGAGGGAGGTGCATGTGCGCATAGGTTGTCCCATGATCATTGCGCCATGCTACTACGGAATAGACATGAAGACAAGAGACCAGTTCATTGCGCCTGGGAAGAATGAGGAACAGATAGCCACGGAGATAACCGCTGACAGTCTTGGGTACATCAGTGTTGAAGGTCTGGTCAGGGCACTGGGCGCGAAGGAATCAGAACTGTGTCTGGGATGTCTCACAGCGGAATACCCGACGCGTATTCCGGGGGAAAGGATGCGCTTCCAGAAGAGTATAGAGAGCTTCGAGACTGTCCATACCAAGAAGATAGAGCAGACCGGCAGAGTGGGGAGCTGAGGGTGGGCATAGCTGCATTCAGCCGGAAATGTGGAAAGATGACATGCCTTGCACCTAAGCATGCATTCATCCAATATGCTTATAATGATCTTAACAATGCAAAGTTTGTAAGTTGGGCCGGTAGATTAGTTGGAAGATCGCTACCTTGGCATGGTAGAGGTCACGGGTTCAAATCCCGCCCGGTCCATCTAAAAATGTAAGCAAATCGTAAATAGTAAATATCTCAACTTTAGGTTCAGTGAATGAGCCATTGAAACACAAATTATTTTGTCCTGGCTCCAGGCAGCCGAAGTATGTTAATGTCACAAATTAATGAAATTAAGTAGATAGACTTCAAATAATACCCGCCGGACATAGAGTTATAAAGATCAAGTGAGCGATATTGCCTGCAACATACGTAATATGTCAATAATAAAAAGATAATTGTAATCTGTGATTTGCATACGAAAGCAAAGACGTTGACAAGAATTACTATAAACAATAAATGCCATCAGAATATGGTAAAAATATCTGTTCATCACCACTCTCTAATGTGCAGTCTGTCTATGACCACTGTTTTACCATCTTTCATCGTGAATGCTAATATTGGAACAGCAGCAACATGTACATGTGCGCTATAAATTTCATCAATGGCAGACACTTCTATGGGCTCCGATACTATCAACGAGGAAGTGTAGATATAACTAACGCCATGCATTGTTACTTTTTCTTTTTCAAGTCCGTAACCATATACTTTGCACGGCAAAAGCATTTCAGTTGGAATACCTGATTCATTTTTGATCATATTATCCCCGCACTCTATCCTTTCTATTTCGGCTATGGGTTTGGTCTCTTCAGTATTTAAGATAAATCTCGAAAAATAATACATTAAGGGTTCTGGCACAGTATAGGTATAGTTTGCGTCATTTGTCGATTGAAATGATTTAAAATCATTTTCAAACTTTTTGTTTAAGAAAAAGATGTTATAAAAAGACTTCTTCTTTGTGACACGACTTAATATCTCATTAGCAATGCGTTCTAAAATTTCTGAGTCTTTTCTTTCCATAGCAGCCTCATAGTTCAGTATTGCTTAAATGCTTGTATATTAGTTCACACACATTTCCCATATAAAACTAAACGCCGGTGGCTCCACCAAGTCTCATTTAAACCCATCAAGTCCACTTGGGCCCGTGTAAAAATGTAAGCACATCCTAACCGACACAGATAACTAGAAGAGATACTCTTCCACCCTCGTGCTTACCAGCTCCATGTCCTCCAGCTGGTACATCACCGCTATCATGTCTTGCTCAAGGTGGTCTCCCACGACTTCATTATAGAAACAGAAGAACTGCATCACCTGCTTTGCGGTACCTCTTGTCTCGCCTACACTGACGTGCGTACC
>JAVZQA010000107.1:0-3840 GCA_038881315.1 Methanomassiliicoccales archaeon
TGTTGGAGTCCAGCTGATATTTGCAGTATTGCTGCCTCCTGCCGATACCGTAACAACCGTGCTGCCTATGAGCACACCTCCCTCGAGAGGATTGCCAGTGTAGAAGCCCACTGTCACATTGGTTGCATTTGCCCTTCCCAGGTTATTTTCGATGGAGGCTGTAATGATCACACTGCTTCCTGAAAATGCGGGAGATGGGTTGAAGCCTATGCCGGAGGAGTAAACCACAAGCTCAGGAAGATCAGGCCATATGTAGAAGACGGTTGAATTGTAATCACCTGAGTAGCTGCTTTCAGGAATTGTCTGATTTGGATTCGCCACGATATTGATGGTATTGTTGTACGGAAGTGTGAATTTCCACGAAATTGTAACGGTAATCTGGGATTCTGGAGCCACGGAAACCTGTAGCGTCCTGTATCCACCTGAAATGCCGGAAGCTCCGACTGAGATATTAACAGGCATATTCACTACACCTGACTGTCCCGTGTCCGCGACATTGAAAGTAATGGTTCCGGACTGGTTGGCGTAAATTGTAGATGGGGCTACGACTGGCCTTTCGACAGATATCTTGGGTAGCGGAATCACTGCATTTACCGCAAGCGTGAAATTGACAAACTCATCGTCGTATGATATACTGGGGAACGGAAGGAAATCAAGGGAAGAACCGTACTGTGTGCCATTGTATTGAGTAGTGAGCGTGTAATTGCCAACGAACATGGAATCAGGGTAAACAGATGCGTAGATGACATCTGAAAGCAGAGGAACCAGGGCATTGCCAAGGCTGTCTGTTACCGCATAATCAGAAGAGGTCTTCCCCATGAATTCGAGTGCAGCCTGAGGCGGTGTAGACTGATAGTTATTGAATGGTGCAACATAATATATTGCAGTCGAACCTGCCGTAATATTATTCGGTGTGGACCCGGCAAAGCTGAATGCAAGAGACATACCGGGGATGGGAAGTCCCTGCTTGCTGAGCAAGGTTATATTGGCAAACCTGTACAAATAAGTCTGCGGAAGCAGCGTTATTGTTGCATACATATTGTGGAGATAAACTGCTTGTGTATCGCCACTGTTGCTTATATAGACGACAAGGTTGGCTATCTGTTCGAGGCTTGTGAATCCCAGCTTGAAAAGATTAACCTGATAGACTAATGATGGGGGGCCATTCAAACTTACTCCAGTGTCGATGTATGAACTTAAAGGTTGACCCACTTCTCCGACATATATCACATCGCCTGAAGACGAATTGCTTGTCAGATAGAGCGTTGCACCTGAAAGGGCGGTATTCAACGTTGCGCCGAAGGTGACGTTCATTCCATATGTCTGCAGTATACCGCCGGCCGGAATACGGAAGTAGGTTTGGACATTGGAATCCAGGAGAGGCAGATCATTGGCCGTTGACACCGAGTTGAGCGGTCCTAGCGACAGCGGTTTCGTTGCCATAGATGATTGCGTTCCGATGAAGGGAGGGGAGAGCATTGTTCCGCTTCCCGATGACATGTTCACTGTCACGCCATAGAGATACGCATGGGCCATGTCTGTAACCACAAACGAAGAATGCTCAGCCGCGTCCTGGACGAAGTTTGCACCCAAGTAGGTGTTTATTGCCGTAAAGGATGTGGAACCACCAGCTGTCAGATTATTATAGGCTTCGGCAGTGAAGGAATAGGAATAGGAGAGTTTGTTGACCAGAAGCGTACCTGAACTGTCATTGATCCACACCAATGATCTGGCGAGGTCGTTGACTGATGTGAGTGGAACGCTCATGGAGATATTGGTCCAGCCGGAAGATGCCGGAAGAGGATGAGACCCTGCAGGCACGGAAGTGTTACCGAATGCCCAGAAAAGTGTGCCCTGACCCCCGGATAGGGACTCATAAGCAACTGTAAGCGCTACAGAGGTTATCGATGATGTTACGCCGCCAGTCGTGAAATTGGTGACCGCAAGGCGCTGGCCTGCCTGTACTTCGTAGTAATCCTGATTAAACGCGGTCAGATTTCCAAGCGACTGGTATTTGGTGGTATCTGCGAGGGGGGCGGCATGGTTGACGGAGGAGGGAAGCGCCTCCACTGTATAGGTCACCGTGTCTTTGTGCCCGGTGTCAGAAGCGAAGGGATAGTGCTCCACAAAGACTGTTGATGGATTGACATCGCTTCCGGTGCTGTTCCTGAATATGGAAATGGTGGAATTTACAGCCAAGACACTGGAACCGTATGCAGAAAGCACTGGTGGATTTGCAAAGTAACCTGGTGGGAAAACAGTCTCATTTATATACGCTGGATTGAACGACGAGTTGCTGAACCCCTGTATGTATGAGTCCATCATTGTAAAGGTCGAGTCATAGACGAGGAACTGGCCTGGAAAGATGAGCTTTGAGCCCTGATACATTGACATGGAAGCATTGTGCTCAAGGAAAATACCCAGGACCGGGATATCATTGATTAGCTGCAAATTGGTGGTTATAATTGAATGATACATCACCAGCTTTCCCCCATCTTCCACTATTATGTGAAACAGCGGAGCTGCTTCATAGGAGGCATAGCTGTTCTGTGCCGCAAAATCATCAAACATGAGTGTCTCATTGTTGAGTGTAACTGTCCCCCCCGACATTACAGTGAGGTTTCCCTGCAGCACCTGCGTCCCACCACTCAGATTCCAGGATGGCATGCCAAAGCCACCGCCTATGATGACGTCATGTGAAATGAGCTGCGACTCTCCCATCTGCGTGGCCTGCTTCCTCAAAGATGTGGGTGCGGTGGTCAAAAACACAAGTGAAGAGAGCACAAACAATCCAACAATAACGGTCACTGCCAGTCGATTCCTTAGGCCACGAATTTCTTTCATAATTCTACCCTTGAGATGGTGGACTCAAAGCGTAAAAAATTTCAGTGGGCGTGCGATATAAAAAAGCTTTTCCTTGATTATCAACTGGATTTTTTATGTGTGCAGACTGGGGCGGCTTGACGGATAAATCAGCCAGGAAGGTGTGGAAATCCAGGTTTGGCGAAAAAAGGTCACTTTAAGCCAAACATTGACTCACTGAGCGAATCCCTTGCTCTGCTCATCACTTCTGCTGTTTTCTGATACTGCGACATAAGTGGATACCAGAAAACTGTATTGATCAGCAGGGAAAGCACAACGATGTAAATCAGTTCATTAAAATAGACAGAAATGGAGACAGCGGCTATCTGAAACAGCGCAAGCGAAACAACTGTGGTCATTGCAGACTTTATCTCCCGCCTGCTGTTCGACGCTTCATAGGGAAGACTGAAATCCTCATAAAAATTCGCTATATCCTTCGTCAGTTTGCTGTATCTCTCTGTAAAGTCGGAAGTGGAAAGGGCTTTGCCTGCATGGGCATCGCTTATGCTATCCAAAAAAGTTGCAGTCTGACCCTTAACATAGAAATCAATGAGCGACTTAAATTTCAGCAATATGAGTAAATCAAGATCTATGAATGCAAACTGTCTCCTTCTTCTCAAAAGCAGCGCAAGAATAAGAATGTCTAAAATCGCATAGATGACTGCAAAGGATTGAATGAGAACGTCACTTATCATCTTATCTTCACTATGAGAGGAACAAGCAGGAGTGGGATTATGGCTTCCTCATATATTATAAGATAGCCTGCATAAGGAATTATCAGCACAACCTCCCCCAATACATTTTTCGCAGGAACAGGTTCAGGATCTTTCACATGATTGGCTATACCTTTAGTCTGAAAGTAGACACCTGTTGAATTTTGTATGATGCCGATTACCTCGTGCGCCACATTCAACGATGGATTCCATGGAGCCACGAACACTATTATGTCCCCCACATGTATATTCTGAGTAGCGACAC
>JAVZQA010000108.1:0-3724 GCA_038881315.1 Methanomassiliicoccales archaeon
CCAGGTTTTTTATGGCGTGTTGGAGGAGGACGCCTTTGCAGCTGTCTTCCAACTCATATTCCTGAGCGTCGGATTGATTGTAACGCTTTCATCAGTGCGTTATATTCAGGAGGACAGGAATCAAGGCGAGTACTATTCCCTCCTTCTCCTCTCTGTCAGCGGAATGCTCATCGTTGCCGCATCCACTGATCTCATTACCATATTCGTCGGCCTCGCTCTAACTGCACTCTCAGGTGCTGCACTTACAGCTTTCAGGAAGAAGGATAAGACGGCTGCGGAGGCCGCAATGAAATTCTACATCGTCAGTGCTCTTTCAGCTGCTCTCGCACTTTATGGAATTTCCCTGTTGTATGGTGTGACCCACACACTCTCTCTGACAGGCATACGCGACGCACTTGCGGGATTGCATAATGGAAGTGCGCAATATCCGACAGCCCTGCTCGCGCTTGTGCTCATCATAGCGGGTTTTGGATTTGAGATAGCGCTAGTGCCATTCCATATGTGGGCGCCCGATGTGTATCAGGGGAGTCCAACACCCGTTTCAGGTCTTCTTACCTCAGGCTCAAAGAAGGTGGGCTTCGCAGCACTGTTCAAGGTGTTCATCATAGCCCTCTTTGTGCTGCGTGCAGACTGGGGGCCTTTGCTCGGCGTGCTCGCCATACTGACTATGACGGTGGGCAATGTCGCTGCACTCAGACAGGACAGCGTCAAGCGTATGCTTGCCTATTCCAGTATAGGACAGGCAGGCTACATGCTGATTGCATTCTCCGTTTTCACCTCATCTATTTCAGGGGGAAATTATACTCAACTGTCCTACCTTTCAGTATCATATGGCATATTCCAGATCATGACACATTCCATTGCAACAGCCGGCGCCTTTGCGGTTGTGGCGGTGATGTCCGGCAGTGTTCTAGGTCTAGGCTATGAGGATTTCAAGGGTCTCTTCAGGCGGAACAGGACACTTGCGGTTACAATGACACTCTTCCTGTTTTCGTTGCTCGGAGTGCCTCTGCTGGCAGGCTTTGACAGCAAGTTGCTCATTTTCTCCGCCGCAATAGGTGGTTCTCTTCTCGTAGGTTACAGCTGGCTGGTCTGGCTAGCAATCTTTGGCATACTGAATAGCGCTGTCTCGCTGATATATTATGTCAAGCTCGTAAGGAACATGTTCAGCGATGAACAAAGCAAACTCACACTACCTCATGTCTCCACTGCTGCTATGGCTGCAATAGTTATATCAGCTGTGCTGGTTGTGTTCATAGGAGTGTATCCAGGTCCGTTCATCAGTGCCTGCAACCAGGCAGCCCATGCCCTCATGTCGGAGGTCTGAACGGAGAGATGGCTGTCGAATACATTAAATACAAAGAAAATTTAGCAATTTCAGCTGATGAGGTCGATGTATTTTGACCAGTGCTGAAGCAGAAAACAAGGACTTTCACTTTGTCGTCCATATTGCAAACACCGATTTGGACGGGAATAAGAAGGCAGTTGTCGGGCTGATGAAGATCAAGGGGCTGGGCAAGCGGATGGCTGAAAAGGTGGTGGAACTTGCAGGTATTGACCGCAACGCAAAGCTTGGCTCTTACAGTGAGGAGAAATACGCAGAGATCGAGGAGAAGATTTCTTCCCTAGGGAAGCTCTTCCCTGATTGGATGCTTAACAGGAGAAGGGAGTTCGAGACTGGCAGAAGCAGACATGCGATTGGCATTGACGTAGATATGGCTGTGCGAGAAGACATCAACAGGATGAAGATGATCAGATGTTACAAGGGTATAAGGCACGAGACTGGGCAGAAGGTGCGTGGTCAGAGAACCAGATCTAACGGTCGCACCGGTCTAACAATGGGAGTTACGAAGGCAAAGGGAGTACAGCAGGCAGCAGCAGGCGAGGAACCGGCAGGCAAGACACCTTCAAAGCCGGCCCCTGCAAAAGTAGAGGAGAAGCCATCGAAGTAGGTGTTCGTGCATGGGCGATCCAAAGTTTCCGGACAGGAAATATGAGCGCCCTTCCCATCCATGGGAAGGAGAGCGCATACACAGGGAAACCAATCTTGTTATCAAATACGGTTTGAAGAATAAACAGGAACTCTGGAGAGCACAGTCAAGATTAAGGGAAATACGTAGGCAAGCAAGGATCCTGCAGGCAAGGAACAGGACTGGGGATCTGCAAAGCCGAAAGGAAACGGAAGCGCTTCTCAAGCGATGCATTCGTCTCGGGCTTGTGAATGACACCTCCGACCTCAACGATTTGCTTCTGATAAGCATCGAGGACATACTCTCCAGAAGGCTACAGACGGTTGCTTTCAAGAAAGGACTCGCACGAACGATCACGCAGGCCAGGCAATTCATAGTTCATGGTCACATAAGTCTGGGCAGCAGGAGACTCACTGTCCCCGGCTATATGTTGAAGAGAGGCGAAGAGGAGAATGTGAGCTACACCATGGGCTCACCGCTTTCCAATGATATGCACCCGATGAGGCCTGAACCAGGTTTCGTGGGTGTTTTGAAGGAACCGGTAAGGAAGGAAAAGGAGGGGTTCAGGCCACTTGCGAAGATAGAGAAGAAAGTAGTCGAAAAGGTGGCCGAGGTTGCAGCGGCAAAGGAGATACCGGTTGAGGACGTAGTTCCTACGGAAGAGAGCAGTGAGAATGAGGAACAAAAGGAGGAGTGAATTTTGACAAAGATCGGAATTGCCAATATATATGCAAGTTACAACAACATACTCATCACAGTAACAGACATCACGGGTGCGGAAACACTCGCGAAGTGTACTGGTGGAATGGTTGTCAAGGCAGCCAAAGACGAATCATCTCCATATGCTGCGATGAGGGCGGCAGAGAGGGTTGCAGAACAGATAAAGGAGAAGGGCATCGACACCGTTCACGTGCGAGTGCGTGCACCTGGGGGCAACAAGTCGCCTTCACCTGGGCCTGGAGCACAGGCGGCAATAAGGGCACTTGCCAGAGCGGGACTCAAGATAGGTAGAATAGAGGATGTCACCCCCATTCCGCATGATGGCACCAAGAAGAAGGGCGGAAGAAGGGGCAGAAGGGTCTGAAGAGGTGAATCTTCTGGACATTGAAATCAGAGAGATGCGCGACAATTATGCGCGCTTTGTCCTGACAGACGCCAGCCCGCAGCTAGCAAATGCGCTGAGGCGCACGCTCCTGGCCGATCTTCCGAAGCTCGCTATCCAGTCGGTTGAATTTCACCTCGGACCAATCATGGGAGAGGACGGGAAGGAGTATGAGAGTGCTGCCCCTCTTTTCGATGAGATTGTGGCACACAGACTCGGTCTGATACCTCTTCCCACTTATCCAGACGAATTCAATTTCAGGTCCGAGTGTACATGCAAGGGGGAGGGATGTCCAAACTGCACTGTCATGTACTCCATAAACAAACGTGGACCAAGCACAGTGTATTCTGGAGATCTGGAGCCTCTGGGCAGCGACAAATTCAGGGTTAAGGACGAATTCATACCCATTGTAAAGCTCGGTGAGAATCAGGCCATGCTGGTCTATGCCACCGCTGAGCTTGGAACAGGAAAGCAGCACGCGAAGTTTCAGGCTGTCCAGGCGCCCGGATACAGATATTACCCAGAAATAAAATTCGATTATACAAAGCTCGATGTGGCTTCCTTCGATGTCAAGTGCTGCCCAGTGGGTATATTGGAAAAGAGGGGCGGCAAGATTGTCGTCACTGACCTTGAGAAATGCACGCTGTGCAAG
>JAVZQA010000109.1:0-3696 GCA_038881315.1 Methanomassiliicoccales archaeon
TTTCAAATGCTGCATTGATTATCATGTATGTTGCAACGGCAACCAGGAGCGCTGCAGAGCCAATTTTCACCGCACCTTCGCCGAAAAAGACCAGACCTGCAAATGCGACAAGCAGTGAGAGCGCTACAGAGAAGAGACCGTGCGACAGACCTATGAGGAGCGAAAGGGAGGAGGAGTATGAATTCCTGTATTTTCGCTTGGAGGAAAGCATGGACAGAGGGAGCCAGTGATCCGGTGCAACCATGTGGGCCGCTGCCAGGAAGATCGCAAGAGCGATTAATAGGTAAGTTGAGAGCATTATCAGACCTGCAGAGCACCTAACCCTATTCCCTCATATGAACTGTGTATTCAGAGATCATGCTTCACGATTTCGGCTTTCAGCAGCTGTATCGCAAACGCTGGATCCACTCCCTTTGGACAGACCACTGAGCAAGCACCTGCAAATTCACAGTCCCAGACGTATGAAAGTTTGTCGACCATTTCGAGTCGCCGCTCACCCATCTGATCCCTGGAGTCACGGAAATAGCGAAGCGACTGTGACAGCGCCTGAGGCCCGATAAATCCGGGATTTGTGTTGACCACTGGACATGCATCCACACAGAGACCACACATTATACAATATGAAAAGGGGAGGAACTTCGCAAGTTCCTCCTTCGACTGCATATATTCCTTTTCAGCCTTGTATTTCTCCTCAACATCGTTTCTGTAGAGATGAGGGGATATTGATTGATGCCTGGTAAAGAAATCAGTGAAATCGGTCACCAGGTCTCTGAGCAGCGGATGCCCCATCATTGGTCCCACCTCTATCTTTCCCTGCTTTGCTGCTTCCAGTGCATTTGTCTCGCATGCCAGTGAGGGCTTGCCGTTAATTACCATTCCACAAGAACCGCATATGCCCATCCTGCAGCTATATCTCAGCGCAAGTCCCGGATCCTGTGAATGCTTCACGGAAAGCAGCGCGTCAAGAACGCTGGAATATCTGTCCACTTTGACCGCAAATTCATCGAGTGTGAAATTACCTGTTTCCGGCCTGAAACGCTTTATTGTGAGGATTACTTCCTTATCCGATGTCTTGGAGGCGCTTCTTCCCCCCACTTCGCCCGGGCTTATACCCTTTGAGGGTTTGAATCTCTCGAAGAATACGTCCCGCACGCTCATGATGCCGAAAACGATCAAACCAAGCATCGCGAGGTAGAGGACGACATCCGCAGCCAGGCGTATGTGCAGGATGGTGAAAATCAGGAAGAGAAAGAAAAGCACAGGTACTCCCAGCATGGGTGTATAGACGGTTATTATTGAAATCCAGGACCTTCTCATATTAACACCAGCCCGACATATGCGATCAAGCCGGCAATCCATATCGCCAGAAACACATATGGAATAGCAGTGTAAGCCCCCCTGTGTCTTACAGAAAGCATTGAACTCACAAATGAGGGATTCAGATGTCCGAATGCCGCGCCCTCGCTTCCTGCAAGCGAGAGGGCTTTAATCGATTCAAACACCTGTGTCGTGAAAAATATCCAGTCGATTGCAATCATTATCCTCCATGCAAGGTCAAGGACATGGAACGGAATGCTTGCAATGAATAGAACGAACGTGATTATGCTGCCGAAGATGAGTGCCCTGTAGAAGACAAGGTGAATGAAGGCCTCCCTGTCAAAGGCCAGCAGTCTTGAAAGCAGACCCATTCTCCCCCTTGCATCAAACCATTTCTGGTCGGTCATCAGTACACCCTCGCTTCTGGTTCCCAGCGTGTCTTTTTAACTGGTATATATGATATCTTGATACCACCGTCTTCCTTCATGGCGATGGTGTGCTTCAGGTAGTTCACATCGTCCCTCTTTGGGTATTCCTCCATAAAGTGGGCCCCCCTGCTCTCCTTCCGGTTCATTGCACATTCCACAATGACCTGTGCGAGCTCTATGAGATGCCCTATCTCTAGCGTATCCTTCAGATTGGTGTTGAATGCATGCCCCTTGTCGGTAACCTGAACACGTGAGTAGTCTTTCTTTATGTTCTCAATTTCCTTCTTGGCCTTCATCAGTTCGTCCATCTTTCTGAACACATAGACCAGATTGTCCATGGTAGATTGCAGCCTTGTCTGTAGCGCGTACGGATTCACATCCCCTTTTCCCTCAAGCAGCGCACCGATGCGCTTCTCCTCCTGAAGCGCCCTCTCCTCCGCCTTCTTCTTATCGGGTCTGGCCGCACCGCTTACAAAGGAGGCTATCGCGTTGCCGGCGATTCTGCCCCATACAGAGCACTGACTCAGCGAATTGCTCCCCAATCTGTTAGACCCATGTACACTGACGCAGCCACATTCACCCACCGCCCAAAGGCCGGAGGCAGGTGTGCTCCCGTTGAGCATAACCTGTCCGTTTATGTTGACATGTATGCCTCCCATTGTGAAATGCGCAGCAGGCCTGATCGGCAGGGGTTCAGAATGCGGATCTATATTGACTGTCTTCATCGACAACTCCTTTATCATGGGCAGCCGCTCATCAAGCAGTTTGGAGTCCAGATGCGTCAGATCCAGGTGCACATAACCCAAGCCGCTTTCTTCATGGACGTATCCCCTTCCCTCCCTGATCTCAGTGACAATGGCTCTGGAGACAATATCGCGTGGTGCGAGCTCCATCTTGCTCTTTGCATAGCGCTCCATGAATCTTTCACCCTTATTGTTGCGCAGATATCCCCCCTCCCCCCGTGCTGCCTCCGTTATCAATATGCCGCTGGGCACAAGCCCAGTAGGATGAAATTGCACAAATTCCATATCTTTGAGTGGAAGACCGGCCATGTATGCGAGCGCTATACCATCTCCAGTGGTCGAATGGGCGGTCGTGGTAAAGCCGTAGACCCTGGAACATCCACCGGTCGCAATCACACCGGCGGGGGCAAGGAAGAGTTTGGTTTCCCCATCCGAAAGATCCATTGCAAATATGCCCTGGAATGCCCCCTTTTCCATAAATAGGGAGGTTGCAAAGTGCTCATGATAGACATCCACATTTCCCAGGGAAGTTAGTTCGTCGTACAGAGCACGCATCATGAAGAAGCCGGTCTTGTCGGCTGCAAAAGCCGTTCTCGGTATGGACATCCCTCCGAACGGCCGCTGCTGTATCCTGCCGTCCTCTGTCCTGTTCCACGGCACTCCTAGATGATCGTAGAAGCGTATCTCAGCCGGTGCACCATTTACAAGGACCTCCACTGCATCCTGATCAGCAAGATAGTCGGAACCCTTAACTGTGTCGTAAGCATGCAAATCAATTGAATCCTGTGTCTGTTCTGGATACAGGACACCGGAGATGCCTCCTTCGGCAGAAACCGAATGGCTTCGCATCGCGTGTAGCTTTGTAACCACCGCTATTCGGAGTTTTCCTTTGCTTGCGTAGGAGGCATGTATTGCAGTGGTCAGCCCTGCAAGTCCGCTCCCAAGTATGACTGCATCATATTCAAGGACGCGCATCCTGCCACTGGAGTCGAAGATAGGCAGGTTCGATTTAAGCTTATACTATTTGCAGGCTTATTCCATCTGCTTTAGGCAGTTTAAAGAGTCTTACAGATGTTCTCTAGATCAAATGGAACTTGATAGACTGATTTCTCATTGCGTCCCTGTCAGGTTGAGCAACATGCAATCTAGAAAGCAAGAACGTTAGAGTTCAATGATTTACTGTGCCGCATGAACTACCACCACGTGCA
>JAVZQA010000110.1:0-3686 GCA_038881315.1 Methanomassiliicoccales archaeon
GTCAATGCAGGAGGCATACAGTCACTCACAATCACACTCACACCCATATCCAAGCCTTCAGCCTCACAGCATCCAGCATCATCATCAGTTGAGCTGTATGCAATCATAGGTGTGATTATTGCAATAGCAGCAATTGTCTCCGTATATGTGATAATGAGACGCAGGAGACATGAATGAGAAGGCAGTGATTTACAAATCTCCATTCATCTCGACGCATCATAACAAATCTCCATCAGTGGCCATCCATTCCTACATTCCATCTGTTTCCAGCTTTCCTTCTAACGCATTACAATTCAGGTTACTGATTCAAATCAATTTCTCATTTATACTTCTATCACATCCTCACTTTATATGTCATTCATTGACGAGCAGGGCATGAAGGGAGTTTTTAGATGGCATGGGTGCTGAATTCTGCAACGCCATGAAAGAAACTGCACTCTTTATTTATTTGGGCTTATTGCTCAATTGTGGCGTTTACCTTACGCCAACCCTGACATTTCTGTAGAACAGCAGTGCTATTAGAAACATCACAATAGTTTCAATCAGCAGTACAGCTTCGTCTAGGACAAAAGACACCCCGAAATGTCCGACATAGGCAAATCTGATGGAATCACTCAGGTAGGTGAGCGGGTTTGCAATGGCTGTATAGCGCAGAGCAAGAGGAATTGCTGAACTGAGTGGATAGAAAACGGTGCTTGCAAAGCTTGCGAAGAAAAGAATCAGTATCTGTATGCTGTTGTACATCTGATTTGATTTAGATTTTGCAGCGAGTGCAAGCATGAGCGAACCCCAGAAGAGGCTCCCGAAAACCAGACTCACGATGATTGAGAGAATCGTCATTAAACTCAGCGAGATTGTAGCCCTCAGAATAAATGACAGGAAGAGCATGAATAGTGCACCGAATATGGAAAGGGCCATTGTGGTGATGATTATACCCATCAGGTATTCCGCCCTCGTATATGGACCAGAGAGAATTTGCTCGAACATTCCATATCGTCTGTCAGACCAGAGCATGCTGCCTGCCACACTCCCAGCAGTCAGAGCCTGGAAAGAAATGATGCCAGGCGCAAGAAAGCTGATGTAATTGATTGCATGGCTGCTCACGCTGATGTTTGTTATCAATGAACCGTACATGTAACCCATGAAAACAAGATACATTGTGGGCATGAGCAGAAGGAACACGAGTGTCCCCGGGTCTGTGTTGACGGCCAGATTTCGTCTCGTGAGTCTGAATGCGTTCAGCATGTCCATAGTCTCACCCGGAAATCGTGTTCAGGAAGACGTCCTCAAGCGTTACAGGATGTATATTCAGGTAGCTTATGTGCAGCCCTGCTTTGACAGCCCTCTCCATTATTGTTTTAAGCAGTTCCTCCGCAGCACCTCCCACTATCTTGAAAGGCTCTGCTGCTGACATAGGCTTCTCTATCTTTGCGCCCTCAATCCCCTCCAGGACATGCAGCACCCTGTCCACAGGTTCTGCAAAAGATGCCTCAATCGTGCTCAACCCCGCGTATGATCGCTTCAGCTGTGGAACCTTGTCGTTTGCAAGTATGTGACCGCGGTCTATTATTGCCACGCGGTCACAAAGGTAGTCTGCTTCCTCCAGATTGTGTGTAGTAAAGAATACAGTGAGACCCTCTTTGGCCTTTTCCTTAACCATGTCCAAGATCTTTCTCCTGGTAACCGTATCAAGGCCAACCGTCGGCTCGTCCAAGAAGAGCAGCTCCATGTCGTGCATGAATTCACGTGCCACCTGGACTCTCCTTTTCTGACCGCCTGAAAGATCCCACAGCCTTTTCTTTCTCTCCGACTCAAGTTCAAAAAATGTGAGCAGTTCTTCTATCCTTCGCTTCCTGTCCTCCCTGCCCACACCCCACATCATGCCGTATATGTCCAGCGCCCTCTCCACTGTGGTGAAATCGAAGGATTCATCCTGAAGCACAACACCCATCCGTTTCCTAAGCTGCTTTCCGCCTCTTCTGACGTCGACGCCAAGCACCATTGCCTCTCCGGAAGTTGGCTGTATCAATGTTGTGAGCAGTTTTATTGTCGTCGTCTTACCTGCACCGTTTCTGCCGAGAAATCCGAAAATTTCTCCCTTTTCCACACTGAAGGTTATGCCATCCACTGCATATTTTCCGCTGCCATATGAATATCGCATATCCTTGACTTCAATTGCATTTGTGTAATTCACGTTAATCTGATCTTCTACCTGCAAGCATTATCACATATCGCATGAATACCGACTATATATCTGTGCCACTCAACCTGCTGCTTCTATTTTTTTGTCAAGTGCTGCTGAATCCGGATAGCTTATCAACAATTGGTGTTGAATTGGACAACTTGTGCTCTCTGCTCAACAGCTAATGAACTAAAAGATGCTCCCTGCTAGACGGCGTGTTCTTGTTTGGGTGTGTCTTTGGACTCAATATGTCAAAGGGCTTGGTTGAGTGGATATTCCATTCCAATGCCGCTTCGCGGAGACTGCTTCCATTGCATTTTTGTCTCGAGCTCAGCAGCATAACACTATCGTTTCGCTTACCCCGGAGCCTTAATAAGCAGAATACTTCGCAGCATGGTTTCTTCACAAGATGAGGATATGACACCAACTGGATACAATTTGCACCTACGTGTTACTTCTTGTACCCAGTCAAAGATAATATTAAGACAGCCCTCTGTGATTCAATTAGGGGTAAAGTAGAGTTAAATGAAGAACGCGATCTGGGAACTAAAGATAACCCAAAAGGACTGCCCGATGATTGACACTACAAAAGCCTTCCCCTCTGTTTTCATTTTAATGATGAACACAGAAATATTGAACAATTCGTGTCAATATCTTTTCTCCATTATAGGGTCAAATGAGAGGACATCCCTTGCACAGGCAGTCAAGTTCCTGGCCTCGCATGAGCGTGTTACCGAGTTCAATCTAATATCTAAATCAAAAAACCTCGCCATAGCCAACTACACAATGAAACAAACCTCTATGTATTCCAAGGCCTCAAAGATAGGCTTTAGGCTCCATCCCGTCCTTGTGGCCAGAGGAACAGAGAGGTGGTTTTTCGTAACCGACAGCGGGAAGGACATTGCAAAGGAATATGTGGAGGATGAATGGACTACGCTTCTGGAGATGCGGAAGATGACGCAGGATGAATTCTCGAGGGAATATTCCTCAATCTTCTTCAAATTCTATGTTTCCAATATGCTTCGCGGTTTCGACCCGGAGGATGCGAAGCTTATGAAGGACGCCATAAAGGAAGGTTTCTTCGACTGGCCACGTGGACAGAGTTTGACAGAACTTAGCAGAAAGATGAACGTTCCGAAGAGCTCGATGTCTTATAGAATAAGGCGGATTGTGAAGAGGGTAACGTCAGCAGTCTACCACGACCTGTCCCCCTTTGAATGAGTCGATCTGCACTGCCCGATATTTCGGTACGCATTTTGGTCGGTTTTCAGTTGAAAATATAAGAGCAGTATGTACAAGTTCAATAAAATCTGGTGAATAAGTAAAGCGATCACCTATTCCACAAATAAATCCGTCAAACCCGTTACTAACTCATGATGCCGTAAAGGGGGTAAAAGAGGGGAAAAATGACGACACAGAATGTCAGTGGTGATGTTAGTGGGCAGGGGTACACGCTTGTAAAGAACGAATATGGCCGGATTTTCAGGATTGGTGAGACGCCAAA
>JAVZQA010000111.1:0-3656 GCA_038881315.1 Methanomassiliicoccales archaeon
CCGTCGATACCAGGCAGCAATTTCAACGTGACTGCATACGTCACAGACACGAACGCCTCTGCCTTCGGACCGGCTGAGCCCGGGGCACCTGCAGGATCCACTGGCACCGTCAAGCTAATGCCTCTATACGGACCCGAGATTACGAACATTACAAATTCAGTCACCATGAAACCCACTGTTTATACGGGCATCTATTCCTTCGAAGGGAAGGTGAACCAGTCCGTCTCAGGACTGGAAACATTTGAAATCAATGCGACTGATTCCTTCGGGTATTACGCCACATATCAAATCACATTGATTGTCGTGAGTTCCCTGAGTTCGTCCGGTTCGCTGAATTCCAGTTATCCTGCTCCATATCTCGGGCCGACAAGCATGACCTTCTCCTCGTTCTACTGGACAAATGAGAACGGTGCAGGGGGCTATTATCCAGGATTCATGGTCAACGCGAACAACGCTTCGAACTCGCCTGGCATAATATTCCATATTCAGCTGAAAAACAATAACAGAACCGCCGCGCTCTATCTAGATGCGCTGAGCGACATTTACTTCTTCTTCGGCGGAGTGAACGGATTTACAAACTTTTACTCATTCATAGTCTACAATATAAGTGGAGCACCCACATCCCCGCCTCCCCCTCCACCTGCCCCTGCCCCTACACCCTATCCAACTCCCTTCTTCCCTTCAAACCCAACACAGCCGTCTGCGTGGACCGAGCCGATAAGTAGCTCATTCATCACACTGCTCCCCGGGCAAAGCGTGAATGTAACTTTCGGTGTTTCGGTGGTTTCACACGGAAACAACGGCGGCAGTATTCCACCAGGAGGGAATGGTGGATTTATAATCAGCAGCTCCGGGCATGTTTCATTCCCGACGCTTTCAACAAACCTCCTCGAACTCTTTGGATATCTGTATCCAACAGCCTACGGAACACCTGCAAGCGCCTCACAGATAGTGCAGCATGGCACGCCTTACGGGCAGGCCATACCATTTACTGCGATCTACTGGTACACTTAAACACTGCAGAATAACGTACACGTCCGCATTCCACATTTCGGTATACTGCTTTTCTCAATTGCATCGCAATTATGCTCATTTGCAGCACACATGCTGCCTTCATGGAATTCGGCATGCATGAAGGATTTTTGACCTCAAGGGGATGGTGCAGAATATCCTCCACCATAAGAAGGCCGCCCGGGCGCAGGATACGGCAGCATTCATACAAAAATGAGTGGACAGCCTCAATTCCGTAACCTTCGAGCACATGTCTTGCGATAATTACATCAAAGGTTCCATTTCTGAAAGGAGGTGAAAACATATCCGAAAGAAGAAATTCAGCTCCTGGTGCAATGAAAAAAGGGAGCGCATCTGTACATATCAGCTTTCCTTCCCAGCCTCTTGCCCTTAAACTCTGCAGAATAAAACGCGCAGTCCGCCCGGTGCCTGCACCTATATCCAATACCTCTGCATGATCACTTTTTCCAATAAGCGCAGCAATCAGATAGCTTTCAAGCATGTCGGAAAGAGGGGCCCCGCCTGTTGAATGGCCTGATGAGAAGAGGCTCTTCCATCTAAGCAGCACAGCCCCCCTCTCACTTTCAATGGTCATGATCTTAGCACCGTCAGGAGCATTTCACCGCAGGGAATGAACTCCCCTTTAGAGCCTTCGACATCGTAGCTGTATTCCACTTCAAAGCAGTCCGGGTCTATTATCTGGCGGATATCTCCCATATTCAGCACGAGGCGTCCGCCACTGTCCAATTCAATAGAATCTGGTGAGAGGTTTTTCATGGCACCGGCTATCATGCCCGCCCTCTCCCTATATCTGGGCCCGAGTACATTGTAGTTGGGTCTGATTGCGGCTATCTTCCTGCTGAATGGAGTCTGCGGATGCAGCTTTACGAACATGGCACCCGTCCCTGCTTTGATCTCCTCTAGACAATGCGAGAGCATTTCATCGGAATTATAGATATGGAGTTCAGCAATATTCCCCCTGAAATCCGCCTCTGCCCTCCATGTCCTCACCGCAGAAACCACATCAACCGCCAATCTACCGATGGCGTTCCTTTCTGAGACGAGGTTTAAGAGAGAAGGCCAGTCAAAGAGGTGTATACTCACCTTCTCCCCCCTGAAATAGTGCTGATAACAGGCCTCAGTGACATGCGGCAAAAAGGGGGAGAACAGACGAAGTATACCCAACATTATATCACCGAGCATCCGGACGGATGCACCGTTCCCCTTTCTGATTTTTCCCTTTACCATTTCTATGTAATTGTCCGCAAAATCATGCCAGGCGAACTGCTCTATCGCACGTATCGCTCTTTCAAAGGAATATGCCTCCATCGCCTCTGTTGCTTCCCTCACCGTCTCATCATAACGCTGAGCTATCCATTCATCCACAGGCGAGAGCGGTGCAGATGGGTCTCCACTGCCCGCTGATGCCACGAAGGAGGACATGTTCCAGAGTTTGTTGCAGAGGCGCTGGCCATGTATGACATCCCTCTCCCTGAATGCGGTATCCTCACCAAGTGTGCAGGTTGCGGCATAGTAACGGAGGGCGTCTGCACCGTACTTCTCGATGAGTGGGACTGGATCTATTACATTACCCAGATGGGTGTGCATTGGTTTCCAGTCCGGTGCCATTATGAATCCCGTGATCATGATGTCCTTCCACGGTATATCATCCACAAGAAGCGCGGTACGAAGCATGGTGTAATAGGCCCATGTCCTTATGATCTCATGCGCCTGTCCCCTGAGGGACATGGGAAACATTCTTTTGAAGAGCGCCTCATCTCTAAGCCAGAAGCAATTATACAGAGCTGTAAGACTGGAATCCATCCATGTATCAAAGACGTCCCTGCTCCCCTCGAGCTTCACCCCGTCGTTAGGGCAGGATGACGGCGCAGGTGCCTCCACTGGATCCACATAGCACTGGTCCTCTCTTGCAGGCAGGACATAACCACATTTCGGACACTCCCACACCGGTATTGGAGTGCCGAAGAGGCGCTGTCTTGAGACCACCCAGTCCCAGGTTAGAGAGAAGGCCCAGTCATGCAGTCTCTGTTTCATGAAGCCGGGGAACCACCTTATCCTTCCAGAGAACTCATCTATTTTCGGAGTGAATTCAACACTCCTGAGGAACCATTGCATCTTCTCTATTATCTCGACAGGTGTCGAACATCGCCAGCAGACGCCGACAGAATGTTTGAACGCCTCTCCCTTGACGTAATAACCACCGTCTTTCAGCATGCCTGCAATCTTGTTTCTAGCCTCAACAGTTTCCATGCCCGCAAGTGCACCGGCCTCCTCCCTCATCCTGCCAAATTCATCTAAGATGACGAGAACCGGGAATCCGTACTTCATGATCCAAAGTGCATCCTGCTTGTCACCATAGGAGCAGACCATGACAGCACCCGTCCCGAAAGTCTCCTCAACATTTTCATCCGCCATAATCGGCACTTTTCTACCGTAAAACGGAAGAATGGCTGTCCTTCCCGCTTTATCCTTGTGTCTTTCATCGCCCGGATGAACGAGCACTGCCTGACAGGCGCCAATGAGTTCCGGTCTTGTGGTTGCAATTGTTATCCTGCCTCCGCCTTCAAGAGGGAAGTCGATGTAATGGAGCACCGTTTCTGTGTCCTGGTATTCGACTTCTGCAT
>JAVZQA010000112.1:0-3595 GCA_038881315.1 Methanomassiliicoccales archaeon
GAATTTACTCCGTGTCCATCCCTGTTCAGCCTACTTCCCTTTTTGACGCTACTTTCAGTCATAATTGCTTTCTAACTATATAGTTGATAGTATTTATACTTTCAATTCCATAGTAAGAAACAGCGAAACCAGAATATGAGTAAAACTCGTAGAGAAAAAAAGGAAAAGGTAGATGCCAGCCATTTGCAAACTCGGAAGCCATCAGGATGCCAGTTCTACGTAGGGGGAATGGCATGTGCATTCTGTGCGGCTACAATTGAAAGAGGGTTGAAACATATCTCAGGCGTGCAATCGGCAAGGGTACTCATGGAAGTCGGGATGGTCCTAATCCAATACGATTCCGCGCTCGTAAGTGAATATGAGCTGAAGAGGGAGATACAGAAACTCGGCTATTATGTGTTTGAGGAAAGCGGGAATATCGGGAGCACCGTTCTCGCGGATAGCCGGCGTCGTGCGCTGGAAACATGGATGTTTGCGGCAGCTGCCTTTCTCATCAGCATACCATTAATGTTTCCAGTGCTGATGTCCTCTGCCGCCATTCTGCCATCTTATTATCCCGCACTCGCGTCCTTAGCTAACTTTGCAATCGCGACATTTGTCCTCTTCAGCCTTGCTCTGCCTATTTACAGAGGTGCAGCCTCCGCAATTGGAAAAGGGATACTCAACGAACACGTTCTCTACGGGACTGCAGGGCTGGGGGCATATTTGCTCGGAGTCGTCGGCTTTGATCTTCCGGCATTCAGACTTTTTTTCCTCATTGCAGTGCTGCTCACCGCCCTGCACCTTACAGCAGGCTGGTTGGGTGCGAAACTCCGATTCAATGTAGAAAAATCCGTCAGAAGATTGATTGATCTGAGGCCGCCGCTTGCGCATGTCCTACGGAAAGACCACGTCGAGGAAATACCGGTATCAGAGCTTAGGGCTGGGGATGTCATGATGATAAAACCCGGGGAAAGGGTGCCGGCTGATGGAATCGTAATCGATGGAATCTCGGAAGTCGCAGAGGCAATAGTCACCGGTGAATCCCTGCCGCTGACAAAGAGCGCAGGCGATCATGTAATCGGCGGTTCCACCAACGGCAGTGGCTCGCTGAAGGTAAAGGTTGAAACAGATCCTGCAGGAAATTACGTTTCAAGAATTCTGGGACTCGTCAGGTCTGCGAGAGAGATGAGACCGGCAGTCCTGTCGTTCTTCGACAGGGTCATAGACAGGATCTGGGTGCCACTTGTGCTGGGAATAACCGTGACAACACTGATTGCATGGACACTGGCTGGCTTCGCGTCCGGAAGTTGGAAACTTCTTGAGACAGGGGCAATCAGCGCCCTTCTGGTTGCGGTGATTGGATATCCGTGTGCCATTGGATTCTCAGGTCCAAGCATCGGACTGACTCTCTTCTCGGAATATGCAGACCATGGGATACTGGTAAAGGATGCGACCCTCTTTGAGAGACTGAAAGATGTCAGGACTGTCGTGTTCGACAAAACAGGCACACTGACATATGGAACTTTAAGGATCACAAAAATAACACCTTCCGAAGGTGTCGAGATACGGACTGTGTTGCGGTACGCAGTGTCGGTTGAACAACAATCAGCCCATCCTGTTGCCCTGGCTGTGGTTGGTGAAGCCGAGAGAAGGGGGATTAAACCAGGGAAGTGCGAAAACTTCCACCAGCTGGCTGGGAGAGGGGCAATCGGTACGGTGGAAGGAAAGGAGGTGGTTGTTGGCAGCAGTGAATATCTCGTGTCCGAGGGGTATAATCGGAGTGAAATAGACGATTTAACTCCGAACAATGCGAAGTCAACTGTAATTGTTGGGGTGGAGGGACACGTTGTTGGTGTTTTGGAAGTGGAAGATGCTCTGCGACCTGATGCCGCCTCTGTGGTCAGGCGACTTAAGGAGAGGGGACTTCATGTGATGATGCTTTCGGGTGACACGGAGGAAAGTGCGGAGGAAATTTCCAGAAAGGTGGGCGGAATTGAACTCTTTGCGAGACAGACACCTGAAGATAAAATAAGGAAAATCGTGGAAATAAAGAGCGGTAGGCGGGGAAAGGTTTTGATGGTTGGAGACGGCTTGAATGATGCTGCTGCGTTGGCTGCGGCCGATGTTGCCGTGGCAACGGCGGCATCACTGGATATTTCCAAGGATGTTGCTGATGCAGTTCTGGTATCCTCACGCGGTTTGGGTGGCATCCTTGCGCTGATGGATAATGCGAAGAGCAACGTAAATGCGTATGCCGGCAATGTGTTACTTGCCATTTCATTCAATGCTGTTGGGATTCCATTTGCTGCCCTGGGTATTCTTTCTGCCCAGCTTGCCATGGCCATAATGCTCTTCAGTCTGCTGGCCGTGTTCACGAACGCGTACCTCACAAGAACAAGGTTGAAGGGCAGGCTGGCTCGTGTGATACAGGTGGATAGGGCGGATTTGAAAATACTGCCAGTCCGCCTTCAATGAGACAAGTGCTGAAAAATTGAGGAGTACCTTGAGTGACCATTGCATTTGTCCGGTATAAATTGATGATCACACTCACTGATGTAATACAGCATATGGCACTTTAGCTCGAAGTAAGAATTCTTAGGTCGCGTTCCCTGCCCGCCAGACCTCATGCATCCATTGGGTAGGACAGGATGTACATCATGAGGGACGCAGCCTTCCGTCTTATCCGGCACCTACTTTTCTAAACACCTCCCATGAGGCGAAATTATGAAAGGAAGCCTGCCATTCCCTCCGCATATGCACGCAGTCTGTACGCAAACACGGATACACTGTTTATACTTGAGACCATGAGTACAGGACTGGAGGAGTTGTGAAAGTGTGCTCCTTATCTACCACTTACTTTAGATGGTTCTACTCACACAAAAGAACGAGGGATGAAAGCACCTTGCAGGCAGCATCCCTCATGGTTTTATCCAGGCCTTCGAATCCGGTGTCGCCGACTACACCTGGCAGGAGCATTCCGGCCAAAATCCCTGACAGGCTTTTGATTAAGTTTTCGCTTCTTCATATTGGTTTGATGTCCACAAGATGGCATATCTACTCCAATGGCAATACACATCCTGAAAAGTAAAAAGGCATCGACCCACGGAAACCGTATTTGAGGCTGGTGTTAAAAGGAATCAGATGAATCATGGGATTATCCCCAAACTCTCATTTTGGAAGAGGACGCTGCAAAACCCGCTATATGAAACAATGCGTTAAAGAATCTCATTAACTGTGTTCCCAAGGATCTGCCTTTCCTTGTCGTCTGCGTTCGCCATACTCAAAGCCATGCAAGAAAAAGGGCATGGTGCAGATGCAATACATATCGACTGCTTTCCGAGGACACAGATGCAAAGTGCCTCCAGGGGTTCAATGCAGTTAATTATCAATATTTTGCCTTTGAACCTTTTTCGCGTTGCGCCTATTTTCACTGCCACAGATGGCAGCTTGTAAGTCAAATATGCCGGATTGGATTAGCGGCGGAGCCAGGTTGCCACATTGTCTGAATGTCATGGATGCCCTCCACATTTGCCTCCCGGCGGCTGTGCCTGTCGTACGATCAAGGAATTTGATTTAATCAAAACTTGAGCAGAATGGTTTTTCCTTTTGTTGA
>JAVZQA010000113.1:0-3567 GCA_038881315.1 Methanomassiliicoccales archaeon
AGGAGAAGCATAAGGTGCGTTAAGATGCGTAACACCGAACATGACACCTCAATCTTTTCATTGCAATTTGATCATGGAAAATTCTTAGCTACACAGGCAATAGGATGATCTGATGACTTCTGGCTTCTGTCCGGTCTGTGGATACGCAATGAAGCGTGGTGAAACTCAATGCGGAAGATGCGGTGAGATCGTGGAGGACACCAGTGTAAGGCAGGTATCCAGCAGGCAACATAGTAACTCCTCAGATTATTCGATAGAATCCATAGGCGTGACTTATGAGCGTCTCCCTGCTGATAAGGGTATCAAGGGGCGTTCAATGGGGGCTGAAAGTTCAGGTCAAGGAATGAGAACCGCAGAGGTGTCAGACCTAAAGGCATACGTTTCGGAGCTTGAAAAGCGCATAGCCTCAATCGATAGCGAAGATGGCAGTCAAAGCGACTCTAATAGTTCCGGCCCTTCGACTCGAACTGTTTCAAGGAACGATCCGCGCTTTATTGCTACCGTCGCTTCCCATACTCAGCGCATGCGAAAACTGGGAAGGCGCCTGCCCTCTGCGGCCACTTTTTCCTATCTCCCATTTCCGGACGAAAGGGTCGTTTCGCCAGGGGTGCCACGGAATTCTATGATTTTAATGGCTGGACCACCAGGTACAGGAAAGACTTCGTTTACGCTTGCCTGCATTTCCGCCTTTATGAAGAAGGAGGAAGGCAAGCTGATCTATCTTCTTCTGGGTGATACATTGCGTAACCTTTCAACTCATGCTTCCACGCTTCCTGAGGAAAGTGCTCATTTCATTGATATTTCAGATCTTCGCAGTGAAACAGGTGGAGAAAAGGAAAGTTGGACTCAACTTGCAGTAAGAAGATTGGAGGAAGAGACAAAACGATTGCGTGCAAAGTATGTGGTTGTAGATACAATAAATGCCCTCACTTCTATGTCCAGTGTGGAGAGACCGAGAAAATTTGCATTTGACATCTTTGAACGCTTCAGACGGATTGGAGTCACTGCGTTCATAATACGTGAGGGAGACTATGTGCATGCAGTGAGGAGCAGGTATGCAGAAGCCTTTCTCGCTGACGGTGTAGTCCAATTTCTTGCCAAGGGCAGAGAGGATGGCGGGGCCATACGCATGTTTCGTGTGATCAAGATGCGAGGGGCTGAGATCGATTCTAGATTTTTTTCTATTCACTGGACCAGTCGCGGCATGGTTATTATGCCTGCTATTCAGCAATAGCTGACAATCATTTCCACGCAACCTGCAGCAAACGTATTTAAAATTCCTCGCCAAATCGGGAAATGTCAGGAGTATCTCATGAAGATCTTAGTCGTAGATGATTCTTCCCTAACAAGATCTGCAGTTGTGACTGCTCTGCAGGCCTTCAATCATGAAGTAGTGGGTGAGGGGAAGGACGGCAATGAGGCATTGGAACTTTATAAGAAGAGCAAACCTGACATTGTCCTTTTGGACCTGGCGATGCCAAATAAGGACGGTCTTGAGACGATTCGTGAGATCAGGGATTTTGACCCGAATGCGGTCATAGTTGCAGTGAGCGCATTATATGATAGAGCGATTCAGAGGAGAGCACTGGAGCTTGGCGCCAAGGCTTACGTGGTAAAACCATTTGAACTCTCAGAACTGATGAATGTAATAGAAAAAATAAAGGGATGAGTGATTGCTGCTCGGGGCTCACGTGGGCATCGCGGGAGGTTACACAAACGCGCTTGCCGAAGGGGAACAGATTGGCGCCGATGTGATTCAAATATTCACCCGAAACCAGATGCAGTGGAAGGCTAAACCTCTGCAGCCCGACCAGGCATCGGATTTCAGAGCGGCTGTTAAAGGGAGTAGGCTGAAGGCGGTCGTTGCGCACGCTTCTTATCTGCTGAATTTCGCATCCCCTGACAGCTCATTGCGTAGCAAATCCATTGAGGCTGCTCTGGATGAAATACACAGATGTGAACTCCTTGGTGTGGGTGTTTACATATTCCATCCTGGCAGTCATTCTTCAACCTCCGAGGAAGAGGGCATTCAAAGAGAAGCTGAGAGTCTGAAGACGATACTGGACAGAACGGAAGAGGGGGGCGTCCAGCTCGCTCTTGAGGGAATGGCAGGTCAAGGGGACACCATATGTCACTCTTTCGAATCAATAGCTGAGGTGCTAAGACGTGTTGAGAGCAAGAGACAGATGGTCTGTCTAGACACATGCCATTTATTTGCGGCTGGATATGATATGAGCACGGCTGAAGGAGTACGTGAAACCCTTGGCCTCTTTAAAGATAAGATTGGCATGGGTAAATTGGCCGCTATTCATCTCAATGATTCGAAAGGGAAGAGGGGTTCGAGACTCGACAGACATCAAAATATAGGAAAGGGGGAAATTGGCATTGAAGGCTTCAAGGCAATAGTCCATATGAAGGGCATTTCCAGGACACCGATGATCCTGGAGACGCCCAATGGGGATAAAATGTACTCCAAAGAGATTAGGTTGCTCCGGCGGCTTTGACCTCCCTGCTCAACTCTTCGTAAAGTGAAATATATTCTCTTGCTGATTTTTCCCAGGAAAAGTCACGCATCATGCAATTTTTTACCACCCTGTTCCACTTTTCCTTCTGTTTCATTGTTTCTGCTGCCTTCTGCATAGCATTCTTCAACTCCTCTTTGCTTAATGTTCTGAAAAGAAATCCTGTTCCGTCTTCGCCATCGAACTCTGAAACCGTGTCGGCCAGTCCGCCCACCTCCCTCACAACAGGAACTGTACCATAGCGCATAGCAATCATTTGTCCGAGACCACACGGTTCATATCTGGACGGCATAACTAAAATGTCTGCGCCCGCATATATTCTGTGAGCTAGCTTTTCGTCAAATCTGTTAACAAATCGCACGTTTCCTCTCGAGGTGGCTATGCTGTTCAGCTTTCTGACTAGTTGCGCGTCCCCGGTGCCCAGTATTACGGCAAACCACTCGTTTCCCATTCCATCAAGAACCTCTATCAGGATATCAACACCCTTTTGTCTTTCTATTCTGCCCACGAATGCGAAGAGCGGCCTCGAAGACTGCGGAAGCGAAAATTCATGCAGCAGTGCACTTTTGCACCGCGTCTTTCCGGATCTTTCAAAGTGGCTGTAATTGGAATATATTTCTGTATCTCTGACTGGATTCCATACGTCATAGTCAATGCCATTGAGAATGCCACTCAATTTTATGGAATGCTTCTTTATGATGCCCTCCATTCCGGCCCCGAACTCACTAGTGGTTATCTCTGCTGCATACCTTGGGCTAACTGTTACCAGCCTGTCACTGTAAACTATTCCTGCTTTAAGCGAGCTTGCTTTACCATAAAATTCAACCCCTTCCATATGGAAATGGGATCTGTCAATACCTGCTTGATCCAGAACATCAGGTGTCGAGAGTCCTTGAAACTCAATATTGTGAATGGCGAACACACTTCCAATCTTTATTTTATCCTGCTTGAGCATGAGTGGAACATAGCCAGTCTGCCAGTCATTGCAGTGGATTACATCGTATTCAGCAGCAGACAGAAATTGGCAGACAGCTCTGGAAAATTT
>JAVZQA010000114.1:0-3350 GCA_038881315.1 Methanomassiliicoccales archaeon
CCAGACCACTGGCAAAAAGGAAGGGGAAGGTGAAGCGCAGGAGGGTTTCTTTTCCGAAATAATGAAAGTGGTGAAATCGCTTCCAGAGCTTCCAATCATAATTGTGGGTCCGGGTTTCATAAAAGAGGATTTCCTAAGATATGCTAGAGAAAGGGAGCCTCAGAGATACAAGGGAGTGCAGCTCATACAGACCGGACAGGGGGGGATGTCGGGAATCAGGGAGGCCATGAGCAAGGGAGAGAATGCCTCTGCGCTTGAAGGTCTTCGCCTCGCGGAGGAGGCAAGACTCATAGAGGAGCTGAAACGATGCATTGCAGAAGGCGGTCCGTGCACTTACGGCACAGGACAGGTCAGGATGGCCATAGACGCTGGTGCGGTTGACACGCTCATTGTTTCAGATAGAAGGCTCCATGATCCTGAAATACAGGAAATCATGAAGGCCGCGGAACATGTGAGAAGCAAAATCAAGGTTGTTACGTCCAACTGGGATACAGGCAGGACAATAGATGGTCTCGGCGGAGTGGCCGCGCTGTTGCGTTATAGAGTCTAATCCCCTAGATATTTGAAATCAACACCCCTTTTAATAATATCCAATGAGGCAGTGTAGCCGGCATCCGCGTGTCTCACAAGCCCCATGCCGGGATCAGCATTCAGAACTCTCGCAATCTTCTTTCCCTGTTCCGCAGTTCCGTCTGCGACCACAACTAGACCTGCATGAATGGAATTTCCAATACCGGTGCCGCCACCATGATGCACCGAAACCCATGTTGCTCCTGATATTGCATTGAGGAGAGCGTTCAGTATGGGCCAGTCGGCGATCGCATCACTGCCGTCCTTCATGCTCTCCGTCTCCCTGAACGGTGAGGCCACCGAACCGGTGTCATGATGATCCCTGCCAATGGCCACGGGAGCCGAAACCTCGCCGCTGGAAACCAATTCATTTATCAACAGACCCATCCTGGCCCTGTCGCCATAGCCCATATAACATATCCTCGCTGGAAGACCCTGGAATTTGACCTTTTCACCTGCCAACTTGATCCATTTCTTGAGATGCGGATCATCGAATTCCCTGAGCACTGCCCTGTCTATTGCGAAGATGTCTGCAGGATCGCCAGAGAGCGCAACCCATCTGAAAGGGCCCATACCACGCGCAAAGAGATCTCGGATATACAGAGGAACATAGCTTCCAATTTCGAAGGACCTTTCCTCACCTCCTTCTCTCGCCCTCAACCTGATGGAATTGCCATAGTCGAACACTTTTGCTCCCTTCGATTTGAACCAGAGCATCGCCTCCATCTCCTTTTTGATGCTCCTGTAAACTGCCTCCTTGTACGCCTGTGCACTTTCCATGCGCAGCTTCGCCGCCTCTTCCATTGACATCCCAGCGGGTAAGTATCCCTCCATTACGTCATGCGCAGCGGTCTGATCCGTCACAACGTCGGGAACTATACCACGTTTGGCGATCTCTGAATATAAATCTGCGGCGTTGCCCAAAAGACCAATTGAAAGGGGCTTTCCATCACGCAATGCCTTATCTTTAAGAGAGAGGGCGTCATCGAGACTATCCGTCCATGTATCCAGATATTTGTCCTTCCTCCTCCTTTCTATCTTTGAAGGGTCAATTTCCACAATTATGCCCACACCCTCATTCATCGTTATTGCAAGCGGCTGGGCGCCACCCATTTCTCCCAGTCCGGAGGAAAGAACCCATTTTCCTCTTAGGTTTTCCGCCCTGAATTCCTGTTTCGCGAGAGCGTGGAGCGTTTCATATGTACCCTGGAGAATGCCCTGTGTTCCGATATATATCCATGAGCCGGCAGTCATCTGACCATACATGGTCAGACCCTTTGCCTCCAGTTGCCAGAAATAATCGTCTTCCGCAAACTTCGGAACAATCATAGAATTGACAATGAGCACCCTTGGCATTTCTGCAGACGTGCGGAATATAGCCACTGCGCGCCCGGACTGTACAAGGAGGGTTTCATCATTCTCAAGCATTCTGAGTGCATTTACAATTCTCTCCAAATCTGCAATGCTCCTGGCCGCCTTCCCCCTTCCACCATATACTATCAGATGATCAGGATCCTTTGCAACAGCAGGATTGAGGTTGTTCATTAAAAGGCGCAGTGCGGCCTCTTGTCCCCATCCCTTACAATTAAGTGATCTTCCTTCAGGTGTAATGACTTCCAAATTTTCACCATCGCATGAATGAAGAAGCAGGTAAGAATATGTTTCCAGGAAAATTCAGATTTCCCTCACAAAGATCAGACTTGCAAAATGTGAAAATAAAAATGGTTTGAGTTAAAGGGTTTATTGTAGACCAAAGGCTCCTTAACTATTATAGTAGAGATAGTTGTAGAGCAGGTCTCCCGACATACCCGTCAGCACTGACTCCTCCCACTGTGCATAGGCGCTTCCGTTGGTCTTGAGGTTGTAGATCCAGAAGCCGTATTCCTGGTATAGTGGGACATAGAAGCTCATGTTGACCAGCATTTCGTTCATCATGTGATAGTTCGCTTCGGCCACGGTCGGGTTGGAGGATGCGTTGTCCCAGTCGTTAACCATGTATGTCAGGTTCTGGGCCTGGGAAACCATTGAGGGCAGACCCTTCAGCGGGTTGGAAGTGTTGCCGTTGAACCAGTATGGATTCATATCGTTCGGCCCTGGGTATGTGCTTGAATTCACCGGGAGTGCCATTGGTCCTAGATAGTCTGTCGGGTACGGATAGTCAGGTGCCCAGCCGAGTTCGTATATCGGCATGGGATTCTGCCCCTGCACCATGTTGGCGAGAAGTGTTGTGAATGCAGTGGGCTCCACAGGGAATGACCCGCCTGCTATGAATGACTGCAGATACGTCGCCCATTGTGAACCACCTGCCACATCAACAGGGTCAGCGCTGAATATGAATATAGGTATGTCCAGCGGTTTGCCGTTATACATATCCTTTCCACCAGTATAGGTAATGCCCATCTTGGCTGCCATTGAGCTGTTGACAAAGTTCTCCCACAGAGTGGCTGCCTTGGCCAAGTCGAAGTATGGCACACCTGTGGTGGTTGCATTGAGCTGAGCTATGCTCTGACTGTATAGCATACCAGCAGGTAGCATCCCTGCATATGAGGTGGCGAAGGTCACATTGTATACCTCATTACCTATGTCCTGGTTTATGTACAGACCGTAGTTGTAGGCATAGGAAAATGCCTGTCTTACCTGCAGACTGTCAAACAGCACTGGGGGTAGGTTAGCTCCAGGTATTTCGCTGGACAACATTGTTGTGTTGACAAGCGCATTGAAGTTATACCAGAATATACTGAGTGTTGGGAATGGGATCACACCTATCGTGCCCGACTTCT
>JAVZQA010000115.1:0-3261 GCA_038881315.1 Methanomassiliicoccales archaeon
ACTTTCTGTTCCATGGCGGGCAATTTCTCGACGTCCCCTGTCTTCTTCCGACAGCTGTCTGTCCCCGATTAATTACGGAGAGTTCCGGAAGTATTACAATCGGCTCAGTTTCAAAATCAACAGAGCGTCGCCTGGATTGGAAGCCTGTTGTGTAGATTGCACAAAACATTAATCCTGCTACCAGTGGTTGCCTGCGCCCTTCACAAAAATTTAGCATTGCCAAAATAGCCGTTCTCTCGTCTCAATACATCCATTGTTGATTCTTTGCATCCCTGCGCTGTTGACACTAACATGCACCTTATAATCGGGTACATGATGCTTGGGAAGCGACATTGCAGACCGTATACGTGTCTGTTGTAAAGGAAGGTGCCATGTATTATAGGAAATGGAACAGATGCGACGAATCGCAATGGAGGGAGTTCATACCTGCATGCACCTGATGCATTTGTATCACGGCATGCTCTCGCATAATCCAGGTGGAGCGATGCACCTTGTTCCGGCGCCTGTAGCATGCGATAGCATGTCTTCCTTGCAAGGCACACTGAAATAAAAGCCCGGGCACACCGTAGAGGATGCATGAAGGGAGGAGATGGCAAAACCACCATCAGGCAGCCTGCATCGCGTTTGTATCTCATGGAGGAACAAGAGACACAAGCGATGAGGAAAGTATCGCTGCAGGTTACTTGCACGCTCATGCACAGCTCCGTCTATGACAATTGTGGTAAGCACAATTGGGCAACAACTTGCAGGCATCCATTCCGGTAGGCTCACCGATTGTGCGCCCATATTCTCCCTATAAGCGCTTTGATCGCTGAAAGGGCTTGCTGAAACCGCAAATGCTGTAATGCCGCAGCTCCGCGAAGATTTTCCTCATTCAATTTAAGATGTGTGCAGACTCCACCTTCCTGCATCCAACTGTGATGATCACCTTTCCAGAATGTAGCTGCTACTACCTATCGCTTTTCATTGGACAATCACGTAGATATGAAATCAAACTTCCCGCAGTCGCCTGTTTGTATATATTTCCCATTTGCCTATCTGAGGCTGCACAAAAATCGTCGGAAACAGCCGGATAACGGGCCTGCCGGGATTTGAACCCGGATCGCTGGTTCCGAAGACCAGAAGGATGATCCTGACTACCCCACAGGCCCCTGGGTCGCATCGACCCGATTGGTTAGAAGGAATATCATTTATTACTGTCGCTGCTTTCTTTCTATGAGTTCTATCCAGATGCCATTGGGATCTCTTATAAAAGCAATCCTGGAATTTCCGAGCATGTACGGTTCTTTCGCGATATCCGTGCCCTTTCTTCTCTCCTTCTCTATGAATTCGTCCAGGTTTTCCACTGAAAAGGCTATGTGGTCGAGCTGGTCCCCTTCCGCATAGTCTTTCTTGTCCTTCCACCATGTCAATTCGATCGCATGGTCTGTTCCTTCCATTTCGAGAAAGGCAATTTCCGCCCTGTTCTCTGGTATCTCTCTACGCCTTGAGAGCCTCATTCCGAGATGTTCAGTGTAGAACCTGATGCTGTCATCCATGTCTTTTACCGTAATCGATGTGTGGAGCAGTTTCATATAAAGCATATATGTCTTCCTACTTAAAAAAGTTAAAAACTTTTGTGATTGATCTTTAGATGTCAAAAGATTGCCCCTTTCACTGCATCATTACACAACCATGGGGAGTTCCGCCCTTCGGGTGTAATGCTTTTCCAATATGCTGCAAAGGGCCATCCGACAAATCAACAGAAATCTGTCTGTCATTGCGCCTTTCTGTATTTCGGACTTCGCTTATTTCCTCAGATGCATATGCTCTTCATCATCCCTGTTGAATTTTCACTCTCCACTTGCAAGCAATACTTAGGCACTGCATGCATAATGCAGGACTGTCCTTCCTCGCCTCTCCATTTACCCGGCACTCCAATCGGGATCGACATTGGCAGTTGATAAACAGCTGCGTTGGTTTCCAGGACTGTAAAAGAGATAAATACCGGCGCATTGGGCAATGATGGCTGTCGGAGAGATGGATATTGAATTCCGGTAGGAAGAGGAAAAGAAAGTGGAGGATTTCGGTGCTCTTCGTCGTACTGCTTGTGGTTCTTTCAGCGATCTTCTTTGCCGTTTACAGGTACAGCAGCAACGTATATTTTCCCCCGGCACCGGATATCTGGATATTCGAGGGCTCTGGTAATTCAGACGGGTCACTGCTTGCAATAGTTCTCAATCAGTCCGGGGCTGCGATAGCAGGCCTCTCTTTCGAATTCAATTTCTATGGAATTTATGACAGGGTCGTCACCACACTCACATCGTCGGACGGAATGGCCCATGTCTCGCTCAACAGGACGTTTCAGCCACTGCAGGAGTATTATGATATGAATGTGTATGAGGGGGGCAAGGCGGTTTTCAGCGTCTCCACAGTTCCTCTTTCCCCACAGGGGGGCCTTTCAAGCAGTTATGTGACCTCCGTCGGAACCTGGGGGCGTGTAATTGGAGGTTCAAATCAGACTGCGCCTGTCGGTGCTCTGGGTAAAGGGGCGCTTCATCTTGCGGCAGTGATAACGGATGCAACACTGGGTCCGGTTGCAGCTTCCGTTTATGTTGTCTCTGTCAATGAAACTCCGCTTCCGGGTAACGGGAGTCTTGTGGGACATTTCGTCGGCTATTATGCTGTGCTGAATCTGAGACAGGAGTATGCAAGAGGCACAGTGCTTGAAATCGCACTTCGCGCAAGCACCACAAACGCGGTTTACTACACCAAAATCAAGGAGACGATATGACTCGCTGCGTGAGGGAGGAACAACTTTATTTTTAACTCGTTATTCCTTCCCCCAGACAGAAGAGCCAGGCGGGCTGATGGTCTAGGGGTTATGACGTCGCGCTTACATCCACTGGGTATGAAACGCGGAGGTCGGCGGTTCAATTCCGCCTCAGCCCATAACTGCCTTCTTAGGATAAGCTTCATAGCTGTTGTGATATTTGCTTTCAGTGACTACGAAAGATCGCGATTTCATATACGGTAGACGTTGCCATCCCATGTATCGTGCTGTTTGAAATGAAGAGCTGTACTGCCGCTTGCTTCATGGAATGGTTTCCTTGAATATTCTTACTTGTAAATTAATTTATAACACATATACAATAACTGTATTTTTATGTATCACCCGTTCCTAAATGTTCTACCTTATTTCTCAGATTGCGTGTATTTATATCCAATGTCTGAATATTGCGCCCCTCTTCTAAATGGCATCAATTCACCTTCGCATATCTT
>JAVZQA010000116.1:0-3255 GCA_038881315.1 Methanomassiliicoccales archaeon
CGTAAAATACGGTGTAACATACGTGCCTGATGCTGGATATGCACCAGGTCTAACCAATGTGCTTGCCGGAAAGCTGTTTAGGGAAGGGTACGAACGCATTGGCATCTATGTGGGAGGGCTCCCACTGGATGGATGGGAAACAATGCTGCATGCAGTTACCTTCAATGTTGAAGGTCTTATAGATGAATATGTGAGGCCTGCAAGGCTTGTTTCGGAGGGAAGCGTTGGTAGTGTTGATCCGCTGGAAATCATCAAAAGAGTGAAGTTCAAGGGTGCGGAGTTTGAAGCCTTCTACTCAGATGGCCTTCGAACACTACTGCGCACGCTCAAAACAAAGGAGCTGTTTGAACTTACATTCAGATACTCAGGCCATCTCGAACTGATGAAGCGTTTGAGGGATATGGGTTTCTTTTCCTTGGAAAAGATAGGCAGTACTTCTCCCAGAAAGATGACAGAAAGATTGCTGTCGGTGGTGAGATGTAAGCGTGATATGTGTCTGACCTGCGTGGAAGGCAGGGACCGAAGGGTTAAGCGATATGTCTGCGTAGATAAATGGGATGGTAGAAATGGCCTCTCCTCCATGGGCAGAATGACAGGCTTCTCCGCTTATGCCATGGCTCGCATTGTGCTCGATGGGGGGCTGGAGACTGGTGTCAGGCCGCCCGAATTTTTTGGTATGATCGAGGGGCATCTGGAGAGGTATCTCACCCTGCTGAGGAAAAAGGGGATTGAAGTGGAAGAGGAATACGCAGATACTGTGCTTGCATAATGTCAGACGGTCAGCCGACGGTTATGTTTTTATATGCAGTTATTGAGACATGCGCATGCGGAAACCTGAGGGTGTCAGGCCGATTAGTGCCTCGCGTATCGGAACATATGCGTTCTGTCAGATGAAATATTTTTTTGAAGAATATTACCCTCATCTTGAGAGAGCGGATTCACAAGTCATTGCTGCAAGAGACAGGGGAATCAGAATGCATGAGACATTTGAAAGGCGTAATCCATACAGACTCATTTCATTGCTGCTGCTCATCTCCTCATTCTGCCTTTTGGCTGCAGGGATAATATGGTTGTTGCATTGATTTTCCTCATTGCTGTTATTCTATTCCTTGTCTACTTGGTGGTGAAAAGAAGGATAACATACATAGGCTTCCGGCCGGAAAACACAGGTATCCTCTTGAGCCGTAGGTTTGCTGTTGCTGGAAAACCGGATATGGTGCTAAGACGGGGCGGTGGTTTTGTTCCTGTTGAAATGAAGTCAGCGGAGGTGAATGGGAACCCGCGCGAATGGGATGTGGCACAATTGCTTACCTACTGTCTGATTGTCGAGGAAACGATGGGATTTGTGCCGTACGGCATGCTAATTTATCCGAATGTAACCTTTACAATTCCATGGGATGCTGCGCGCAGGGAATACGTTGTCGATTTAATAAACGAGGTCAGGACAGGTCCGTATGTAAGAACAAATGAAAGATGGAAGTGTGCCCATTGTCCTTTCAGGCAGGTCTGCCTCTCCTAATTGCCGAATAGGCTCCTTCTTCTCTTGGTTCCGTCTTTATACAGCGGATAGCTGCCGGCGTTATGGCAGGCATCTGCTTCCTGCTTGGTTCTGTATTCGCGTCCGCAGAACCAGCACTTGTACAATTCTGGAACCTTCTGCGTCATGTGTTAACAATAGAGGCCTCTTTTTATAAACCTTGCCACTGAATGCCCCAATCCACAATTCATGTCTGAATACCCGAACCGTAGAGGCTAGGAAACCTTAATACTCCGAATGCAACAATTAACGTGTCAGGTGGACACGATAGCTGGCATAAGAGAACGCAAACCGGGTATAGGGAGGCGGTTTCGCACCTCTGCATCGCGCTACCTAAAGGATACAATCATTATTGTCTTTATATTTCTCCTGCTTGCAGGCATAACATTATTCGAAGTCTCATCCATCTTCCATTACAGACAGCTCATCAAGATCAATAGCGGGAATGGCAGTTTCACCATAGGACACAACCAGACAGTAACTGTCTATTTCTCCATTCTTGAAGGTGACATTACTCATGTTGTGGTGAAGACATCACAAGCAATGTACATGTCTTACTCCATATACACATATGCCTACGTCAATACTTTCTATGGTTCATCATACCAGCAGTCCCTGGTGGCCAACGGGAATCTCAACGGGACCACATCCAATATTTACTTGCCTGTTCAGTATCAGGATAACAACTATTTCATTAATCTGACACTGGTGAGTCAGGGGCGGGCCCAAGTGAGCGTTGCCGCCTATGCTGAGTTTTACATTTATCAACCTTTCCAGATACCGCTTGAGATTGCAGGCGTATCCCTTATGATTCTCTCCATAGTTCTTATTGCTGTGAGGGCGACTTCGATTCACGAGCGCATTCCCTGACTGTTCTCATCCGTTTTCTTTCTCCTCCAGTCCCTAAGCCATTCACCAAAGCCATTTGCTCTGATCACCTGGCCGTTCACTCCTTCTGCCTCTTCTGAGCAGAGAAAGCGCGCTGCCTCACCGACTACATCAGGGGAGAGCAAAGTCCCAAAGTGTTTCTCTGCAAGGCTGGAGGGCATGGAAGGAGTATTTACAAAGCCTCCGGGCAGAAGCAAGTTGGCAGTGATGCCGCTCCCCTCCAGATCTGCTGCCATGGCCATGGTCATCGCAAACGTGGCCCCCCTGGAAACAGTGATTGGGAAGAAGCCTCTTGTGAAAAAAAGCTGTTCATCCATACCCACATTCACAATTCTTCCCTTTCCCTGTGCAAGGAATGATGGAATAAAAGCCCGTATCACCGCCAGGTAGCCCATCAGGTTTATCTCCAATGCCTTCCTGATTTGTTCCTCCGTAAAAGAATAGAAGGGTCTGGATTTTTCGGTAAAGTTCGGATTAAACGCGTTCATCCAAACGCCTGCAGAGTTGAATAGAACGTCTATGCCCCCCCAGTTCGCCTCGATGAGCCTTGTGGCTTCCGCTATGCTCTCCCTGTTTTCCACATCCATGATCAGTGGAAATACCTCCAGTCCTTCCCTCTTCAAGGACTGTATTGTATCCCTGAGTCTTTGCCCGCCCCTGGAGGAAGCTGCGACGAAAGCCCCTTCTCCTGCAAGTGCCTTCACAATGGAAAGCCCTATCCCGCTGCTCCCTCCATTCACCAGGACTCTTAATTCTTTTAAATTTCCCATCAGCGCAGTGATTGCTCTCTTTCCATATCCTGTTTCTTCTTGAATAACGACCTCAATTCC
>JAVZQA010000117.1:0-3196 GCA_038881315.1 Methanomassiliicoccales archaeon
TATTCGGGTACAAGGCCCAGTTCTGGAAAACCATGCCGATCTTTCTTTTTTCTGGAGGTACAATTAGCTTTCCGTCTCTTGACACAATTTCGTCGTTAAAAAGCACTTTTCCGACCGATAGCACGTCAAGACCTGCAACAATCCTCATCAGCGTTGTCTTACCAGCTCCACTTGGACCCAGCACTCCAAACGATTCTCCGCTCTTGACCGACAAGTGCACTTCCTTTAGCGCAGTTGTTTACTTCCCTCTGGCTTTGAAGATTTTGCTCACTCCATCTACATTGATTTCAACCATGGTTACAGCCCCTTTCCACCCGAGCCTAGCGCCATGAGCCCTCTTATGAAATATCTGCCCATGAATATGAACAATGCGAGGGGCACTATTGAGGCAAGCACAGCCGTTGCGAAGGTTTCGTTGTACAGTGTTGCAAACCCGCCGGTAAGTGACATCACTGTGACTGGAACTAGCTGAGATGCTGGATTTGTCACCAGTACGAGAGGAATGAAGAATACGTTCCATGACATAATGAAAATAAAAATCAATGTTGCTATGAATCCAGGCATGACCGCAGGCAGGATAACTCTGAAGAAGATACGGAGATCACCAGCACCGTCTAGACGGGCCGCTTCTGACAGCCGCGCAGGAACCACCGACATAAAGATAGACATGAGTAGCGCCCCTGTCGGTAAGTAGAATATGAGGAAGGAGAACAACAGCCCCCAATATGTCTCAAGCCCTCCGAGATCCGCCATGAGTCTAGTGAGCGGCATAAGCGTGGCCTGATAGGGCATGAATGTGCCAAGGGCTATGACTGCGAATGCTGCATTGCTGAGTATACGCAGTCTTTGAGAAAAGCTGTTGGAGAGCATATCAAAGAAATAAGCGGCCATAGAGCCGAAAACTGTGCTTATCACAGCAACTGGAATTATGACCTCCATACTGTTGACGATTGGCCCCTGCAATGATGCCCACTCTTCTTTGAAGGCAAGCAGTGTTCCAATGGAAGGAGGAACTAAAGTCGGTTCAGCCGATTGAATCAGTGTGTTGCTTTTGAAACCGTTTATTATCATTGTGTATGCAGGGATCAGCCAGATTACGATGAGTATGAGAATAACAAGCTGAAGTATTACAGCTCTAATGACTGGGCTTACTGTGCTCCTCTTGTACTCTACATTTTCAGTGATGGGACCACCTCTTCATTCCAAGCATGGCATATGGAACCACTATTGCCAAAGCAATCACGACAACTATTGTTGAGGCTGCAGCCGATTGTGCAAAATATGAGCTAGCAAATTTGTAGTACTGATACGTGAGCAGCGTCTGGTAGTAGATATCTGAAGCATTGCCTGATATTACGAATGGAAGGCTGAATACTCTGAATGAAAAAAGGAACAACAATGCCGTAGACACGATCAAGCCATTGAGTGAATTTGGAACCAATATTCTTGCAAATATTCTGAAGAAGCCCGCCCCATCCATGCGTGCTGCCTCTACAATTGATTTATCCACATTGATAAACGAAGCGAGATAGAACAGCATAGCTATGCCTGTATATGCCCATATTATGATCAGTATCAGACTAGGTAATTCCGTTGACGTAGCAGCAAACCATGTGTAAGTGGGAAGATGTAACTTGCTAAGCAGCCAGTTTATACCGTATTCCGGATTGAACAGCCACAGGAAAATGAGTCCGTTTGCGGACATCGAGATAGTGAGTGGGTAGATGAAGAGAGACATGTAAGTTATGCGTAGTTTGCTGTTCTTAACAGCATACAATAGGCCTGCAATAAGGATCCCCAGCGCGTTTCCAGCAAGCACTAGTACACCAGATAATTCGAACGAATGTATGACTGCAGTTCTGAACCTTGTGTCACTGAAGATCTGAGAGTACGTGGAGAGACCTACCACCTTGGGAATACGGTTTAGTATTGACCAATCTGTAAAGGAATAATAAACATTCCAAACTAGCAAATACAAAAGAACCGCAGAAAAAAATAAAACAGGGAGGTAAAAAAGAATTGTGCTTTTCTTCATGAAGGCATATCCCTCATGCAGCCCTTTCTCTAGATGACTCGTAGTTGCTCACAGTGGCCCTGAATGTGTGACTCATAAACAGCATGTTCGTTTCAGTCCTCGTTCTGACTGCCTGCATTGCACCACTTGATGATAGGCTCTGAACCCCTGAAACTGGGCTCACTGCTCTGCTGCCTGAACCTGTCTGGTTGTAGGTTGAGTTAGCCCATGGCGGAAGATAACCTCCAAATGGATGTCCTGGAAATCATAGATATCCAAGGTTCTGAGAGTTTGCGGAGAGCCAAGAGGCTTTTTCTGTCTGAACCTGAGAGACAATTGCACTGTTCCACGAATTGACACCGGAACTGCCACTTTGCTGCAGTGTGAGTAGGTCTCCCTCCAGCGTTGTAGATGGACTCGCGAATAGACCGCCGTCTGAAAGCGCATACACAAAGTCAGATGCCGGGGTGCTGATAAGCCGCTGATACATATACCACTGTTCGGGTGTGTTGTAGTAATCTGTAATTACGTTGTTCCAGTAGGAGATACCCTTCCACTGTGTCCAGATCTTGTTCCCATCATAAGAAGTCCAGTATTTCACGAAAGCCTCTCCTGCTGGTGCAGTTGGCCCTGAAGGAACTCCAATTGCATCTAAGTTAACAACGAAATATGACGATGTGCCAGGGAATGGCTCAACGAGTACTGTCACATTGCTTTGATTTGTGTATGGGGAAATCGCCGGATAGGACGTTGTGTTCATGAAATCATACATGTAATTGGTCACAAAGTCACCTGCAGTCAAGAATGCCACATGCCCTTCCACAAGTTCAGTGGCCATCTGTGTCCACGACATGGACTGCCATCCGGGATAGTCGTACTGGGATTCAGCAACAAACAAGCTGTCTGTCTCATTAATCAGATTGGACACGGTCGGATTCTGAACGTTCAAAGTTCCATATGTGAATTCATTGTAAAGCTTCGGACCGGCAAGTGCAAGGAACGTGTTTTCCCACAACTGCAACTGGGCCCAGCCTCCCTCATTCGCTGAAATGCCCCATGGTGCATTGTTGGCGTTGTCAAATCCGTCTTTGACCAACTGCTGTGTATCGCTGAGAAGCATGGTCAAATTGGTAGGAACAGGCAGACCATAATGCGCCAGAACATTCTTATTCATGTATAGAA
>JAVZQA010000118.1:0-3192 GCA_038881315.1 Methanomassiliicoccales archaeon
AGAGGAAGAAGAATGGAATTTGTATATCCTGTTCATATAACGCGATTGATGTTGAAAGAGCAAATACACAATATTTGATTTACATCCCTCTCCCTTTGATCTCTTTGTAGGGTGCGCCAATCAAGTCAGCATTCTCCTACAGCAGTGATTCGCAGCCTGCTTCAGGACGTGGAGAAGCATATGTGCAGGTTTTAATGATGCCTTCCAACCATCAGATATTTTCATATTCCGCTCTATTTCGTAGTGAATTCTGCGAGTGAATTATTAAATACAGAAATGTCATATGTCCGACAGAAGAGGTCTGATGGAAGTACAATGAACGACAACGAAGATATCCTCCCTGACCTGGAGAAGGTGACGATCAGGCTGCCTCTACAGTACCTTCAAGCGCTGGATATGCTGGTCAGGGTGAACGATTTTCCATCGAGATCCGAGGCAATACGTGCTGCAGTGCGGGATTTGATATATGAGCGCATAGAGAAAGTGACTGATAAGATGAAAAAGATGGTCGATCTACAGAGATCTCTTCAGGAGATGGAGGAACTCCAGAAAAAATTCCTCAAATAGGGCGGAGAAAAAGAAGAAGGGAACAATACTGGGTCAGTATGGGATGGGATGCACTCTAAATTCCTTTGTATTGCTTACCTCCCCCTTTTATTTTTTTGTTTGACGCATGGAAGAATTCAGCCGATGTATCCGAGATCCTCAGACCTCTCTGTCCTCGGCTCTTGAGACTGCTGCATCTCGAAGTCCCTGAGTCTTGCAGTAAGCTGGTCAATCTGCTGTGCCTTAACTCTGAGTGCATCAAAATCTATTGTAACATTCAGAACCTTCACAAGTACATTCAGAACGACCTCTGCCGCCCTCGGATCTACAAAATAGCCTGACGTCTCGCCCATCAGGCAAACGCTGCGCATACCGTATAGTCTGCCCAGTCCAAGCAGAAGGCCACTCGCTCCAACAATCCCGCTCCCAGGTTCTCCCTTGGAGAATACTACACCCAGTTCCTTCATTTCATTCACAAGCTCGGAGTCTGTGGCTGCACCCAAAACTCTGGGTTTCTCTATCATCTTTCCAACACCATATCCTCCAAGGGTAAAGATTCTAGTTACACCCAGTTCCTTCGCTATGTTCAGCATCCTGTCGGAGAGCATATATTGCCCTTCCGGCGATATGCCCTGATAATCACCAACCAGGAAGACCAGATCATCCTTGTCCTCCCTTTTGACGTAATACAACTCATTGCAAACCAGTCTTATCTGACCATCTTCCAGGACCAGCACTTGTGGTGGAAAATATTTGGAAATTACCTCTGCAAATTTCACGGCCTTTAGCTGATCTATGAGATGCTCTGCAGCCAGCTTACCGACATTGCCGACGCCCGGCAGACCTTCAATAAAAATTGGATTCCTCAGCACTGGTCTTTCAAGGAACCGCACTTCAATGTCTTGCATCAGTAACTCCCTCTTCCTTCAATTTCTCCATAAGCGCCCTTCTGTATTTAGCATATCTGTCTTGTGGTGAATATCTGGGTGGGGCAGTGTTTCTGGTTTGCGTTCTATCCTCCGGGCACGCATCTGCAAGTGTGTATCTGCCGCATTTTGGACATCTCCTTATCAAAGTCCGCATGTAAACCTGCCTCATCCCTCTCTGCTGAACTTCCCCATTCCGCCCGTCTTTGTTATTGCTTTAACCACCCGTTCGGTGCTCTTCTTCAGTTCCTCTTCAGCCCTCTTGTAATCGCCTGCAATTACAACTACCCTGTATCTCGGTGCGCCCAAATACTGTATGTCAACAGTGACATCCTCCTCTTTCACAAGTCCTTCCTGCAAGGCATTTTTCACATCCTCCACACCCTTTGCTCTTGGGGAGGTCACTTCGAGCACGCCTGTTACCTTGACCTGGCTAGGTGCAATATTGTCTTTGGCAACGGATATGAAGTCCTGAACCCAGCTGCCTGAAAAACCAGCCCTCTTAAGTGCATTCTTATCCGACGCTGCAGCCTCGAATGCAGCATAGAGTGAACCGAAATGATCTATAAGCGGCGCGCCGACTTCAGCCTGGAACTCATCCGGATTGTTGTTTTTCCTGGAGGCAACTATTTCCAGCAGCTTTCTAGCCTTGTTTTCATTTTTCCACTGCTGTATCTTTTCCCTGCGCTGGTGCTCATTTACTTGCTTGAGACTGAGGTTGACATGTCCTTTATTTCTGTCAACCTCGATTACTTTGCAAACTATCTTCTGCCCTTCCTTCACATAGTCTCTTATGTATTTTACCCAGCCAGTGGATATTTCGGCTATATGGATTAGACCCTCTTTTCCACCGTATTCATCGAGAGTGACAAAGGCTCCAAAGTTCTTGACACTCTGTACGGTGCAGACTACCAGTTCGCCCTCTTCAGGATACTCCTGTACCTGTTGCATCCTCCACCGCCCTAATGCTCGCCGCTCTAAGTTTTGCCTTCCCGCCTGTTGGGGAGGCTATTGTGGCACCGCATATCTTGCATGTGACCACTGTCGATGCTCTCTCGAATACAATCTGCTCGGAGCTGCAATCCGCGCATTTAACAATTACAAACTTTGCTCTGTCCCCGCTCATAGCTTCATTCCACCAGTTCGAACTTTCTTGCTCTCACACCCGGAATGGGGTACGCCTTCTTACACTTCTTGCACCTAAGTCTGAGGGCAACACGTTTAGTGGGCTTCTCTCTCCCTTCAGGTTTCGGCCTGGGAAATCCACCATATCCGCTAGTGACACGCCTGAATCTTCTCTGCCCCTGTCTCAGCTCTGACGCCTTTCGTTTTCTTACCCTCTCCACATCATGTTCGGTGTGGGAGAGACAGTATGGACAGTATGCCATAATTATCTTTGGCATTTTCAAATGCGACGACCTCCCGGTTTCGAGGGATTTTCTTCTATAAAAACACTTTTGTCTTTTGCATGTTATTGTATATGCGTCAAACAGTTCATTGATTCATACTCAGAAATACATATGCAGCAGATGTCGCACCTTCAATTTCGATTGAATATAGAAAATAATTTATATGCGCGCAAGCTTAAATCTCCTTGGATTCTATGCCGTCGCGTGGCTTTACCAAACAGGACGAGATGCTTGTTGAATTTCTCGTCAATACTGGCATGCCCAAGAACATGGCTAAGACGCTTGTATTCCTGAAGAAGAGAAATGAGAAT
>JAVZQA010000119.1:0-3036 GCA_038881315.1 Methanomassiliicoccales archaeon
TTGATTTAATTTCACTAATTTAATTGCTTAAGGATCTCTACTCTTTATTCAGTCCGTTGGCGCATCGAGCCATCAATAAGCTCAAATGTGGTCTGGCCAACAGTGTGGGGATTAGGAGTGGCAACCATTATGTCGAAATCATATTCCTTTGACAGAAGCATCAGGTTCTCCAGAAATTCATAAGTGCGGCTCACTGAGGCGAGCACTTCATCCAGCAACAATAACTGGAGAGGGGAAAGGATAGCAGTGGCAACCGCAACCCTGATTTTACTTCCCAGACTCAAAGCAGACACCCGACCGTCGAAATCTATGCCCAGCATGCTGCAGACATGAGCTCTTTCCTTCTCACCAAAATCAGGACGCCTCGCGATATCCAGATGACTGCGAACCTGCAGATTTGAAAACACACTGCGCTGTTCCACGTAAACCGCATGACGTTCCCCCAAGGGTAACGAGGAAACATCCCTGCCATTGAGATTGATATAACCACTTTCAATGGGAAGTAGGCCAGCTATAGAACGGAGAAGGGTGGTTTTCCCGCTTCCATTCTCGCCAGTGATCCATATTAAACCTCTTCCACTGAATTTTGCATGTAGCCGGAAATCACCCACTCTGACCACAAATTCAGCATCTATCAATGAACATCACTTAACGCTCTGTCCGGATGAACTGAAATCAACTTTATTAGGACGGTTATCAGCAAGGAAAAGAGGATCAAGACTGCAGAAGCAGTAACAGCAACCTGTGGGCCGAAGTATCCGTAGTACTGATAAACAAGAACCGAAGATGGTTCGGTTCCTGGAAATGGGCCGTTGAGGACGAGATATGCGAGAATAGCGAGTGAGCCGAATTCGCTCATGCCTCGGCTCATAGCGGTAAGCATCGCTGACACTATTTCCCTTCTTTTCTTGGGTAACAGAATCCTGTAGAGGATTGAGGTATTACCGAGTCCAAGCGTTGATGCAAATTCGACCGGAGCACGATCCATACCTTCGAATAGGGATTGGGTAGCCCGGATGTAGATAGGCGCTGATACAAAGACGAGTGCTGCGACCATGCCCTGGAAGGTATCGAAGAGGCCTAGACCTATTCTGTTCAGAAGGGCACCCGCAGGGGTTAAATTGCTTCCAAGCACCAGCAGAGCGATTCCGACTATAGGATGAGGAATGGAGGCAGGCAGATCTGAAATAGACTCAAGAAAGGCATTCCTCCTTCTGGAAAGCATGAAGGAAAGTGGTGTGAAGAGAGCGAAGACTATGATTGAAGAGATTAAAGAGGCGGTTATGGTAAGCCCCATTGACCTGAACAAAGTCAGGCTAAAGCCCTCGCTGCTCCTGTATACCCCTAATCCAAGAATTAAGAGCAATAATATGGGCAGAGAAAGAAGGATGGCTCCAAATATAGCTATGACGCGGACTAGGTCTCCTTTCAAGGCTATATGCCCCCTACATTGACTATTTCACCGCTCTTCAGCAATGTGTCCAAATGAGCATTTGATTCAGATGAGAAGAGTAGAGACGGATGTAACGGATGTAGACCAAAGCGCAGCAGGAGGGAACTGTTCTGAACAATAAAGTCGACAAACTGAAAAGCGTAGCTGGTGAGGAGGGAGTTGGCCGGAACAGTCACGAGGAGATAAATAGGCGAACCCGAAACATTCCCTGTAGAAAGCGGGTAAGTGAAATTTGAGTAGAAGCTGGCAAAGGAAGGGTAACCCAGATTGATTTCGTTAGGTAACTCAATGTAATTTAAATGCTTGGCAATGGCCGCAGATTTGTATATGAAAAGAAACTGTATGTAATCCGATTCGAGCGGTGAAACAAGGTTTGCTGCGCTTCCAGCAGTGATGACTGCATTATTCGACAAAGCGTTGTGACTGAAGAAGGTGGTATTATTAGCGTACAAATTACCGGCCATTTCAAGAACGAGCCATGCCCTGTAACCGGCCGGATCCTCCTCAGGATTGGAAATACCCACCTTGACACTTCCAGAAGTCAGTGCATCGAACGCTTGGAAATACGCACTTCTGTTTCCTGTGGCATTAGCGCTGGCAAAATCATTAATTATTTTTTCTTCGGCGCTGTTTGCCTGAGTATGGGGAGCATATGCAATCACCATCTGATCTGAGGCGAATGCAATCCCCCATCCGCTGTATCCCCCCCTCAAATACGCCTTGTCCAAAGCCTGTAGGGATACGGATATGAATACATCTGCTCCACCATTTTGCGCAATTTCTCTTGCAAGAACGAAAGCTCCTCCAGCCCTGCCTATTGCGCCTTGTATGCCTGTGGAGTTATGAAATGCAGAGAGCATGAATTGCGCTTCCTGCGTATAGGCGTCGGCAACATAGACAGTAAGCAAGGGTGTGTGTGATTGCTCCAAGCCTGCGTAGGCTGAGGCGATGCCGACTGCAATTACAAGGAACAGAATTGCAATCGTTCGCTTCCGCATGAGAAACCGATTGTAAAATGCTAATATTTTACTTTTGGCAAATGACAAGTACCACTACGTCAATGCAGACACTATGACATTCGAAAGCGGATTACTCACGGAGAGACAGCTTCAGATACTCTCAATGAGGGCCGATGGCCTAAGCCAGGTGGAGATTTCGCGCAAGCTTGGAATAACTAGACAAAACGTTTCCATACTTGAAAAGCGAGCCCATAGAAACATTGCACGAGCTTCAAGAACTTTAGAGATGGTGAGGCTTACAGGGGCAGCGGTGACACTTGTAATTCCTGTTGGGACGCACATACTCGATGCGGGTAAATTGCTGCTTGATGCGACAGACAGGAAAGGAATTAAACTAAAAGGGAACATAATCGATGCCCTTTATGGTATTCGGCTCAAGGCTTCGAAAAATATGAAGAATGGAAGGCTGACAAGAGCGCTTAGCATAACTGTACTGTATGACGGTACAATCGAGATATCATAATGAGGATGTCGAAGGAACTTCCTGCTCTGACGACGAGACGTCTGCCCGTGTGAAGTAGAATGCAGCGAGTGCGCTCAATGCAGCAGCTACATACATCACCG
>JAVZQA010000120.1:0-3020 GCA_038881315.1 Methanomassiliicoccales archaeon
TGTCAAGCAGCGGATCTGCGAGTATTTCAACCTCATGCCCCGTGTATGTTATAGTTATTCCCACCCTTTCAACACCCTGGGCCGAAGCCTCAAACACCTTTCTGACATTTATCCACCTCGGTGCTCCCGAATATTGTATTTCTGCAACAACCTTAAGCTGCTCCCTGATGCGCTGCATGACTCTTTCCATGCTCTGCATAATTTCCTCTGCCTGTTCTCTTTCATTCATTTTCGGCAGCAGTTGCAGATAGGTTTCGAATGCCTGCAGGTGATTGAACATGTCATGTCTTCCAACGCTTTGTATCAGATTCAGCTTCTGATTTGCCTTTTTCAGCATTTCAAGCATTTCCATCAGTTCAGTAACATTCTTCTGCAGCAGAACCCATTCCACCCCGTGATCATTGCTTACCGGGAAGAATGAAATGTCCAGATAATAGACGATGCCATTCCTGTCTATCCTGATTATCTCTGAGGATCTCGCCTTCCCCTCCTTCCAGGATCTGTGGAGTTCGGATGCAAATTTCTCACCATATGTCCTGTGTGCAAACTCAATCAAATTGTCTGTGTCAGGATTTGCAAACTCTCTGAGGGAAGGATTAGTGTATAGGATTTTCAGCTCATGTTCGCCCTTTGCTATGACAACCCCATCCTTCATCAATTCCATTACTTTGTTGCGCGTCAGAAGCATCCTTCTTTCCCTGCCCTCCACAATGAAAAGGGCTATCTGCCTTCCTATGTCATCAAGTGTATTCAGCAGAGCCTCATCCAAATCAAGCGGCAAGGCGGAGAATAGAAGTATGGCCCCTTCCACCTCGTTCCTGCTTTTTATCCTGATGGCAATCACGCTTTTCAATCCGGCTGCAAGCGCAACCTCCTTCCTTCTGAGGGCACTTTTTCCAATGTCTGTCTCCCACACGTTCTCGCGGAGTGCAACCACCTGTCCCTGTAGCCCCTCCAGGCTTCCGAAGCGTATTTCCTTTGCTGCTTCGATTACAGTAGCGTAGACACCTGCCGTGTGGGCCTCGCCTGCGAGTGTGAATAACCTCTTTTCTGCGTCATGCAGCCATATTTCAGCAACCTGCATGCCTAGTTCAGTGGAAAGCGCCATGGCCAGATCCGCCGAAGCCTCCTCTATATACTGTTTTGATTGAAGTATCTCTGCGACTGCTCTCCGCGCTGCAATGCGTTTCTGTATCCTTCTCCTTTCACTCTCATCTCTGAAAACAAGTATGATGCCTCTTAGCCTACCATCTACTCCCGTGATTGGCGAGGCAGAGTCTGCTATCACAAAACGGGTGCCGTCCTTTGAGATGAGAACAGTGCTGTTTGCCATTCCCTGCACAGTGCCTTCGGCAATGACCTTTTCCACTGGTACTGTGGCAGGAAGGCCCGTGATTTCTCCAAAAATTTGGAAGATTTCTCTTATATCCCGGCCCAACGCTTCCTGTTCTGTGTAGCCGGTGAGCCTGCTTGCGGTGCTGTTCATGAATGTCACATGGCCTTTTGGGTCTGTGGCTATTACCCCGTCTCCAATGGAAGAGAGCATCACACGCATCTCCTCCGCCTTAACCGCAAGCTGATCCTTTGCAGTCACTATATCGGTGACGTCCCTTCCCACACCAGCTATCATTATTACATTTCCATCACTGTCACAGATGGGGGAGATGGACATCTGCATGGTCATCTGCCTGCCGCCCTTCCCCCTTCTAGTGCCATAATAGGAGAGCCCTTCCTTTGTTTTTATAATCAGCCTGAATTTTTCAAGTATGCCTTCTCTTTCATTCTCCGGCACCATTGGAAGGATCTGTCCAATGGCCTCCTCCCTTTTCCAGCCATATATATTTTCGAAGGAAGGGTTGGTGTCAACCACTTTCCCATTGAGATCAAAGAGCACTACTGCATCAAATGAATATTTGAGAAAAGATTCCAGTCTTTCCTTCGCCAGCCGTGTCTCCTCCTGACTTCTTCTTCTTTCAATGGCACTGTCGACCAGATGCATCAGTTCTGAAAACACTGCCTTGGGATCATCCCCTTTGCGCACATATCCCTCGGCGCCTTTATTCAGCGCATCAACGATTACCTCTTCCCTTCCCCTTCCTGTAAAGAGGATGAACGGGATTCCAATCTTCTTGCTTTTCAATTCGTCGAGCAGTTCTAGGCCGTTCATTCCGGGCATCTCAAAATCGCTTATTATCGCATCGTAATTGCCCTTTTCAACCATCTCGAGGGCATTTTTTCCACTGGAAGCTGTCTCTACATCGACGTCAAACATCATTTGAAGATATCTTGCCACAGCATCCCTTGTTGCCGCATCATCGTCAACAAATAGAAGCATTGTTTTCAAATCGTACTTCCCCCCTTTCGTTCATCTCCTATCATGCTCCATGTGACCAAAAATTAAATCTGTGATGAATGAGACCTGCATAAGCCTTTCCTCTATTTTTTGCTAGAATTTTGCCTGCCCATATTATTTACCTCGTTTTCCAGTCGCTCTGCAACCTCAAGCAGGAAGGCATCCTTACCTCTGTCACAATTGATCATCACCGAAACAGGAAAACCGCCATGCACCGCAATAGGGATTGAAATTGAGGGTGTGCGAGTAGCGTTGAACACAGAGGTAATTGCGAGCAGTCGCCTGTATGCAAATTCATTTCCGATCACATCATCAATACGTGGCGGCAGCTCAAGAACAGTTGGTGTTATAATCAGCTGCACATCATCAAGTGCATGCGCCATCGCCTCATAGGCTTCATCGATACCATTCAGTGCATCACTGTATCTTTCCTCCCTTTCCCTCCCATTCAGGAGGACGCGCAATACGTCCGGGAAGTATTCCGAGCTTCTTTCGTCAACCCATTTCTGATGGAATCGATGTGCCTCCACAGAACTCACTGTGGTGCGGTGTGCTCCGCTCATTTCAACTGCAGGTATATCGATGTTCCTGCATTCAAGCCATTCCAGCTGTCTAAGTGCTTCAAGCAGTTTGACGGATATTGCATCATCCTTGAAAAACATTAGAC
>JAVZQA010000121.1:0-2954 GCA_038881315.1 Methanomassiliicoccales archaeon
TGAATACCCGCTCATAAGTGCTGGAGGTTACATAGGCTGGTGGGGAGACAATTGGCTCCCGATCAATTATCACTCCCTCATGTCCTGGGAGAATTACAAATGGCAGGGACAGCAGCTATTTAGATGGGGTCCCGAAGATTCAAGTACTATACCAGGCCCAGTCTCATTCTCTTTTTTCACAAGCAACCCTGCTTCTGTGTTTAATGTGTCGTATAATGCAGGAGCAGGCATAACCTACAGAGATGTTAGCAATCCACAAACAGGGAATGCTAGCGCCGTTCAGACTGTCTTTGGTTCCCAATGGGGCAGAAGCTACACAGTCAGTCCAGTATCTGTTGGTCTGTTGAATCCAACGAAGGCAGGGGGCAACCTGCCCATGATAAGCTATTCCTACTTCGGCGTGGACAATGATATCAGCACTCTGCAGGCAAGCTGGCAGGTAGCACTATTTACTACCCCTTCAGCAGCTTTCTAAGACATATCTCGACTGCCGGCCGCTGGGAAGTCTGACGCATATCAGCCCAGAGAATGCTGCATAACGATGTCGCATATGTCACTCAACCGAAGGCCGCACTTGAACCCCTTCGGTTCAAAGTGCGTCCTCGTGCTCCCTTCCAAACTCGCAAGTAATTCATTCATTTTGGGCTGATAGCCATGCAGCAGGTGTGAAAGCTCATCCAGTGTATAGTATAGCGGGGGCGCCTCCGCCTCAGCTCTCCACAGCTCAAGATATTTTTTGAACCGTTTCGCATTGGTGCATGCCGGGGGCTGGCGCATTTCCTTGAGCAGCGAGGGTTCATGCAATCTTCCCCCCCACATCGGACCTGCAACAGTGCCCGTGTCCCCGGCGGTCAAACCTCTCTCTAAGGTTTTGTGGTCATAGTACGCGAATGCATTCTCCCTCAGCATCCTCTCTGCAAGGGAAGCGCCATTTTCAACCCTGAAATAGAGCCTGAAGTAATGATCGACGGATATACAGAGGAGAGGAATAGCTGCCCTATCTATTGAGGCCGCCATGCGCACCACGAAGCCGGCGAGGATACGGACTCCGAGTTCGTGCATGAAGGGCCATCTCCTTGCCTTTGAGAGATACCTCCTCTCACAACCAGGGGCAGATCCACAGAGTACTGCAGTGTCTGTGGCTGTGATACCAATTATGCCCCCCCTTCTGACAGAAATAAGTGCAGGGAGTATGAATCTGACAGGGGTGCCGAATGGATCGATGTCTATATAATCGAAGGAACTCTCACCCATGCATGCGAGTGCATTCCCTTCAACAATTTCGATCTTGCTGCAGTTATTGCGCCTTGCGTTCATCCCGGCCAATAGGGTCGACTTACGCGAAATATCGCAAGCAGTGATGCGCTCTATCGATGGCACTTCCTTTTCTATTCTGACACTTCTCACGCCGCTTGCGCACATGGCGTCGAGCGCTGTCCTCAGTCGCCCATTCGACTGCAGAACCGAAACGCAAACGTCCCGATTGAAAGCCATTTGCCTGTTATAGAAGACGCCTCCCTTCTTTCCAGGACCTGTTACGTTGTGTTTTTCGGGGACAAGCACAGAGGCTTCTCCTTCCTGCACCTCCTGAAGGGAAGCTACCAGAGCTGCCCCTTCATTAATTTCATCACCTTGTATGGGAGCAGATTTCTGTTTATCGGTGTTACTTCCAGTATTCGTACATCATCCCTTTTCCTTATGTCCTGAAGCAATGGATTCCTTGACTTCTTATGCAGTGTTATTATTGCTGGTTTATCAACCTTCAGTACGGAACGGACCGCCTCAACGAAGGCATCGCTCTCAACTTCCAGTTTCCCTACTTCGTCCACAACAATCACGTCTGCCTTTTCTATGGCCTCTTCCAGTGCTCTGACACCGATACTCTCAAGGACCTCGAGATCCACACCCATCTTGCCGTATTTGTGCCTGGATTCGATGGAAGTATGCGCGAGTTTTCCTGTCTCTCCGGAAAGCATATTCCGTATTCTCAATCCAGTTTTTCTTCCATTCTCCACTATTGGTTCGGTTATCATCCCGCCCACAGTGTTATGCTCCGCCTCGAGCATTTCTATAAGCCTCAAAAGAGTGCTAGTCTTTCCTGAACCGGGTAGTCCGGTCAGGCCAATCTTAACCGACTGTACCATCAGCCCCACCGGTGAGCCACGCCCTCCGGCTAAAAGCTCTCGGCAACGTGATTCAAACCTTTCATTCCCCCGCTAGCTGCTTCCGGCATACACCAGGGAGAATTCAAACTTACCGGAATGCCTTTAGTGCTACTCTGCCTGATTTTTGAAAAACGTTCTCTCTTACACATAGTATGCATTTGGTAAACGCACATGAATTATTTAATCCATCTTATATTGTAAAATTCAGCTTATATCCATGAAATAGGCTATGAACCTGCTCAGCAGCAGTCCATCATCCCAGCGCATTATACCATTTCCCTCATGCGTCATGCCTATGCTTGGAAGGCGGCGCATAAGCAGTCCCGCTATGCCGTCAGGCCGTATGTTCAGTCCGGGGAGGGTGAAGAGGCGCCATGGATCACCCTCTGCACGTTTCAATCTGTATGCATAAGTGGGGACGAGCCCGGCATGTTCGCAATCCTCCTTCATGCGTTGCGCCTGCATCCCCAGCTTTTCGCTCCTGCTGAACCTGAGCACACGTTCCGCCGAACTTTTAACTTCAATCGGAAATGCGAAATTACCTCTCACTGCAATGAGGTCAACACCGAGGGATCCGCCCGCCTTTATGACTAAAAAGTGCTTTTCTCTGAGTCTCCTGTAAGCGCCCAGCTGTTCCTGGGGCAAGTCTCTGCATATCTTGTCAATAAAACGCACTTCCCCGCCTAAGATTCCCTTCAACTCCCTTTCGTAAAGATCTGTCATCCGAAAGGTGCATGGGCAATTGCATTAAAATTAGTTAAGGAACGAGTCTTGCCCTGTCTCTCGGGA